>CAZOXD010000272.1:0-4821 GCA_964583525.1 uncultured Pseudomonadota bacterium
AATCCGGGCTGCAACTGGATCTGGTCTATAATCCCCTCGGCCCCTTCCTGCCGGGGGATCAGGCCGGGCTGGAGGCCGATTACAAGCGGGTCTTGCGCGAGGATTTCGTCATCGAGTTCAACAACCTGCTGGCCATGGCCAACCTGCCCATTGGTCGCTTCGCCCGCTCCCTGGAAAACAACGGAGAGCATGGGGACTACCTGCAATTGCTGGAAGACGCCTTCAACCCGGGCACGGTGCCCAACCTGATGTGCCGCAACACCCTCAGCGTCGGCTGGGACGGCCGCCTCTACGACTGCGACTTCAACCAGATGCTGGAGATGGAACTGGGCCGGGATTCACCTGCGGCCGCGCCCTCCCTGTTGGACGGGGCCTTCCGGCTGGAATCGCTCCAGGGCCGCTCCATCCGCACCGGCGCCCACTGCCTGGGCTGCACCGCCGGCACCGGCAGCTCCTGCGGCGGCGCGCTCTCCTGAAGGGAAATCCCCACTGGATGGCGAATCTCCCGGCGGGGGACCGCTATCCCAATACCGCCAGAGCTTCCCGCGCCTTGCTGAGATGTTCCTCCGCCTCCGTTTCCTCGTAAATCGCGATGGCCGCCTGAAAACATTCCCGGGCTTGCGGCGTGCGTTTCTTGAAGGCATGCAACTCCCCAAGGGCTATCAAGGCCCTCCCCTGGTTGCCCTTGAATCCGAGCCGGAGAGTGCTTTCCACGGCGCTGGTCAGTTGGGATACAGCTCTGCGCTCCGCGAAAGGGATATGGGAAACCAAATAGAAAAAATTACGCAGAAACATTCCCAGGGTCGCATCCTTGCCCCCCGTGAGGAGTTTGGCATTCAGGATGCCCAGAACGAGATTTCCGAACCCGAGGCTACGGAGATTTTCGGTTTTAAACAGGTCGACGGATTCCTGCAGCATGGCCATTCCTGTTCCCATCCGCCCATTGGCGAAGATCGCGGTGCCCAAGGAATACTTGCCAAGGCGGATGAAATATTCACTTCCCGTTTGTTGGCTGTATTCCAGCAGTTCCCTTGCAACCGTTTCCATCAGGTCGAACCGCTCCTCTTGCATGAGGGCAAAAGAAAGGAAGAGGTTGCCCATACTCCGGTAGAACGGGTCTACGGCGGCGTTCTTGGCCAGCGTAAGCGTTTCGATGGAAGCGGGCAGATCACCCTGGTTGGATTGGCCCAGCCCGATGCACCAGTGGGCCAGCACTTCGCCCCGGACATTGCCCAGTTCCTGGTGTTCCGCCAGCATTTCCTGGCCGATTTCCAGGATGCGGGTGGTTTCACCTTGCCACCAGAGCGCAAACGCCAACCCAAACCCGGATTTGGCTTTCAGGTAATGATCGTCCTGAAACTCCCGCGCCAACGCCATGGCTTGTTCCCCGTGGTGTACCGCATCCACCTCCGAATCCACATCGATAGCGGGATATACGATCCAGGAATGGACGTAGGCGGCGGTTTTGCGGTCGCCGGCGGCTTCCGCGATTTCCAGCGCCTCCGACAGATAGGCGATGGATTCCCGGGACCTGGCGATGTAGTAGAGGGTGAATCCCAGCCAGGCCAGGAACATTCCCTTGCGGGAGGGATCGGTCACGGTTCGGGCCGTCTGTTCATGGCTGCGCAGCAGATCGTGCAGGGCGCGCATTTCTCCGCGGTAATAAAACACCAGCGCCCAGGTAATCAGGATGTCCAATATGCGCTCCTTGTCCTCCCCGGATTTCTCCGCCTTGGCAGCCAGAATCTGCAAGGCCTCCTGGAAATAGCCGTCGGACTCGTCCAGGGCGAAGCGGTTCAGCGCCTTTTCCCCGGAGCGGATCAGATAGTCCACGGCCTTATCGCTGGAGCGCCCATTGCGGAAATGGAAGGAGAGCCGCTCATAGTATTCCGGGAGCCGGTCCGCCAGCAGATCCTCCATCACGTGGCCGATCCGGTCGTGAATGACTTCCCGTGCCCGATGCAGGAGGGATCCGTAGACCACCTCCTGGGTGAGGGGATGCTTGAACATGTATTCCAGATCCGGCTCCGGAACGATGGCGCGGATCATGTCCAGCCGCTCCAGGGCGCCCAGGTCCCCCGCGATGTCCGGCCCCTCTCCGGTGATGCGGGTCAGCACCTGGTAGAGGAAATTGCGCCCGATCACGGCGGCTTCCTGGAGCAGGCGTTTCCGGGCCGGCTCGAGCCGGTCCAGCCGGGCGGCGATCAGCCCCTGCACCGTGGAGGGCACATTGAACTGATCCAGAGATCCGGCCAGCCGCCAGATTCCATTTTCCCGCACGATGGCTTGGGATTCGATCAGGGATGTCAGCACCTCTTCCACATAGAAGGGATTCCCCGCCGCCTTGTCCTGGATAAAGGCAACCAGCCCCGGAGGCGGCGCCGAGTCTTCCAATAGGCCCAGGGTGAGGTTTTCGGTCTGGGTCGGGGAGAGGCTTTCCAGGTCAATCTCCCTGAATCCGGGCACCCTCTCCTCATCCGGTCCGTCCCAGCCCGGGAAGAGTTGGAACGGAGGGCGGTAGGTAAACAGTGTGATGGCCGCCTTCCCAAAATTGGCGATGATGTGGCGCAGCAATTCCAGGGTGGAGGGGTCGGCCCAATGCAGATCTTCCAGAATAAACACCGAGGGGCCTTTCCTAGCCATGGCCTGGTAAAGAGCCAGCATCCCCTCGAAGAGCCGTTGTTTCAGAAATTCCGGACTGCCGGTAATCTCCGCATACTCCAGCGCGTACAATCCCCCGACATAGGGAATCACGGATGCGGGATCCGCCGGCGTATCTGCAAGAAGGCTTCGGATGTTGGATTCCAACTTCTCACGCACCTGTTCCGGGGTGTCGCCCTCTTGGATTTTCCAGGCCTGACTGAGCAGTTCCTTCAACGGATAATAGGGAATATTCCGGGTGTAATCGTGGCCCTTCCCCATAAACCAGAGAATGTCTTGCCCGGAGATGTTGTCCCTGAACTCCTCGATCAGGCGGCTCTTGCCGCTGCCCGCTTCTCCTCGAAAGGAAAGGAGGGAGCCCTTGCCGTCCCGGAGGCGGTCCAGGGCGCGTTGCAGGAGGGCGAATTCCACCTGCCTTCCCACCAGGGCGCTCCGCAATCCCGCAAAGCGGTGGGTGGCGGCGGGCTGATCGCGGGGAGCCGATAACCTGAATCCTTCCACGGCCTCGGCCTTGCCTTTGACCTGGGCCGAGGGAAGCTTGTCGAAGGTGAAATACCGTTCCAAATGGGACAAGGAGTCCTGTCCCACCACCACCTCCCCGTCACCCGCCAGTCCGGAAAGGCGGGCGGCCAGATTGACTGCGTCCCCCACCACGCCCAGTGTGCCGGCCTCCAATTCGATGCGGCCGGTGACGACCAATCCCGTGTTGATGCCCGTATGCATGGACAAAGCATGGCCCGTCTTGGCTTCGATGGGAGGCGACAGGGCGGCCACGGCCTGGTGGATATCCAGGGCCGCTCGCACGGCCCGGAGCGGATCGTCCTCATGGGAAGTGGGCACACCGAAGATCGCCATAACCGCGTCCCCGATGTATTTCTCGATGGTGCCCCCGTAGCCCTCGACGATCCGCGCTACTTCGCCGAAAAGCCGCGCCATCAGTTCCCGCACGTCCTCCGGGTCCAACCTCTCGTTCATGGCGGTGTAGCCGGACAAATCCGAGAAAAGCACGGTGGCCTGCTTGCGTTCCCCCTCCTGTGGCATGGGCTCTGATTGCGCGGGCTCAGATTCAGCACCGGCGGCCCTTGCGAAATCCGGGATTGAGTCCAGGCTTTTCCCGCAGCCATTACAGAAACGGGCGTCCGCGGGATTGTCCTTGCTGCAATGCGGGCATTCCATCGTGGTTTCCATCGGTTGGGAGCCTTGGCTCCATTTCGGATGCGTACCTGCAACGTTCATATCCCATTGGGGGTGGGGAATCCAGATTGGACCCATGGGAAGAATGCCCCACCCCAGCGAAATTTTGCAATTCCGCCAATGATCGGGAGAGGATGGGTGGCGATCCCTTCACCCACCCGAGGATAGCCCGATTTGGCATGTTGAATTCCAGGCAAAAAAAACCGCGCAGGGAATGGAACGCCCTGGGGGTATTGATCATCGGCGCTGCCTACGGCCTGGCCCAGCACATTCCCCAGGATCCTTCCTTCGGATTTCTCTACCTGCAGAGCCCCTTCTTCTTCGCATCCCTGGGAGGCATCGCCATTGCCTTCGCCTGCCGTCCCGTGCTTTCCCGCATTCTTTGGACGCGCTATGCCGCGCTGGGCGTGGCGGTGGCCCTGCTGGCCGGGATCGGGCCCTTTGCGGAATGGGTCACCTCCTGGGCGATGGTGCAATTGCGGCTGGCGGCGTTTCCGTTGCACCTGCCGGAATCCGCGCTGCCCCTCCTGCTCAGCGCGGTGGTGGCGTCGGCGTTCATGGCCCTCTTCTTCCGGAAAACCGGGGGCGATATCGACGCCCGGGAATTGTGGGCGCGGGTGCGCCTGCAACCGCTCCAATCGCGCGCCGGCCGGCTGGCCCTGCTGGTGACGGGCGCCCTCGGGCTGCGCCTGCTGGCCGCCTGGGGCGACGCCCTCCTGGAAACCGGCACCGCTGCCTTCTATTACCCGTTGGTGGTACCCAATCCCTGGCTGCGCCTGGAGGGACTGTGGCAGGCCTCCGGCCATCCCGGCATCGGGGACAACCTGGCCGGTGTCCTGGCCTTTCTGGCCTTGCTCTGGCTGCGCCAACTGGCGGCGGTGGCCCCCCTGATTCCCCTCGCCCTGACCATTCGCGGTTCGTGGCTCCAGTTGACACTGGTCTTCGGCATGCTCTTGTTCGTGCTGG
>CAZOXD010000273.1:0-4812 GCA_964583525.1 uncultured Pseudomonadota bacterium
GCCTTCATCAGCAGGGGCAGGTCCCCGCCACCCAGGATCAGACGCATGCCCATCGCGATGAATCCGCGGCAGAGGGTTTCGTCGTAGACTCCGCCGAAGCCGGGATGCCTGCCGTGCTTTTTGCAGGCGGCGATGGTGGCCTCCATGGCCTCGGCCAGCCGGGGGGAGTCGAATTGGGAGGGAATCCCCATCTCCATGCACAGGTCGTTGCTGCCGATCAGCAGGGAATCCACCCCCTCCACCGCGGCGATGGCGCCGGCGTTATCGATAGCCAGGGGAGTTTCCAGCATGATCACGATCAGGGTGTTCTCGTTGACGAGCCGGGTCGCCTCGGGCTGGGGCACGGCCTGGAAGTCCAGTTGCGGCATGGCCCCGGCCGCGGAACGGTGACCCACGGGCGGGTACTTGCAGAAGCTGACCAGCCGCGCCGCCTGCTCGGCCGTATCCACGTGGGGAAAGACGATGCCCATCGCCCCGGCGTCCAGCACGCGGGTGGCCAGATAATGCTCGTAGCCCGGCACGCGCACCAGCGGCGTCACGCCGGCGTCCTGGCAGGCCACGGCGATCTGCACCGCGGTGTCGATGCTCATGGAGTTGTGCTCCATGTCGATGAAGGCCCAGTCATAGCCGCAGGTGGCCAGCACCCGCCCGATCTCCACCGTGCGGGCCGAGCGCAGGCCCAGTCCGATGGATAGTTCGCCCGCCTCCAGCCGCTCCTTGGCCCGGTTGTGCAATGTGGTCATGGGGGTTCTCCGTGTGCGGTGAATGATCGTGCGGGGAGGATTCCTCCCGCACCGGATGCGCCGGTGATCGTACAATCGGGCGGTGGGAGCTGGCAACCGCGGCCTCACCCCCCTGGTTCCTCTCCACCGGTTGGAGAGGGGGAAGCTGCTACTGAAACCGCGAACCGCAACCGTATGATCAGGGCCGGACAAGCGTGTCCGTCCCGGCATAAACTGCATTGAAACCGCCGATGAACGCGGATGGACGCGGATGGGACTGCAACATCAACCGCGGACGGCCTATCCGCGGATTGCACAGATTACGCGGACTTGGACTGCAACTGCCTACCCCATTTCTCCCTGGACAAATGCCTTGTAGTATGACATAATATACTGATATAATAAGACATATTTTCAATAAAAGTGTTTTTACGAAGCAAAGCCAATTTGCTCGTTTCAACCCGAATTACGAAGTGGAGCCAATTCTGGCTGACGGGTCGAATTACGAAACGGAGCCAATTTGCTGGCAGGCAGTTTCCGTTGCTGTTCCCCTCATGCCGGGACGGACAGGCTTGTCCGGCCCTGATCATTCCTGTCCAGCCGGGAAGGGAGAATCGCGCGACTCGCAAGCGATTCCAAAGGGTACGGGGGTGAGGCGGCAGTTCGCTGTTGCAGTTCGCCATTGTTCCCCCTTCCCGGAAGTCCCGAGACATCGGGGGTGAGGTCCGCGGATCGCTTTTTCATCTGCGTTGATCTGCGCCGTGTCCTGAGCCTGTCGAAGGGTTCATCGGCGGTTCCAAGGCTGTTCGCAATTGAAGTTCATCGTCCCCCGCTTGCCCTTACTTGGGTGGCGGGGACCCCCCGGGTGTCCAGCGCAGGATGGGGTGGCGGGCGGCGCCGGCTTCGTCCAGGCGGCGGCGGGGGGCCAGGTGGGGCGCGGACTTGACCAACTGGGGATTGCGGTCCGCTTCGGCCAGGATGGCCACGATGGCCTCCACGAACCGCTGCAATTCTGCCAGGGGTTCCGATTCCGTGGGCTCCACCATCAGCGCCCCGTGCACCGTGAGCGGAAAGTAGACCGTCGGGGGATGGAAACCGTAGTCCATCAGCCGCTTGGCCAGGTCCAGGGTGGTGATGCCCCCGTGATCGGCCAGGCCCTGGTCCGAGAACACCACCTCGTGCAGGGTGGGGGCGTCGGTGGCCACGTGAAGCACGTCCTGCAACTTATGACGCAGGTAATTGGCGTTGAGCACGGCCACCTCGCTCATTTCCTTCAGGCCTTCCGCACCCAGCGCCACCAGGTAGGAGAGCGTCCGCACCAGGATGCCCGTATTGCCGTTGAAGGTGGAGATCTTCCCGATGCTGGTGGGAACGTCCCAATTGAGCCGGTAGCCGCCCTGCTCCCCCTCCGACTTTTCCACCCGGGGCACGGGCAGGTAGGGTTCCAGTTCCGCGGTGCAGAAGCAGGGGCCGGCCCCGGGACCGCCCCCGCCGTGGGGGGTGGAGAAGGTCTTGTGCAGGTTGAGGTGCATCACGTCCATCCCCGCGTCGGCCGGCCGGCAGATGCCGGTCTGGGCGTTCATGTTGGCGCCGTCGCAGTAGATGTACCCGCCCTTGGAATGGACGATGTCCGCGATCTTGCGGATGTCGCGTTCGAAAATACCCAGGGTGTTGGGATTGGTGATCATCAGCCCCGCCACGTCCTCATCCATCTGGGATTCCAGGTGCGCGAGATCCACGGTGTAGTCGGGGAGGCTCTTCACCTCGCGCACATCGAATCCGGCGAGGTGGGCGCTGGCGGGATTGGTGCCGTGGGCGCTGTCCGGCACCAGCATGTAGCGCCGCCGCTCCCCCTTGGCTTCCAGGCGGGCGCGGATCAGCAACACCCCGGTCAGTTCTCCCTGCGCCCCGGCCGCCGGTTGCAGTGTGCCCGCGTCGAACCCGGTGATTTCCAGCAGCATCTCGTTGAGCCGGTAGAGCGCCTCCAGCGTTCCCTGCGCCAGGGATTCCGGCCAGAGGGGATGCGCCTGCAGAAACCCCGCCTCCCGGCTCACCACCTCGTTGATACGGGGATTGTACTTCATGGTGCACGACCCCAGGGGGTACATGGCGGCGTCGATGGAGACGTTGAGCTTGGAGAGCCGGGTAAAATGCCGCACCACCTCGAACTCGGAAAGTTGGGGCAGGGGATGCAGCCCGTCGCTGCGCAAGGCCGCGCCGGCCATGGCCCGGGCCGGATCGGCCAGGGGCACCCCCGGGTCCCGAAGCTTGACCCCGCTGTGTCCGTTGTCGGGATATTCGAAGCTGAGCGGTTCCTCGTGGAAGTAACCCACCGGTTTGGCGCTCATGAGCCCACCTCCCCCAGCACGGCGAGCAGGGCATCCACTTCGGTTTTGGTTTTGGTTTCCGTGAAGGCGGCGAGCAGCATGTTGTCCATGGCGCTGTCTCCATGGCGGGCGCTGTCCCAGCGGCCCAGGTCCAGCCCGGGCACGATTCCCCGCTCCAGGCAGGCTTCCACCACCTGCGCCGCCGGAAGGGGGCAGGTCAGAGTCACCTCGTTGAAGCGGGGGGCGCTGAATGCAGGGGCGTACCCGGGCAGCTTGGAGATTTCTTCCAGAAAGTAGGCCAGCAGCGAGACGTTCTGGATGGCGGCCTCGCGCAGCCCGTTGCGGCCCATCAGGGTCAGATGGATCAGCGCGGAGAGCATCACCAGATTTTCGTTGGTGCAGATATTGCTGGTGGCCTTCTCGCGGCGGATGTGCTGCTCGCGGGTGGCCAGAGTGAGCACGTACCCGCGCCGGCCCTCCTCGTCCACCGCCTCCCCGGCGATCCGGCCTGGCATTTGGCGCTTGTGTGCATCCCGGGTGGCCATGAAGCCCAGGTAGGGGCCGCCGTAGGAGACGGGCACCCCGAAGCTTTGCCCCTCTCCGGCCACGATATCGGCCCCCAGGGCGCCGGGGGTTTCCAGCAGCGCCATGCTCAGGGCCTCGTTCACCGAGACGATGGTCAGCGCCCCGGCCTCCCGGGCCTGTGCGGAAAGGGCGGCGATGTCCTCGATCGACCCGAAGCAGTTGGGCTGCTGCACCACCAGACAGGCCACCTCGCCATCCAGCAGCTTTTCCAGGGCGGCCCCGTCCGTGCCTCCGGTGTCCGGGTTCACGGGAACGGTTTCCAGTTCCAACTCCAGGAAGCGGGCATGGGTTTCCACCACTTGGCGGTAATGGGGATGCAGGCCCTGGGAAAGCAGCACCCGGGAGCGGCCCCGGGCCAGCCGGTCCGCCATCAGCACGGCCTCCGCGGTGGCGCTGGCGCCGTCGTACATGGAGGCGTTGGCCACCTCCATCCCGGTGAGGGAGGTGATGAAAGTCTGAAATTCAAAGATGGACTGCAGGGTGCCCTGGCTGATCTCCGGCTGGTAGGGGGTGTAGGAGGTGAAGAACTCGGCGCGCATAAGCAGGCTGTCGATCACCAGCGGGGAGAAGTGGGCGTAGCTGCCGCCCCCCACGAACGAGATCATCCCGGCCCCGGCATTCCGGCCCGCCAGATCGGCGAAGTACCGCAGTTGCTCGGATTCCGCCATCCCTGGCGGCAGGTTCAGATTCCGGTTCAGCCGCACCTCGGGCGGAATGGAGGAAAAGAGCGCGTCAATGTCCGGCAGGCCCATTTCCTTGAGCATGACATCGCGCATGACCTCGTTGTTGGGAATGAATCGCATAGCCGATCCCGTGGAGTGTGAAAATTGTGGGGATTTGCATTGGATATGGAGGTCCTGCCACGAATCCTGAAGCAACCACGCATGGTGGCGGAATCCGATTCCCCTGTCCCTAACAGCCCTACCAGCCAGCGTCGGGTGAATGCAAACACAGCCATGAAATTTCCCGAATTTTCCCCCCTTGGATTTTTCCTGCCCTCTCCGTAAAGGAAACCGGTCGCACGGCTGCCCCGGGGCGGGTCTGGGAATACCAGCCGGGAACGGGTAATCTCAAAAATAATCGGCTGTTATGCCGGGACGGACAGGCTTGTCCGGCCCTGGGGTGTTATGCCGGGACGGACAGGCTTGTCCGGCCCTGGGGTGTTATGCCGGGACGGA
>CAZOXD010000274.1:0-4780 GCA_964583525.1 uncultured Pseudomonadota bacterium
CGGCGAAGCTGGCATCCTAGCAAATGGAAATGGCGTTGGGGAACAATTTTCGGGGAAGGGGGTGACACCGGGAAAAAAACGCCCGCTCAGCGAAATGCGGGCAGGGACGCCCGCGCCACTATTTTTTACCTAGCCTGTTGAACCCATGAATAGTCATGAGAAAGCGGATGCCCTGGGGCGGTTTGGCCCTGGGGTTTATCTCTTAGGGGGTTTATCGTATAGCCGGCATGGTTGCCCTTGCCAACCCTCACACTGCGCCCTTCCCGACCTTCACACTACGCCCTCCTCGGCCTCCACCACCGAGAGCGCGGTCATGTTGACCACGTCGTTGACGAGGGATTCCTGGGAGAGCACGCACACGGGCATTTCCATCCCCGTGAGGATGGGGCCGAGAATTTCGCAATCGCTCAGCTCGGACAGCAGGCGGTAGGCGTTGTTGGCGGCGTGGAGATTGGGGAACACCAGCACGTTGGCGGGGCCTTCCAGCTTGGAAAACGAATAGTGCTGGCTGCGCAGGTCCGGATTGATCGCGAAGTGCGGCTGCATCTCCCCGTCCACCATCAGCTCCGGCTCCCGCTCCCGCACGATGGCCAGGGCGTCGGAGAGCCGCTTCACGTCCGCGTTGCGCACCGACCCGAAATTGGAATAGGAGAGGAAGGCCACCCGGGGCGTCTCCCCGAAGAAACGGGCGGCCTTGGCCGTGTTGATGGCCACGTCGGCCAACTCCTCCCCGCTGGGGTTCATGTGCACCGTGGTGTCGGCCAGGAACAAGGTGCGTTCCCGGTAGAGGATCATGTAAAACCCCGACACCCCCCGCACCCCCGGCCGCAGCCCGATGATCTGCAGGGCGGGGCGGATGATCTCCGGATAAGTGCGGGTGATTCCACCCACGAACCCTTCCGCATGGCCGGTCTTGACCATCATCAGGGCGAATTCCACCTGGCGCTCCATGATCAGCCGGGCCTGGTTGCGCAGCAGTCCCTTGCGCTGGCGGGCCTCGAAGAGTCCTTTGCCGAAATCGTCGAGGAGGGGCGAGGTGCGGGAGTCGATGATTTCCACGCCTTCCAGGGAGACCTTCAACTCCTCGGCCCGTTCCCGCACCAGTTCCGTATGCCCGATCAGGATGGGCCGGGCCACGTCTTCCTGGACGATCTGATGGCAGGCCCGCAGGATGGTCTCGTTGCGGGCTTCGGGGAACACCACCCGCTTCTTCTCCGCGCGGCGGGCGCGGCGGATGATGCGGCGCGCGGTTTCCTGGGTGATGCTCTGGGTGGAGGCCAGGGCGTCACGGTAGGCGTCCAGATTCAGATCGGTGAGCCGCGCCACCCCCGATTCGATGGCGGCTTTCGCCACCGCCGGGGCCACGTAGAGCAGCACCCGCGGATCGAAGGGTGTGGGAATCAGGTAGTCGCGGCTGTACCCGAGGGACTTGAGGCCATAGGCGATCAGCACCTCGTCGGGGGTGTCCTCCTTGACCAGTTGCGCCAGGGCCCGCGTGGCAGCCAGCTTCATGGGCTCGTTGATCTCCCGCGCCTGCACGTCCAGCGCCCCCCGGAAGATGAAGGGGAAGCAGAGCACGTTGTTGACCTGGTTGGGAAAGTCCGAGCGCCCCGTGGCGATGATGGCGTCGGGACGGGCCTCCCTGGCTTCCGGATAGGTGATTTCCGGGTCGGGATTGGCCAGGGCGAAGATGATGGGATCGGCCGCCATCCGGGTGAGCATCTCCGGGGAGACAACGTTGGGCGCGGAGACCCCCACGAACACGTCCGCGCCTTCCAGGGCCTCGGCCAGGGTGCGGGCCGGGGTGTCGCTGGCAAGATCCTCCAGCAGGGGGTGCATCCCGCCGCCGCGGCCTTTGTACACGACGCCGTCCACGTCCACCAGGATCAGGTTTTCCCGGCGCACCCCCAGAACCAGGTAGAAGCGTGCGCACCCGATGCCCGCCGCGCCGGCCCCGCAAAAGACCACCCGCACGTCCTCGATGCGCTTTCCGGCGAATTCCAGGGCATTGAGCAGGGCGGCCCCCGTGATGATGGCGGTGCCGTGCTGGTCGTCGTGGAAAACGGGAATGTCCATCCGGGCGCGCAGTTCGCGCTCGATTTCGAAGCACTCGGGGGCCTTGATGTCCTCCAGGTTGATGCCGCCAAAGGTGGGCTCCAGACTGCTCACCACCTCGATGAAGCGCTCGGGATCGTCGACGGCCACCTCCAGGTCGAACACGTCGATGTCGGCCAGTTTCTTGAACAGCACGCCCTTGCCTTCCATCACGGGCTTGGAGGCTTCCGGACCGATGTTGCCCAGGCCCAGCACGGCGCTGCCGTTGGTGATGACGCCCACCAGGTTCTGCTTGGCCGTGTATTCGTAGACCAGGTCGCGCTCCCGGGCGATTTCCATGCAGGGCGCCGCGACACCGGGGGTGTAGGCCAGGGTCAGGTCCCGCTGGGTGGCGGTGGGCTTGGTGGCGCGGATTTCGATTTTCCCTTTTCGGGCGCGGGAATGGTACTCCAGGGCCTCCTGATCGTGCATGGAAGGTATCTCCGGTGATATCTCCGGGTCAAAGCGCCCGGATCGTGAAAGAAGTGCCGCAAGCAGGATGGCAGGGTGGGGCCGGGGAGGCAACCGGGAAGGCTACCGGTGAGGCGGCATTTCCGGCCGGGCGCGCCAACCCTCCGGCGGCCGGGGTCGCCCATCCACCCACGCCGGCGGATCAGGGCAGCACGGCAGCCCCGGCGGCTCGCCTTTTGATCCGCCGGTGGAGCCTCACCCTTCCGCGGCTGAGGCCGCTCCCTCCCTCTCCACAAACGTGGAGAGGGACAACTGTAAAAGCCTGTGTTTCCCCGCCACGCTAATATACACCCAAAGGGGGCCGCTTTTTTATCGAACTACCTGGGAATGATTCCCCTGCTTGCCGGTTTGCGTTTAGCCGTTGCTGCTTCCCCCTCGCCACGTTTGTGGAGAGGGGTCGCCCGAAGGGCGGGGGTGAGGCCGCAGTTGCGGTTCCCCTCGATGTCTTGGCCCACGCCGGCGGATCAGGGCAGCACGGCAGCCCCGGCGGCTTCCATTTCGCGGTAGGCGGCCTCCTCGTCCCCGGGCTGGAGGTTGACGGCCCGGCAGCCCCGGCGATGAACGTGGGCCGAAAATCCGGATTGGATGGCGTCGAGCACGGTGAACTTGACGCAGTAGTCCGTGGCCAGCCCGGCGATGTGTACCTCCGTCACCCCCTGTTCGGTGAGGAAGGCGCCCAGCCCCGTCTCGTGCTGGCGGTCGTTGTCCAGGAAGCCGCTATAGCTGTCCACCTCCACCAGTTCCCCCTTGCGGAAGACCGGGTCCTCGGGCTTGCGCTCCAATCGGGAATGGAACTCCGCGCCGTGGGTGCCCTGCACGCAGTGGTCCGGCCACATGATCTGGTCAATCCCGCCCTGCTTGACGATCTCGCCCACCTGGGCGCCGGGATTGTTGGAAGCGAAGCTTTTGTGATTGGCCGGGTGCCAGTCCTGGGTGAATACGGTGAGGGGAAAATCGCCCCGCAGGGCATTGATGTAGGCCACCACCTGGTCTCCGTCCGTCACGGCCAGGGCGCCGCCGGGGCAGAAATCGTTCTGCACGTCCACCACCAGGAACGCTTTCATGATCGGGGCCTCACACCGGATAGAATCGCATCGAATCGGATGGAATCGTTGCCCTCCCCCTTCCATTAAAGCCACTTCCCGGCCCGGTATCAAGGGGAGGATGCAGGGCTCCGCTTTTTCCATATTTTTTAACAATTCCCCCAGCAAAGAGATTGGTGAAGCGCAGTGGTGCGGGCACGGCGTGCCGTGCCCGTTATTCCCAACGGTGCGGGGCGGAGAGCGCCGGCGGGGCCGAATTACGCGGCAGCCCCTACGCTTCCGAGAGCAGCCGGGCGGCCTGCACCGTATTGCGCATCAACATGAGGATGGTGAGCGGCCCCACTCCGCCGGGGACGGGGGATATCGCCGAGGCGCGCGGCGCCACCCGCTCGAAGTCCACGTCGCCGCAGAGCCTGTAACCGCGCTCCCGGGAAGGGTCCTCCACCCGGTTCACCCCCACGTCGATCACTACGGCGCCTTCCTTCACGAATTCCGGTCCCACCCATTCCGGACGCCCGATGGCGGCGATGAGGATGTCGGCCCCGCAGGCCACCTGCGCCAGGTTGGCCGTGCGGGAATGGCAAACCGTGACCGTGGCGTCCCGCCCCTTGGCGGAAAGCAGCAGGGAGAGTGGCCGGCCCACGATGTTGGAGCGTCCCAGCACCACCACCGAGCGGCCCGTCACCGGAATCTCGTAGTGGGTGAGCATGGCCAGGATGCCCGCCGGGGTGCAGGGCAGAAAGCGCGGCTTGCCCTGGGCCAGCAGCCCGAAGTTGTGAGGATGAAAGCAGTCCACGTCCTTGCTGGGGTCGATCAAAGTGGTGATGCGTGGCTCGTCCAGGTGCTCCGGGAGCGGCAGTTGGCAAAGGATGCCATGGACGGCCGGGTCGGCGTTCAGTTCCGCCACCGTGCGCTCCAGTTCCTGCTGAGAGGTAGCGGCGGGCAGGTGCTTGTCCAGCGAACGGATGCCGAGCTGCTCCGCCTTCTTCATCTTGCCGCGCACGTAGGTCTGGGATTCGGGATTCTCACCCACCAGGATCACGGCCAGGCAGGGCTCCAGCCCCCCGGCCTTCAGGGTGTCCACCTCCCCCGCCACCTCGCCTTCGAGGGCTTGGCCGACTTCCTTTCCGGTCAATTTCTGCATGGGGTGTAGTGAAAAATCACTATGCAAG
>CAZOXD010000275.1:0-4718 GCA_964583525.1 uncultured Pseudomonadota bacterium
TGCTCCCGATTGTGCTCCCGGCTGGTTCCCCGCGCCGTTCCAACTCGGCGGCGATGCGGGTTACCTGGAGTTCCACGTCCACGGGAAGGGCGCTGGTGATTTCCAGATCGCGATCCTCATAGGGAGACTCCCCGTTGTGTTCGGCGCGGTAGCGCTCGAAGGTGGCGTCCCGCTCGTCGAAGAGGCGCTCGATCTCGGGCTGGAAGAGCGCCAATGCGCAGCTCACGAACCGGTGCAGGCGGGCGTCCAGGTCGTTGTGGGCGCCGATCCGGAAGCGGGGCAGCAAGGATTTCAGCTTGCCGGCGGGAAAATAGTGGTCCCCCGGCCCCCAGCGGTTGAAGGTATAGAGCTGATTGATGCGCCCCCTGGCATCCATCCCGATGGCCACCAGATGAACCAGCTTGCGTTGTTGGTAATAGAAGGTGTGAAAATGCCCGTGCTCGCCCTTGTAGTCCTCGTGGGAGTGGTAAAAATACTGACTGTGGTTGCGCTGATCGAGAATTCCGCCCTGCCAGGGGTACATCTGCCAGTCTTCGAATGGATTCCCGTTCAGCACCACGTCGATGGCCGTGCGTCCCTCCGCGGTGAATTGATCGCACAACTCCTGCAACTCCCGCCCGGCGGTCAGGGATTTTTCCAGGCGGGAGGTGGAGACACCCGCCAGGTCCACAGCGGGGGGAGGCGGGGCGCCGCCGGAAAGGATGGATTTCAGATTCTCGAGGATGCTCATGGGCGCCATGATTGGGAGTGGTGTGTCTTGAACGGAGTCCCTCCTTCTCCAGGGTTCGTCTCTTTTCACCCCCCAAATGTTACAGACGTATTTTACGGAGAGCCCGGCAAATCCGGAGTGAAATTCCCTGCGGCCTCCCCCCATTCTAGTGGGATTTAATCCATTCCGCGATGGATTTCACCACCCGCTCCCCGCTTCCCGGAAAGCCGTGATGGCTCTTCGCCCCGCATTTGCGGCCCTGGCTCACCCGCGCGCCCTCCTCGAATACGATCAATTCGCTCACCGTCGCGTTCGAAATGAATTGCATGAATTTCGCCACGCCGCTGAAGGGAGTGACCCGGCACTCGTCCTTTTTGTGATGCGCCACCAGCACCGGCAGCCGGATCGCATCCGGGGCGGCTGTATCCACCGTGGGGTTATGCGAGGGGCCGAACACCGATGAGGTGAGGACGATCCCGTCAGGACCGTCCGGCCCGTCAGGACCACCAGGGCCGCCGGGTCCGGCCGCGCCGCTCTTTCCGCGCGAACCGGGATGCGCGGCAATATTGACGGCAATATTTACGGCAGAGATGGCGCCCCGGCTGGCGCGGCGGGTTCTACCGGGATGATAACGGGTTTGCCCTTCAGGGAAGGAGGGGGACGTTTCCCACATTCTATTTCAATATCGCAACCGCCCTCAGGAAGCGGATACTCGCTCCACCTGCTCGGCGTGTGCCTCCCTGTACCGGAAGACAGCCTCCTCGTGCGCTGTCTGAGTGGCGGGATCGGTCTCGGCGGCCGGGTGGGATTCAAGGTCGTAATGGCCGTGGGTGTCCTCTCCACGCACCAGCAGGGCCGACATTCGCCGGCTGCCGGTGTGGCGCGTACCCGGGGAAATATAAAAAAAGGCCAACCCGATCCGCCGGTCGTCCGAACGGTTCGGCGGGGAGGAATGCATTACCAGGGAGTTGTGCAGGGAAAACTCCCCCGGGCGCAAAGGCGTAGATACGGAATTCTGTTTATCGAAGGGTTCGACAATGGTCTGCCCCCGCGAATTTGCGCTGTTGGAAACCTGTTCCGTACCGTGCCGCAACTGCCCCCGGGTATGACTACCCGGAATAAATTCCAGACACCCGCTTTCCTGGGACGCTACGCTGAGGGCGACCCAGGCGTTCGCGGTCTCCGGCTTTTCGAGGCCGAAATATGTGGCGTCCTGGTGCCAGGCGGTGATCGCCGGCGAGTGGGGCTCCTTGATGAAAATGGCGCTGGTGAAAATCAGGATGTCGGGGCCGATCAGATCCTCGACGGCGCCCAGGATCGCCGGATGGCGGGCGATCTCGTTGACCCAGGGAAAGCGCAGATGGAGCTTGTACTTGTAGAGGATGCTCAGGGAAGGGATGTTCGTTCCCCGGCTGGCCTCGAAATCCTCCAGGCACTTTCGGTAATGCCGGACTTCGCCGGGAGCGAGGCATTCACGGGGTGAAAAGAAACCGTCCCTGTGAAATTGCTCCACTTGTTCGCTGGTCAATCCGCCTGCCATGAAGCACCCGCTCCGTCCCGTTGAGTGTAGGTTCGAGTCCCGTAATCATGGCGGTGCGGGCCTCTGCATATCGGGCCGTCAAACACCGCCGCCAGTGCGCTCTGCTAACTTGCGGCACTTATCGCCGAAATCCATGACGCTGTCAACCCGCCTCTCTTCCCCGGCCGGCCATTGCCTCAAGCTTCCAGGTCGTCCAGGGAAGGCGGCAGCGCCAGGGCGCAAAGAATTCCAATGGGAAGCGCTTTCATCCGATCCGTTCAGGTGGGGGTGGAGATTTCCACCTCCTGGGAGGTGATGAATTCGAGCAGCGCCGGTTGGCCGGCCTGCGTGGCCTCGATCCCGCGCCGGATAGCCGGGGCGATCTCCACCGGCTCGGTGATCCGTTCCCCATGACATCCCAGGGCTCTGGCGAGGTCGGCATAGTGCCCGGAGATGTCGGTGGAGCGGTACTTTTCCGTGGAGATGGGCATCACCTTCAGTTCAATGGCCATGGAGAAGTTGTTGAGCAGCACCGACAGGATCGGAATGCGCTCGCGGGCCGCGGTCTCGAGTTCCATCCCCGTGAACCCGATGGCGGCATCGCCCCACACGTTGATGCAAAGCTTGTCCGGGTGGGCCAGTTTGGCTCCCATGGCCAGACCGAGGCCGTAGCCCAATTGCGTGGTCTTGCCCCAGCCGATATAGCTGAGGGGCGTCACCGCCTCCCAGAAGGGGGAGATCTGATCCCGCGGGCTTCCCGCGTCGTGGGTAATGATGGTGTTGGCCCGCTTCACGGTGTGCATCAGATCCCAAATCACCCGGTAGGGATTGAGCGGCGTGTCCTGCGAGGTGAGCTTGGGATTCCATTGCTCCAGCCAGGCCGCTTTTTTACCGGCGATTTCTTCGGCCACCCCCTCCCCCATTCCCCTGGGTTTCTGGAGGGATTTCCCGATTTCGTACAGCAGCGCCTCCAGGGTCAGGGCGGCATCCCCCGCCAGGGCGTGATCCACCGGCACCTGCTTGTTGAGGTCCAGCGGATCCAGGGTGGCATGGATGTACACCTTCCCCTTGGGGAAGGTCAGCCCGAAGTTGGTGGTGGAAAAGGAGCAGCCGATGCCGAAGATCACGTCCGCCTCGTTGAGGAAATGCTGCAATTGCCCGGAACGGCTGCGGCCCCCGGAACCCAGGGAGAGCGGATGATCTTCCGGGAAAGCGCTCTTGCCCTGCAGGCTGGTGGTCACCGGGGCCTCCAGCAGTTCGGCCAGCTCCCGCAACGGATTCCAGGCCCGGGCGTAATGCACCCCCTGTCCGGCATAGATCACCAGCCTGCGGGCTGCGATCAGCAATTGGGCCACCTGGCGCACCTGCTGGGGGTCGGGCCCGCACCGGGCGGTGATGGAGGGATGGTACTCCCCGCCTTCCGAGATGCCCGGGATTTCCGCGGCCAGCACGTCGGTGGGAAACTCCACCAGGGCCGGGCGGGGGCGGCCGTTGCGCACCTGGGTGAAGGCCCGGCGGATGGCGTCCGGAGCGGCCTCGGGCACCGTCACCTGCTCACACCATTTGGTGACGTGCTGAAAGCTCAACAGGGAACTGAAGTTGGGATCCACATTGGTGAGCGTGCGCGCGTATCCGGCGGGAAGGACGACGATGGGGACGGAATCGCCGTACGCCTGGGCCACGCCCCCGAAGGCGTTTTCCGAACCGGGTCCGTGCTGCATGGCGAACACGCCGATTTTTTCGCCCGCGGTGGTGCGGCTCACCGCATCGGCCATGTGCAACCCCGTGCGTTCCTGGCGGACGATGACGGGGCGGATATCCACCTCCGCGCAGGCTTCCAGAATCGGATTGACCGGGTAGCCCACGATGAATTCCACCCCCTCCTTCTTCAACATCTCGGCAATGGCTTTGGCGACTTTCATGGGGGTTCTCCCGGCACAGGAACAGGGGTGAAAAGGTACATCCACAGGCTGATTGGTTCATGAAAGGCGGCCCTGGACAGGGCTGCCTTGGCCACCAAAACAGGATGCCCGCCAACCCTACGCGGGGCCATGCGGGGGTGTCAATCGGATGGGATCACGAGGAATTATAAGCGTTTGTGTGTCAGCAGCGAGACAAAGGGGAAAAGGGGTACTCCTTGGGTGCTCAATCAGTCACCCAAAACCAAGGACAACCCCTGATGGAAGCAACACTGATCAAGAGCGTGCCCCAGGCCATGCCTGCCCTATAGCCTATAGGCTTTGGGTGATGAAAGTCTGTTTTGCGATTCAATCTATCTCCAGGAAAGCCGGGAGGCCATTGCCAATGTGCTTCGCGGAGGGAAAGGCCTCGCAATTCCTCGCAAGCGATAAGGAGGAAGAGTTGGGATCAGGAAACTCCCCGCTCCATCCAGGAAGGCAGGGACACCCAGCGATTCGGAGAATCCGGTTGGGGGAACTAAACACTGCGACTTATATAATTGCGCATTCAATTGACGATTCTTATGATTCC
>CAZOXD010000276.1:0-4700 GCA_964583525.1 uncultured Pseudomonadota bacterium
CCCACTGGAATCCCCGCCCCTTCCCTGGTAGGGTCCCCGCTTGTTCAGGTTTCATTCGATTCCGGGCGCCTCGCACCCGTAGGCGGGCGGAAGATTCCCGTGGAAACCGAGCCACTGGAGGTAGGAAAAATGGGTCAGCAGGACAGCCGGAGCAACAAGACCGGCGGGAAGCGGCAGGCGTTCTACGACCGCATCGATTCCCTCAACATGGCGCCGTTGTGGGAGGTGTTCAGCGAGTTGATCACCCCGGAGCCGGATACGCCCTGCGTGCCGGCTTTTTGGTCCTACACCGAAGCGCGGCCCCATCTGATGGAGTCCGGGGAGCTGATCACCGCCCGCGAGGCGGAGCGGCGGGTGCTGATCCTGGAGAATCCCGGGCTGCGGGGCCACGCTTCGATCACCCAGAGCCTGTACGCGGGCCTGCAACTGGTGCTGCCGGGCGAAGTGGCGCCCTGCCACCGGCATTCCCAGAGCGCCCTGCGGCTGATCATTGAGGGCTCCGGAGCCTACACCTCGGTGAACGGCGAGCCCACCCTGATGGAAAAAGGCGACTTCATCATCACCGGAACCTGGAGCTGGCACGACCACGGCAACGATACCGGCGAGCCGGTGGTGTGGCTGGACGGCCTGGATATTCCGCTGGTGAAGTTCTTCGACGCCAGCTTCGTGGAGCGCTACGGCGAGGAGAGCCATCCCCGGACGCGGCCCCCCGGGGACAACACGGCCCGCTACGGCGCCAACATGCTCCCCGTGGGTTATCGCAACAGCGCGCCCTATTCCCCGGCCTTCAGCTACCCCTACGCCCGCAGCCGGGAAGCCCTGGAACAGATGCGGCGGCTGGAGGAATGGGATCCTCATCACGGCCTGAAGATGGAGTACATCAACCCGGCCACAGGCGGCCCGCCCATGCCCACCATCTCCGCCTTCGTGCAACTGCTGCCTGCCGGGTTCGCCACCCAGCCCTACCGCTCCACGGACGGCACGGTCTATTCCGTGATCGAGGGCCGGGGGGAAACCCGCATCGGCAGGGAAACCTATTCCTGGGAGCCGGGGGATACCTTCGTCGTGCCCTCCTGGCACCCCCACAGCCACCAGGCCGCAGAGGATTCAGTGGACAGCGTGCTGTTCAGCTTTTCCGACAGGGGCGTGCAGGAAAAACTGGGCTTGTGGCGCGAACGCAAGGAGCGCGCCTGAGATTTCATCCCGGGGATTCCGTGAAACCCGCGAAGCCCACGAAACCAACAGAAACGCAGCGAGGTGGTAGTTCGAATTTCCAACGATTCAATTTGGGGAAGCAAAGATGGATTTCGGATATTTCACCCTGAGCGACAACCGCTATCCGGACAACCCCCGCACGGCGGAGGAATTCATCCGGGAAATCTACCAGCAGGCCCGGCATGCCGGGGAGGTGGGGCTCAACTCCGCTTTTTTTTGACCTACTGTTCACATAGCCTTGATTTGGGTTCAGGGAGCCCCGCTCAGCATTTGCTCTTAACCCGTCGGCAGGCCGTTTCCGATCCCAGCTCGCATGCCATGTGCCAGTTTTTACAGGCCCGCTCACGATCCCCCTCCTCGAACAGGGTCAGCCCCAGGTCGTAGTAGGCGTCCTCATGCTTCGGATCCAGCCGGATGGCCTTCTCGTAATCGGCAATGGCGAGTTGAGTCCGGCCCTGTTCATCATAGGCGTTTCCGCGAGCGTAATGGGCGTCGGCGTTCTCCGGTTCGAGCCGGATAGCCTTGTCGAAATCGGCGATTGCGCGGCGGGTATTCTTCAATTCCAGCCAAGCGTCCCCGCGGTCGAAGAAGGCGTCGGCATACTCCGGATTGAGGCGGATGGCCTCATTGTAATCGGCGATGGCCTTACGGTATTCCTCCATTTCCGCATGGGCATTGCCACGGTCGTAGTAGGCATCGGCGTATTGTGGATTGAGGCGGATGGCTTGGCTAAAGTCTGCGACGGCCCGGGTGAATTCCTCCAATTCCAGGTAGACATTGCCGCGGTCGTAGTAGGCATCCACCAAGCCCGGATCGAGCTGGATGGCTTCACTGAAGAAAGCGATCGCTTTTTCCAGCGGATCGTACTGCTCCCCGTCCCAAAGGTCTGCTCCTTTCTCATGGAGGGCCTCGGCCTTCTTGCGCGTAGCCCGGTCCGGCCGCTTCACAACAAGCGGTGGCGGTGCTTTCCTGACATCTACTCCGGCCAGGGTGGCGGCCAGTTGGGGCACCTTGTTGTCCAGCAGGGAGAAAAAATTGCCCTGATGGCGAATCACCTTGGCCTGCCTGGTCACGCCGCTCTGGGCGTCCAGCAGTACGGCAGCTACCTGCCAACCATCCTCGTCGAACTTGCTGAGCCTGCCGGTCACGATATACTGCACGTTGAACAGCTTGCCCACTTTGATCGCTTTTTCTTCATCCACCGCCCCTGATTGCTGTAGGGCCCATTCCTCCAGGATCTTCCTGGTCAGGGTGCGGTCAACCACAACGAACCGGCCCGAAGCGACGAAGGCCTCCCGCAGAACCTCCGAGATGCTCTCCACTTCCGCCGCCTCCGCACCGTGGGTTTCCAGATCGAGAACGGCGATGTGTGGCTTCCCCTGCCCCCACGCAAAGCCGGCACCGATGAAGAACAGACCCACGATCAACCAACCCGCCGCAGGGCGCCCACGCATCGCTGTCTCCATCTTGCCTCTCCACATTTTCCCCCACCTCCGGAGCCGAATGGAGGCGGTTCCGGGCTTTTTTCCCGATCCAGGTGGCCAGTATGGCACATCCCCCCGTGGTTTTGTTGGATGGATTTCACTAATCGATGGCGCGCTTCAGGACCCGCATTGCGCAGGGCTTTGCCACTGGGGACTACCGCCTGCCGGCCATCCCAAATGCCCATGATATTTGCTAGGCTGACCACCAACAAGGAGTTGATCAGCAGGATTGATCCGCGGAGTTGATCCATGGCGCCCGATCCTCCAATCCTCAAGGGAAAGATTTGACATGAAGAAACATGACTCCCCTCCCGGCCAGCGGGAAAACATGGCAGGCGGTGCCAATGAGGAAGCGGCCGGGCCGGAAGCGGTGCCCCGGGAGCAGGCACGCTGGTTGAACGAGACCTACCTGCCAGCCCTGCCCGCCGGCGGCGAGCGGATGCCCTTCGTGATGGACGTCGGCCTCCAGGTTCAACCGTTGTACACCACCGCCGATCTGTCCGGACAGGGCTTCGATTACCTGCGGGATCTGGGCTTTCCCGGCGAGTATCCGTTCACGCGGGGCGACTCCCCGGCCATGTACCGCGCCGAGCCGTTCGTGGTTTCCGCCTACTCCGGATTCGGGGAGGCCGGGGTCTGCAACCAGCGCTTCAAGACGCTGATCGAAATGGGCGCCGAGCAGATCCTGGTCGCCAACGACCTGCCCACCCAGTGCGGGTATGACTCCGATCACGAGATGGCATCCGCCGAAGTCGGCCAGGTGGGCGTGGCCATCGACACCCTGGCGGACATGGAGGAATTGTTCGAGGGCATTCCCCTGGATTCCATCAAGCGGGTGGGCACCCTGTGCAACTCCCTGGGCCCCGTCGCCCTGGCCCTCTACGCCGCCCTGGGCGAAAAGCAGGGCATCGGCTGGCCGCGCTACGTGGTGAACCTGCAGAACGATCCGCTCAAGGAATACATCGCCCGGGGCACCCAGATCCTGCCCCCGGAACCGGCGGCGCGGCTTGCCGTGGACGCGGTGGAGTGGTGCATCGATAACGCGCCGCACTGGTCCCCCATGACGGTCTGCGTCAACCACATCAACTCCGGCGGCGCGGGATCCAGCCAGGGCACCGCCATCGCGCTGGGCAACGCCATCCATTACATCGAGTTGCTGCTGGCGCGCGGGCGCTCCATCGACCAGATCGCGCCCTTGCTGCACATGTTTCCGGACGAGCGGCACGACTTCTTCGTCACGGTGGCCAACCTGCGCGCCCTGCGCCGCGTGTGGGCGCGCTTGATGAAGGAACGCTACGGCGCGGCGCTTCCCGAGGCGATGGCCCTGAAAACCACGGTGTATGGGCATGGCCAGGAGGCCCTGGCGGAACCGTTGAACAATATCCCGCGCACAGCCTTCGGCACGCTGGCCTACGCGTTGGGCGGGGCCAGCTATGTGTACATCGCCTCTTATGACGAGGCGGTATCGACGCCCGGGGAAGAGTCGATGCGGGTCGCGTTGCGTACACAGCAGATCATCGCCTATGAACACGGCTTCTCCAACACCATCGATCCCCTGGGAGGCTCGTACTTCGTGGAAAGCCTGACCCACCAGGTGGAGAAACAGATTCTGGCGACGCTGGATGAAATCGAGGCGGCGGGGGGCGCATTGCGCGTCATCGACAAGGGGATCGGGAGGCGCATGATGACCGAGGGCGCCGTGCGCCGTCAGCAGGCCATCGACTCCGGCGACCGCCCCTGGATTACGGTCAACAAGTGGTCCCAGGCGCCCGACGTTCCCAACACGGCGTTCCGGATCGATCCTGCCGTTACCGGACGCCAACTGGCGCGCCTGGCCCAAGTCAAGGCCGCGCGCGACGATACCCGGGTGCAGGCCGCCCTGAAGGATGTGGCCCGCGCCTGCACCGAGGGTGCCAATACCATGCCCTCCGTTCTGGAGGCCGTGCGCGCCTACGCAACCGTGGGAGAGATCTGCGATTGCTGGCGCGGGCAATTCGGCGT
>CAZOXD010000277.1:0-1917 GCA_964583525.1 uncultured Pseudomonadota bacterium
GAATCATAAGAATCGTCAATTGAATGCGCAATTATATAAGTCGCAGTGTTTAATATTGGATATGGGATGAAATCTACTCCGGAAAAAGGAACGGGAAAAGGTGGCCAGGGGGGGCGCCTTTATCGTTCTAATTTTGGCGCATAAATTGAATTGAATTTCAATCGAGTGCCCTCCCTCGCACGCCGGTGGAAATCAATCCGGCTGGCCGCCACGGACGCGAAATATCCGGAGATTCATACCAAAAACTCGGAGGAAGCATCATGCGTTATGTTATCCTATTCACTGCGGGCCTGGTGGGTTTGGCTGGCGCCGCGCAGGCACAGGTCGCCGCCCCCCGCCTGAATCCGGCCGCGATCGAATCTTTCATCGTTACTCCCAATCGCTTGAACAAGCCCTTCAACCCGGCGGTGCTGCCCTGGAGTGGTTCCTCGCGCATCGGCGCCGCGTTGACCGACCTGGAAGCGGTGGACACCATTGGAGGCGTGTCAACGCTGGGCGCGGAGGGTGATGGAAAAATGGTGCACGGCCGGTTTGTTGGTGAAAATTTCGCCATTGCTGGTGAGGTCTATCAAATGGATCTAGGATTCCAAGGCTCCAGCGCGGATTTCGAAGGGGCCATGATCGCGGCGGCCCTGCAATTCGGCGGGGTGGTTGCAGTAGGAGCTAGCCGCCAAAACGCCGAATTTATCGATCCGACCTCCACCTCTTCGGAAACTCTGACCTTGATCGGAGCCACCCTGCGCATTGGCGAGGCATTTTACTTTGGTGCAGCCAGCGGTGACGAAACGTTTGAGCAAGGCGGGGGCGAAGCGGATCGCTCCGTAAGCCAATTCGGTGTGGCGTACCACACCCGGGATGGGGAAAGCGGGGTGCATCTTGAGGTGTTCCGCCAGATGGTGGACCTCATCGACGACCCCGTTGCGGGCATCACCGAGGATGAAGTGGAATCGGACGCCTTCACGGTGGAATTCATCTTCTCCAACATCCTGCTGGGCCTGGAAGCCATCATGTCCGAGGCAACCGATAACGCCGGGGTGCTCCAGGAAGAGACGGACCTGATCACTGTCAGCCTCGGCTGGGCGCCCGAGGAGGGATTGTCCATCGTAGCCAGCCTGATGAACGAGGAACAAATGGACGTGACCACCGGCGATATTACGGATATCGACACCGTGATCGTCGCAGCCGCCTGGTCCTACTAAGAAGGCCTGTGATTATTAACATCCGTGGTTAGATAGGAGTAGCCTTCGACCTTTTCCTAACCACTCCTTTTCTTTCATAGGGAACACGCTCAATGCTGACCGCCTTGAAAAAATCCTCGGACGTCATCAAACCCAAGCGCCAGCATTGCCTGAGAATTCCCTTCACCCCACTCAGGCGCGAATTGACCGTGTTGAACGCAAAGCGTTGTTGAAGCGTTGTGCGGATCAAAAGCATGTGATTGTACTGGATTTCCCACCAAGGGAAATCCGCCGGGTTCACCGGCCTCCCTGCCAGGATTTCGGCGAATTCAATAGCGTGTTTGAGGAGTTGCTTTCGATAGAATGGGGCTTGGGTCCACAAATACAGGGCAAGGGGATTTCGGGATATATCCTGGACATTGGCGAAGAACCCGCCATTTTCTTCGATTTGCAGTTTCCCGAGCTTTTCCAGATCGGGTTGCGGGAATTGATGGATGATCTCCATGACTTCTCCTTTCAGGTTGATGAAAAGGGGAGCCTGGAGCCTAGCGGAGATTACGGGTATGGGAGAGGAACCCCGGATTTTGTGTCAATGTTGTGCCAATAAACCCCCCAAAAAAGGCCCTGTGCCACTTTGCGCCAAATAAAAAGGGAGCCACGGTTTGCCGTAACTCCCTGATTTTACTATGGGCGGTAGAGGGTTCGAACCTCCGACTTCTGGCTTGTGACGCCAGCGCTC
>CAZOXD010000277.1:2017-4633 GCA_964583525.1 uncultured Pseudomonadota bacterium
TTCTCCATGATCTCGTCGATCACCCCATATTCCATCGCTTCCTCGGCGGACATGAAATAGTCGCGCATGGTGTCCTCCTCGATCTCCTTGATGGGCTTGTTGGTATGCTTGGTGAGAATCTCGTTGGTGATCGACTTGAGGCGCAACATCTCGCGGGCATGGATATCGATATCCGATGCCTGACCGGATAGCCCGCCCCAGGGTTGGTGAATCATGATCCGCGAATGGGGCAGGGCGTAGCGCTTGCCCTTGGTGCCGGCGGCCAGGAGGATTGCCCCCAGGCTGGCGGCCTGCCCCATGCAGATGGTCTGGATTTCGGGGCGGATGTACTGCATGGTGTCGTAAATGGACAGCCCCGAGGTGAGATGGCCGCCGGGACTGTTGATGTACATGGAGATTTCGCCATCCGGGTCCTCCGCTTCCAGGAACAGCAATTGGGCGATGATCAGGTTGGCCACCATATCGTCCACACCCGTCCCCAGGAAGATGATGCGGTCCTTGAGGAGCCGGGAATAGATATCGTAGGCCCGCTCGCCCCGGTTGGTCTGTTCGACCACCATCGGTACCAATGTCATGGGATGATCCCTTTTCTCTTCATGGCGTGATTGCTCCATCGGGTGATCGGGGCCGCGCCTCCCTGCCGGCCCATCGCGTTTCGAATTCAGTCCATCCTGATCGTCGCCATTCGCCTATGGTCCATTCGCCCGGGGCCAGTCGTCTATGGTCCATTTGCCCGGGGCCAAGCGTTTCCGGTCCTGGCTTTCCCGGATGGCCACACCGGTTTCAATCTGCCCCTTCGGCGGCTTTTCACTTGGCGCTGGCGGCCTTGGGAGCCGATTTCCCCTTGGGGGTGGATTCGGCGGATTTATCTGCCGCCTTGGCCTTGGCGGCCTTTTCCTTGCCTTCCCCGGCCTCTTTGACCTTTTTGTCTTTTCCGGCATTTGCGCCGGATTTCTTTCCGGCCAGCACGGCCTCCGCCATATGCTCCAGTGTTTTTCCGGTGGAGAGGTTCTGCTCGATTTCCGTCAGCATGCGTTTTCCCATGGAGCCTTCCAGCAATTCCTGGGGATTCTGCTGCATCATGTAGGCCTGCATGAAGAAGCGTTGCCGCACCTCCTCCTGATCGACCTGAATGTCATTTTCCCGCGCGTAGGCGTCGATCACGTAGGCGACACGGATGTTGCCTCGGATCTTCTTTTCTTCCTCCTTCTTGAGCTTGGCCAGCTTCTTCTGGTCCTCCAGCGCCTCCGGGTCGTCGTGCGAAAGCTGGTGCTCGAAGTTGGCCAGGGACTGTTCGACCAGGGATTCCGGCACGTCGAAATCGTACTTGACCCGAATCTGATCGGTGAGAGCGGTCTGGTTCTCCTGCATGGCCGCCCGCTCCTGCTCCGCAATCAACTGGGACTGCAGGTGCTCCCTGAAGGGGTCCAATTCCTCGAAGGCGCCGAATTGGGAGAAGAATTCCTTGTCCAGGGTGGCCGGCACTTTCTTTTCCACCTTGTTGGCCGTGATGTGAAACTGCACCGGCTGCCCCGCCAGGGAGGCCTCGCCGTAATCCTCCGGGAACGTCAGGTCGAAGGTCTTGCTTTCTCCGGCCTTGATGCCGGTGAAATGCTTATCGAAGTCCGGCAGAAACTGGGAGCTGCCCACCTCGATGCGCTGGTTTTCCCCCGATCCTCCCTCGAAGGGTTCTCCGTCCCGGGTGCCCTGGAAGTCGAAGGTTACCCAGTCATCTTTTTGGGCCGGCTGATCGCCCTTGTCCTCGAATGCGCCCCGCGTCTTTCGCAGCTCTTCGATGCGCTCCTCCACATCCTTGGGAGCGACCTTGATTATTTTCTCCGTCAGCTTGAAGGCGCTGGGAGCCAGCAACTTGACAGTGGGGACGATCTCGAATTCCACCTGAAACTTGAAGGGCTTCTTCTTCTCGATTTCCAGGTTGTCGAACTTGGGCTCCGTGGCGGGGCGCACATCCAACTCGCTCAGGGCCTGCTGGAAATACTTGGGCACCAGATTCTGCATGGCCTCTCCGGACATCAGGGACAGGAAACGCTTTTCCGCCAAGTGCTTGGGAAACTTCCCCGGGCGGAACCCATTGATGCGAAGGTTGGTGTTGATCTGGGCATACACTTCCTCGTAGGCCGCCTGCACCTCGCTGGAGGGTACTTCGATGGAAATTTTGCGCTTCAGCTTGTCCTGCTCATCTACCGTGACGTTCATCGTTCTTCCCTGGGCTCCTCGCTTGAGCGCCGCATCCTCGCTCATGGGTGGGGAAAGGCTGCCACCTTATTTTCTCGACTGAATTAACGACTGAATTACCGCTTGATGGCAATGCTTGTTAAAAAAAACCTGGCTGCATTTTCCGCTTCCCGCGGGATTTCCTCCCGTGGAAAGCCTATCTTTCTATCCTGCCGTCAATCGCGGAGGATTTCAATTCCCGAATGATCCCGCGCGCCCATCGGGTGGGGATTTCCCGCAATGATTCCCGGCAGCAGAGCGCTCGGGCGCGCCTCCCGGGATGCGGCGCCCTTTTTCGATGCGGGTGAGAGGACTCGAACCTCCACGCCTTGCGGCACAGGAACCTAAATCCTGCGCGTCTGCCAGTTCCGCCACACCCGC
>CAZOXD010000278.1:0-4586 GCA_964583525.1 uncultured Pseudomonadota bacterium
GGCCAGATCGGACAGGATCCAGTGGGCGCTGTTCTTGCCCAGCAGAGCGATCTTGGTTCCCGGCTCAAGATTCAGGCCTCGCAGGTGGGCGGCCATCCGCCGCACCTCGTCCATGGCCTGCCTCCAGGTATAGTCCCGCGCCTCTCCCCCGCCAGTGGGTTGGGTCAAGTACACCTTCTCGGGTGTGGTGGACTCCCAGTGGTAGGCCCAGGTAAGCAGGATTTCCTGATTGTCTGTGTTCATGCGATTCTCCTCCCGTGAGGGCGCGGCGCCCTTTTCCGGGTCCGGTGGCCGCTTTGGAATCCCGGCGGGCGGAATTCCATTTCGGTTCAGGGTTCGTTTTGCAAATGGTTCCCCTTTCCTCGGGGAATTCTGCACCAAATCAACCATGTTCAGGGGAGCATGGCAAGCACCGGATTGCCCACGGGGAGAGGTACCGGTCCGGCCAGTTCCGGAAGGCGCCGCGGAGGGCGCCGGGGAAGGCGGCCGCGATGGAATGTAGTGCGTGAAGGGAGCCGAGTCCGGCATTGCTAGCCGCCCAGATAGGCCTTTTGCACTTCTGGATTTTCCAGCATTTCCTTGGCATTCCCGGCTATGACGATTTCCCCCGTGGCCAGCACACAGGCCCGGTCGGCCAGGTTGAGAGCTGCGTAGGCATTCTGTTCCACCAGCAGGATGGTGGTGCCGCGCTTGTTGATATCCTTGATGATCTGGAAGATCTGCTTGACGAATAGCGGGGCGAGGCCCAGGGAAGGTTCGTCCATCAGCAGCAATTTCGGGCGGCTCATCAGGGCGCGCCCGATGGCCAGCATCTGCTGCTCCCCCCCGGAGAGGGTGCCTCCGGTCTGATGGATGCGTTCCTTGAGAACCGGGAAGAGCGTTTGCACCCATTCCAGGTCCTGGGCGAACTCCGCCGCGGAAAGCTCCGCGCCCCCCATCTGCAGGTTTTCCAGCACCGACATGCGGGGGAAGATGCGCCTCCCTTCCGGAACCTGGGCGATGCCCTGGGTCATGATGTGGTAGGACTTGGCCGTGGTGATGTCGTTTCCCTCGTAGAAGAGCCGCCCGGCGGAAGGCTGGACGATTCCACAAATAGTCATCAGCAGGGTGGTCTTCCCGGCCCCGTTGGACCCGATGAGGGCCATCACTTCGCCCTTGCTCACCTCCAGGTCGATTCCGCGCAGGGCCTTGATGGGGCCGTACCCTGCGTGCAGCCCCTGGATTTTCAATACCGGTTCCATGGCGGATCAGGCTCCCTGTTCCTGGGCCTTGTCGGCCTGGGTCGTTTTGCCCGAGGCGGATGCCGACGATTCCTCGTCCTCCTCGCCCAGATAGGCCTTGATCACCGCGTCGTCTTTCTGCACTTCTTCCGGGGTGCCCTGACTGATCACCAGGCCATGGTCGAGCACCACCACGTGATCGGAGATGTTCATCACCACGCCCATGTGATGTTCGATCAGCAACACGGAAACCCCATGCTCGCTTTTCAGTTTGAGGATCACCTCGTTCAATTCTCCGGTTTCCTGGCGGTTCAACCCCGCCGCAGGTTCGTCCAGGCAGATCAGCCGGGGCTGGGAGGACATGGCCCGGGCCACCTCCAGCCGCCGCTGCATGCCATAGGGCAGGTTTCCGGCCTCGAGGTTGGCCACGTCCTCCAACCCCATGAAACCCAGCCATTGCCATGCCCGATCCTCTGCTTTTTTTTCTTTTTCCCGGAAGGAGCGGGTTTTGAAGATGCCCGGAAGAAGGTGATTGTTGACGCTATTGTGCTGTGCCACCAGCAGGTTTTCCAGGGCCGTCATCTGGCTGAAGAGACGGATGTTCTGATAGGTGCGGCCCACGCCCAGCCGGGCGATTTTGTGGGTTGGCAATCGGTTCAGCAGGACTTCACGGCCCTCTTGATGAAAGAGAATCCGGCCCTCGGTGGGGCGGTAGAACCCGGTGATGCAATTGAACAGCGTAGTCTTTCCCGCGCCATTGGGCCCGATGATGGCGAAAATGGATCCTTCCTTCATCGCGAAGGATACTTCGCTCAGGGCCAGCAGGCCGCCGAAGCGGATGCTCACGTTGTCGGAAGTGATGATTGTTGCCATATTGTTCGCCATCCCTGTCAATCCGCATTCCCCAAGGCAGGCCGGCTTCCCTGGACGGTCCTGATAAACGTCCGCCGGCTTACCTTGATCAACCCCCCCGGACGCCAGATCATGATCAACACCATCGCCATGCCGAAAATCAGCATGCGGTACTGTTGAAACTCCCGGAAAACCTCCGGCATCAAGGTGATTGCGATCGCGGCAATGACCATTCCCATAACGGAGCCCATTCCCCCCAGCACCACGATGGAAAGGATGATCGCCGATTCGATGAAGGTGAAGGAGGAGGGATTGATGAAGCCTTCCATGGCGGCGTAGAGCACGCCCCCCGTGCCCCCGAAGGCCGCGCCCAGCGTAAAGGCGGAGAGCTTGGTGGTGGTGTGGTTGATCCCCAGCGCCTTGCAGGCGATCTCGTCCTCGCGCAGGGCCTCCCAGGCCCGGCCGATGGGCATTACCCGCAACCGCCGGAAGATAAGGATGGCAACCACCGCGACGGCCAGTGCCACGAGATAAATGTAGATGTAACGGTAGCTGGCGCTATACTCCAACCCAAAATACTCGTGCAGGGGAATGCCTCCCTGCTTGGCGCGGCGTGTTAACTCCAGACCGAAAAGGGTGGGGCGGGGAGCGGAAATACCGTTGGGACCCCCGGTGATATCGATCATGTTGATCAGCAGAATACGGATGATCTCACCGAAACCCAATGTGACGATGGCCAGGTAATCCCCGTGCATCCGCAGCACCGGAAAACCCAGCACGCATCCCGCCAGGGCCGCCAGACCCGCCGTGACGGGCAGGGCCCACCAGAAGGTGATCCCCAGGTATTGCGCCATCAGGGCGTAGCCGTAGGCTCCCACCGCATAAAAGGCCACGAACCCCAAATCCAGCAGCCCGGCCAATCCCACCACGATATTCAACCCCGTGGCCAGAATCACGTAGATCAGGGTCAGGGACATTATCTGGATCAGGTAATTGCTGGTGAAGGGCAGAAAGGGAATCACGATCAGGATTGCGATCAGCACGGTGTTGAAGCCAAGCAGCCGGCTCTCGATGGCTCCATGGAACTTGCTCCAACTTCGCAGCAGCGGTGCGGCCTCAACGGCGAGACTCTCCTTGAACCGGGTCTGGTAAAGCAGGGAAATCGCAAGGCGGCCCAGGAAAATCACCCCCGCGAATACCATGGCCCGCAACATCTGAAATTCCAGGGAGCGCTCGTCCAACACCAGTCCGATGATGGGCACGAACAGCACGGTGGCGATGAGGGCCGCAACGGCTGAGTCTTTCAGGGAATCGGCGAGGTTTATTTTCATGGGGGAATGGATGCGGGGCCCGTTATACCTTTTCCACTTCGGGTTCCCCCAGGATTCCCGTGGGGCGGAAGATCAATACGCTCACCAGGAGCCCAAAGGTGAAAACGTCCTTGTAGTCGGTGTTGACCAGACCGGCGAAGAGGGATTCCGACAGGCCCAGTAAAATTCCCCCCAGCATCGCGCCGGGGATGGATCCGATCCCCCCCAGCACCGCGGCCGTAAAGGCCTTGATGCCCGCGACGAATCCAATGAAGTAGTTGAACGATCCGAAGTTGAAGGTGATCAGCATCCCCGCCACAGACGCCATGGAGGCGCCGATGACGAACGTGAGGGAGATCACCTGGTCGGTATTGATTCCCAGCAGGTTGGCCATGGTGCGGTCCTGCTGGGTGGCCCGGCAGGCCCGGCCCAGTTTGGTATGGTTGATCAGCACGTGCAGCGCCCCCATGGAAATCACGGTCACGATGATGATGATCAGCTGAATATGCGTGATCTGCACGAAATCGTCCGCAGGGCCCATCCGGATCACGCCGGAATAGAGGGGCGGCAGCGCCTGATCCCTGGCGCCCTGGGCCAGTTGCACGTAGTTCTGGAGCACCAGCGACATCCCGATGGCGGAGATCAACGGCGCCAGGCGGCCGGAACCCCGCAGGGGCCGGTAGGCGATCCGCTCCACCGTGAATCCGTAAAAAGAGGTGATAATAACCGTGAATACCAGGGTGATCAGCAGGGCCACGGGCAAGGATTCGACGCCGAAGATGCTGGCCAGGGCCAGGAAGATGGCGAACAGGTAAGCGGAGATCATGTAAACTTCACCGTGGGCGAAGTTGATCATGCCGATGATGCCATACACCATCGTGTAACCGATGGCGATCAGCCCATAGATCGAGCCCAGAATAAGCCCGTTGATCAGATGTTGACCGAGAATATACATGCGCCTGTGCCGGAAAATGCGGAGAAAATGATCGTGGGAAGCACCCGCGGGCCTATTCAGGCCCGCAGGCAGGAATTGCCGGACGAAGGTTCAACTACAATTGCTTGTAGTCATACTTTCCGTCGCCCTTAGGGCTCCACTTGTAGACCACGTAGTCGGAAACCTTCAGGTCTCCCTTGCTGTCGAACTCCTTGACGCCCATTACGGTGTTGAAGCTGTTGCTCTTGATGTACTTGGCCAGCTTCGCGC
>CAZOXD010000279.1:0-4529 GCA_964583525.1 uncultured Pseudomonadota bacterium
GCCCGGGCACCATGGGCGCTGGTTTCTCCCTTGTGCCTTGGAGAGGAGTGCCCCGCAGGGGCGGGGTAAGGTCGCTGCTCCCCACCCCCGCACGATCCGGGTGGCCGCCGTCCCTCCAGGTGGAGTAGTGTTTCGGGCCGGATCACGGTATGGGACGGGAGGGCTGTGCTTCTGAAGGGCTGTGCTTCTGAAGGGCCGTGCTTTTCATCCGGTGGCGGCCGGCGTTCCTGAAATCTCAACCCCTGCAATCCCGATCCCTGCAACCCAGATTTCTGCAACCCTGATCCATGGAGTGAAGAACGATGAGCGAAGACATCCTGGTGGAAATGCGCGGCGCCGTGGCTTGGGTCACGCTGAACCGTCCCGAAACCATGAACGCCATGACCCCGGTCCTGATGGGGCGGCTGCGGGAGATCGTCACCGGGCTGGACAAGGACGCGGCCGTGCGGGTGGTGGTGATCATCGGAGCCGGGCGCGGCTTTTCCGCCGGGGGGGACCGCGAGTTCCTGGGCGAGGTGACCCGGATGACGCCCTTCGAGATCAAGCAGTCGGTCTACGAGAATTTCCAGGGCGCGGTGAAGGCCGTCAAGTTGCTCACCAAGCCCACCATCGCCGCGGTGAACGGACCCGCCGTGGGAGCGGGGTGCGAACTGGCCGTGGCCTGCGATTTCCGTATCGTCTCCAGCGAAGCCTACTTTCTGGAAACCTGGGTCAACCTGGGGGTGATCGCGCCCCTGGGGGGGATGTTCCTGCTGCCGCAACTGGTGGGGCTGGGCACAGCCACCGAGATGCTGATGCTGGGCAAGCGGGTGGGCGCGGAGGAGGCCGCCCGGCTGGGACTGGCCACCGAAGTGGTGGCGCCGGAAAAGCTGGACGGGGCCGCCACCGCGCTGGCGGAAAAGCTGGCCGCCGGGCCGCCTCTGGCGCTCTCTGTGTTCAAGGAGGGGCTGCGGCGCGGAATGGAATCCTCCCTGGCCGCCGAGTGGGAGTTCAACCTCTACGCCCAGGCCATGCTGCTCAACTCCGCGGACTTCGCCGAAGCCGTGGCGGCCATGACGGAGAAGCGCAAGCCGAATTTCCAGGGAAAATAGGAGCCGGAATGAATTCAGGAGCCGCCGAGACTGTGAATGGGAGGGCAGGGAACGAAAGGCCCGGGAAAGCCGGGACCGGGAAAATCCGGATGGCGACACCCACGTGAAGATATTTGCCCGCCGGGATGGGGGATGATATGGGGTGAGACCGGGGTGGAACGGGAGTTCCATCATAAATCGCAGTCAAGGAAGCTTCGGACATGACAGGAGAAAATCAGGATCACGCGGGCGTCACCTTTCCGCCACCGGTGATGTACCTGTTGTGCCTGCTGGCGGGATTTCTGATGGATTATTTCTTCCCCAGACCATTGCTTCCCAATCGCATGCAATACGTTGCCGGGGCCGTGCTGATCGCGATGGGTCTGGCGATCAACCTGTCGGGGATCCTGCAATTCCGTAAATTCAAGACCAACGTCCGCCCGGACAAGCCTTCATCGGCGCTGATCAACGGCGGCCCCTTCCGCTTCACCCGCAACCCGCTCTACCTGGGGTTGTGCCTCGTCTACGCGGGAATCGCCGTCGCCTCGGACAGCGTGTGGGTGCTGGCGCTGTTGATTCCGATCGTGCTCATCACTCAATTCGCGATCATTCCGCGCGAGGAGCGCTACATGGAGCGCCAGTTTGGCGGGGAATATCTGGAATACAAGGGCCGCGTGCGGCGCTGGCTGTGAGCCTTCTCTCCCCGCCAGCCTTCACGCCATGCCCACTCATTCATCGAAAGGAGCGTTGTGAAAATCGCCATCATGGGAAGCGGAGGGGTGGGGGGCTACTATGGCGGCCGCCTCGCCAAGGCCGGGGAGGACGTGACCTTCATCGCCCGGGGGCCGCACCTGGAGGCCATGCGCGCCAAGGGGCTGCGGGTGGAGAGCGTTTCCGGTGACTTCGCCCTGGAATCGGTGCAGGCCACCGACGATCCCTCCACAATTGGAGATGTGGAACTGGTGATCGTGGCCACCAAGGCCTACGCCCTGCGGGAAGCCGCCGAGGCCATCCGGCCCCTGATTGCGAAAAACGCAAAAAACAACGAGGGAAGCGGCACGGCGGTGCTGCCCCTGCTCAACGGCGTGGATATCGCCGAACAACTGGGCGCCATGGTGGGCATGGAGCCCATGCTGGGGGGGTTGTGCGGCATCTCCACCTTCATCGCGGAGCCCGGGGTGATCAAGCATGTCAGCCCCTTCGAATTCCTCATCTTCGGGGAATTCTCCGGCGAGGCCACCCCCCGCGTCCAGGCTATCGAGAGGGTGTTCAAGGGGGCCCATATCGATGTGACGTTGACGCCCGAAATCGAGGCCAAGCTATGGGGGAAGTTCATCATGCTTGCGGCCATTGCGGGGGTGTGTTCCGTGACCCGGCAGATGATGGGCCCCATGCGGAGCGATCCGGAGACCCGGGCCATGCTGGAGGATGCCGTGCGCGAGATCGAAGCCGTAGGGCGCAAAAAGGGCGTGGCCCTGGCGCCGGACGCCTTTCAGGTCACCCTGGGCATGGTGGATGGCTTCATGGAGGACGGCAAGCCCTCCATGCTGCTGGACCTGGAGCAGGGCAAGCCGCTGGAACTGGAAGCGCTCAACGGCGCCGTGAGCCGGATGGGCAAGGAGTTGGGCGTGGCGACTCCCGTCAACGACTTCATATACACCGCGCTCAAACTCCATGCCGATGGGGCAAGGTAGGGCTCCCCTGGAAGGACTGTGATATAAGCAAAAAATGAACAGCATGCGGGGGAAAGTCTTCCCACGGTAGTTAAATGAACAGCGGCCCCCCTAACTCGGAGTAATGCGAATATTTTACGAACAGTCCAAATTATTGATATAAAACCCGAATAAGGGGTGCAGAGGAATAATTTCCCTGCCGGGAGTCCAGAGTGCAGCGCCCCGGTAGTTGCCATGGGCCGGTAGTTGCCATAGGCAAAAGCCTCCGCCGCCGGAGGCAAATTCTTTTTTGCTGTTTTGCAATTGGTCACGCCCCTTTTAGGACTTCACCCAATCCGGGGGATTCCACACGGCGTCGGGGTTGAAGGGGAACAGGCGCTCCTTGGCGATATGGCGGTAGGGTATGCTCTCCAGATCCTGGGTGGTCAGCCCCGGGGCGGCCACCTCGAGCACCCGTTCCGGCGGGAAAATCAGGTCGAAGCCTGCCCGGAAGTGCCCCCGGGATTTGACCACAACGGTGCGGGCTTCCGCGGGCTCCAGGCCCAGCCGCTGGAAAAACACCGGATCGGCGCATTGCTTGCGGCGGCTGCTCACGATCACGCTCACGCCGCCCACCTGCAGGGCCGCGCAGGGACCCAAGGTAATGGTGCGTCCGGCGTAGATGCCCCGCGTCCCCGGGAATTCCCCATCGGCCAGGGCCAGCACACGCGCCGGGGCAGCCCATTTTTCCGAAAAAGCGTTCTCCTCCTCCCGGTTGAAGCGGGCCTGGAATTCCGCCCCAGCCCCCGCCTCGTGAGCCTCCGCCGCCAGGGGGGCATCGAAGAGGCAACCCAGCATCACGCCCTTTGCGCCGGATTCCACCAGGGCCTTCAGCAGATACAGCGTATTGCCCCGGCCACCGCCTCCTGGATTGTCCGCCACGTCCGCCATGATATGGGCGGGGAGGGAAGAGTCCTCCCCCGTCCGCACGGCCAGGGCGGCGGCGTCTTCCAGGGAGGTCAGGGTGCGGGTGAACCGGCGCCGGTTTTCCCAGGCCCGGGCGGCGATCTGCTTGGCCAGTTCCCGTGCAGGTTTCACGTCGTTGCGGGCGGTGACGATCACGGAGATTCCCTGACGCGGGGTGTCCCCATAGGAAAACCCGCCCAGCACCGACACGTTGAGAATGTCCGGGGTCAGGTTTTCCTGCCCGAAGTCGATCAATTCGGCATAGGGTCCCCCGGCCGTGAGGAGACTGGTCTGCACGGGAATCAGCGGCAGGGGAATGAAGGCTTGGCGCGCCCTGACGCCGGAGAGCAGTTCCCGCATGGCCAGGGCGGCCTCCCGGCCCCGCTCCCGCTGGTCGGTGTGGGGATTCTCGCGGTAGGCGATCAGCAGGTCGGTGCGCTCCACCATTTCCCGCGAGACGTTGGCGTGCAGGTCCAGGGTTCCCACGATGGGCGTCTCCGCGCCCACGATCTCCCGCACCATGGCGTACAGGTCGCCGTCCGGGTCCAGGGATTCCGTGCTGCACATGGCGCCATGGTTGGACACATAAACGCCATCCAGAGGCAGCGCGGCCCGCAGCCCCCCGGCCATTTGGCCCATGACGTCATCGAAGAAAGATTGCTCCACGGGGCCGCCCGGCTCCGCGCCCAGCAGCAGTACTGGGCAGGGCGTCCAGGCCCCGCTCTCGGTCATGGCGGCGATGAAGGCGGCCATTTCCATGGGCATGGCCGGCGCCTCCCGGGCCGCTTCGGAAACGATGGCCTCGCCTTCCAGGTAGCAAAGGGAGGTGAAGTCCTCCCGC
>CAZOXD010000280.1:0-2738 GCA_964583525.1 uncultured Pseudomonadota bacterium
CAGATCGGTGGGAGCGTTGGCGTTCTGCTTGGGCCAGCAGACCCATAATCCGCCTTGGGGGTGGAGTTGAGCGGCAAGTTCGGGGAATCGTTTCTCCAACTCCCCGGCCTCGGTGATGAAGAAAAGAATCACGTCCGCCTGACCCTCCCCGGAATTCCCAGTGTTCACATTCTCGGGGAGTGGGTGCAGCCAGTCCTCCAGTTCACCGGGTGGATTGATGGTTCGCAGGCGTGCGCCGGCCTTGATGCCGAGCTTTTTCCAGAGAGGTGTACCGGAATATCCGGCCATGGCGGCTCTTTTTGCGGCAGTGTCATGAACGGAATGCCGGGGGGATTGATTGCCGGGCAGGGTTACCGGGTTTTTTTTTACGTCCCCCTTTTTCATCGATGGTCCACCCGGCCAATGCGGCCATTTTCTTGACCAGGGCCAAACCTTCCAGCTTGGTCTTGTCGATTCCCTTCCAGTGGGCCTTGGCGTCTTCAATGTGCAGCCAGAGGGTGCCGGTGCGAATCATCATCCCTCCCCGCCTGCGGACGCCATACATCAAATCACCGCCAATCGGGCCGGCGATGAGGATGCCCTCCGCCTCCTCCAGGTTCACGCCTTCCAGGGTTGTGCCGTCCAGGTTGACCCCGGTCAGGTTGGCCTTCCAGAGGGACGCCCGGGCCAGGATGGCTCCCTGCAGGGATGCGTCGGTGAGATCGGCCTCGTCCAGGGTAGCCCCCCAGAGATCCGCCCCCGAGAGGTTGGCGCCGAGGAGACAGGCTCCCGCCAGGTTGGCGCCATCGAGGTTGGCCAGTTCGATCACGGCGCCGGAAAGATCCGCCCGCTCCAGATTGGCGGCGGACAGGATGGTTTCCCGGAGAATGGCGCCCGACATTTTCGCGTCGGTGAGATCGGCCTGGAACAGGTTGAATTGGCTCAGGTCAGCGCTCGTGAAATCGGCGCCACGCAAGTTGGGAACGCTCCCTTCCTCCCGGTTCTTCTCCAGCAATCGGCTTAATTCCCCGGGCTCCATCGGGCGCAATCTCGGAAAGGTTTGGTTGAGCGGGGTTAGTCCCAATGCTGTTCAGTCAAGGCGAGATCATTGTGGAAAAGCCACGTCCTTCGAGACACTCGCTTCGCTCGTTCCTCAGGAGCGCGGCTTTTTTCCGTGTTCCCGAGGAGGGCGCCTCAAGCGCCTGTCTCGAAGGGCACGGAAAAAAATATGAATTTCATGCTCCCATTCTTAACTGAACCGTGTTGGGGTTAGTCCCATTGCGTATGGAAAGAACCTTCCTTGTCCAAACGCTCATAGGTGTGCGCCCCGAACAGATCCCGTTGCGCCTGCACCAGATTCGCCGGAAGCCGTTCTGCGCGATAGGCGTCGTAGTAGGCCAGGGACGCGCTCATGGCCGGAAGCGGAATCCCCGCGGATTGCCCTTTGGAAACCACCCTGCGCCACGCAGCGAGCCGGGTGGAGATGGCTTCGGAAAAGAACGGATCCAGCAACAGGTTTTTCAGCCCCGCATCCCGGGCGTAGGCCTCCTGAATGAAGCGCAGGAACTTCGCGCGGATGATGCAGCCGGCCTTCCAGATGCGGGCGATCTCCCCGAAGGGGAGGTTCCAGCCGAACTCCTCCGATGCACGGCTCAACAGCGCCATGCCCTGGGCGTAGCTGCACGTCTTCGCGCAATAAAGGGCTGCGCGCACGGCATCGATCCAGTCCTGCCTGGGCATGCCGGGATCCCCCGAAACTTCCCCGCCGATCTTTTTGGTCGCCACCAGCCGCTCATCGCGGATGGCGGAAACGAGGCGGGCATCCACGGCGGCGGTAATGGTGGGGATGGCCACGCCCCGATCCATGGCGTCCTGCACCGTCCATTTCCCGGTGCCTTTCATGGAAGCGCTGTCCTTGATGACGTCCAGAATATCGCCCCCGGTATCGGGGTCTTTCTGGCGGAACACGCGCCCGGTGATCTCGATCAGGAACGATTCCAACTCGCTCTCGTTCCAGGCGTGGAATACATCGGCCAGTTCGGAATTGGAAAGCCCGCCCACCCGTTTCAGCAGGTCGTAGGCTTCCGCGATCAACTGCATATCGCCGTATTCGATGCCGTTGTGCACCATTTTCACGTAATGACCCGCGCCGCCGGGGCCGATGTAGGTGACGCACGGCCCGTCCTCGGTTTGTGCGGCGATTTTTTCCAGGTAGGGCGCCAGGTTGCGGTAGCCTTCCTCCGGTCCGCCGGGCATCATGCTGGGGCCAAGGCGGGCGCCTTCCGCCCCGCCGCTGACGCCCATCCCGGTAAAATGAAATCCGGCCTCCGACATGCGTTTCTCGCGGCGCGCGGTATCCTGGTAGTAGGAGTTGCCGCATTCCACGATCACGTCGCCCTTTTCCAGCACCTTGCTCAACTCGTCCAGCACCGAATCCACCGGCGCCCCTGCCGGAACCAGGACGAATATCTTGCGCGGTGTTTCCAGCTTGGCCGCCAGGTCCGCCCAATCCGTGGCGCCCCGCACCTGTTTGCCGGCCCCGGGGCCAGCGAAAAACCCCTGCATGGTTTCCGCATTGACGTCGAAACCAACGCCTGAAAATCCCCTGCTCTCCAGGTTGAGGAGGAGGTTGGCCCCCATCACGCCCAATCCCACCATTGCCACATTGCTCTTTTCCATCGGTCGGCTTCCTTTCTTTATAGAGGCGCCTATTCTAGTACGGATTCCATGAGAAGCAAGGCGCAAAGCCGAAAGGCTCT
>CAZOXD010000280.1:2838-4486 GCA_964583525.1 uncultured Pseudomonadota bacterium
CGAAAGGCTCTCTTGACATCCCCCTGGGGGGGATATTACATTTGCAAAACCGGAGATATTACATGCTTCCCAGCGAGAAGGATCAGGGGGGGAGTCCCATCCTCCCCGGAGTGCCCGAACCCTATCTGGACGAGCAATCGGCCAAATCCCTGCGGGATCGCCTCTCGCGGATCGAAGGCCATGTGCGCTCCCTGCGCACGATGGTGGAAGAGCACCGCTGCGCGGACGAGATCCTGCTCCAGGTGGCGGCCGTCAAGGCGGCATTGAATCAGGTCTCCAGCCAGATTTTGGATCACGAACTGACGGCCTGCATGAACTCCTGCATGGAAGGCAATGCGGACGACAGATTGGCCAAGGTCACCAGGGTGCTATCGACCCTGCTCAAACAGTCGTAATCCACACGGCGTAATCCACACGGCGTAATCCACATCACGGAAATTCGTCCGTTGGAGATGGAACCTGCGGAGAGGACGCCGCGATCGGCATCGCCGATGCCTTTGCATGGGGGCGGCTCTTCAATCGGGAGCGGTTTGGGGAACTCCTTCCCGGGTACTCCCCCTGCCGTTGATGCGGGGGGGAATTCCAATGATGGAGAAAGGGCCGCCATGAGGCTCGGAAATTACAAGATCGGAATGGTGGGAATCTCCACCGCCTTCGGGGCGTCGTTGTGTTGCACCCTTCCGCTGGCGATCGTGATGCTGGGGCTGGGGAGCGGTGCCTTCATGGCCTACACCATGCAGTTCCGGGTCGTTTTTTATCCGTTGGGACTGCTGGGGCTGTTTGCGGCAATCTATCTGTTCTGGCGGGAAAAACGGCGCTGCGATGCCCTGGTCTGCAAAATGCGGGGCAAGGGCGTTAATCTTGCCCTGGTGATTCTTTCCGGGGCCCTCATGGTGATCGTTACCTACGTGGATTTCTTTTTGGTGCAACTGTAATAAAGGCTCCCATGAAACGGAATTGGAAATGGCTTGCCCTTGCCATGCTGGCACTGGCGCTCTTCGCTTTGGTGGCCGGGGGGGCGGGGGCTCAGGATTATGGCCTGCGCAAGGCCGAAATCGAAATCGAAGGAATGACCTGAGGCGCTTGAGTGGCCATGGTCAAACTGGCCCTGTCAGGGCTGGACGGTGTGGAATTTTCCAGGGTGAGGATCGGAAGCGCGTCGGTGGTTTATTATCCCGAGGATCTGACCGCGCAGAAAATCGTGGATATCATCAAGAATGAAACCCAATTTCCGGCCTCCCTTTCCTCGGACGGAGATTACGATCCCTCCAAGGAGGATAAGAGGGAGAAATGCCGCTGGTTTCAATTGCTGTGTTGACAGCGGCGATCCGAAGCGATCCGAAGCGACCCGAGACAATGCGAGGTGAATGCAATGGCTGAATTGAAATTGATCTATTTCGCAGGCTGCCCCAACACGGCCGCCGCACGGGCCATCCTGCAAGAATCGGGCATGCCTTTCGAGGAAGTGCGCCAGGACGACTTGCTGGAAAACGATCCCTTGCGGGGTTACACATCCCCCACCATTCTGCTGGGCGACAGGGTGGTGTATGGAATGGCTTCCGGAGATGCGGGTTGCTCGATCGCGCCACCGGATGCCGCGAATATCCTCGACCAGATCGGGGCGGTGGCGTAAGCCTGCCGGCGCCGC
>CAZOXD010000281.1:0-4452 GCA_964583525.1 uncultured Pseudomonadota bacterium
GCCTCCGCCGCCGCCCGCACCAATCCCATCGAAAACCTGCGCAACGAGTAGGGGGGGGCCGCGGGGAAACGGGGCGGCTGGGCATTACAAGATTGCATTCGTCATTATTCGTGCTAATTCTAGGCGCGGGTTTTCTTTTTTCCATTCAATCCGATGTTCGTTCAATCGCCATTTATGGGGGCGCGCCATGTCGATTCGGAACCAGATATCTAGCCAAAAATTTTACTTCGGGTTCATTCGCCTCCTCCCGGCCGGATTGGCGATGGCGGCTCTTTTCCTGTCGGGGTGCCTGCCACCCATCCCGGTTTCCATCAGCGAGGAGCAGCGGGCGCAACTGGGCAGGGTGGCGGTGGTGAACGCCACCCATCCTCCCCGGTTGACCATGAAGGGATTGCCCCTCGGCAGAGGGGAAGGCGCCAACGCGGAGGTGGGTGCCGCCATCAGGGGTTGCATGATGCAGAATCCCTTATTATGCGTCTTGTTCGCTCCGATTATCGTCCCGATAGCGGCGGTGATCGGTGCGGTGAAAACGGACGATATCGAAAATGTGGACCCTTCCAAAATCACCGGAAGATTAAAATCCCTGGCGCCCGCATCCCAGGAATATTTGAAAAAAAGATTGTTGGACCACACCTCCAAATATACCAGCTATTCTCCCCTCGCCGCACCTTCTCCCGGCCCTTCCAAGCCCCTGTTCCAGGTCAAGAGGCGGGGTGATATTAAAAAAATCAATCAGGCCAAGCAGCCATATCGTGCTGGCGCCGTGGATTATTCCGGTTTGTCCACAAAGAGCGTCGATACGGTTTTGGAAGTGAGTTTATTGGATGTCAATTCCAGGTACTTGCGGGGCACTGACAATGGCATTTATTTCCACATCCTCGCCGTGGCGAGATTGATCCGGGTTCGCGGCAATGCGGTGATCCAGCAAAAGTTATTCGGCGCCATCACACCCGCCCGCAGGCTTTCCGATTGGGTGCTGGGCGATGAAGCCAATCTCAATACCGCATTGGAAAGAGGATACGATGAGATTGCGCGGGGTATGGCCGACTATTACTTTCTCAATGACGATCTGGCTCCGATTTGGACCGGCTCCCGTAACCCTACCGCTGGCCGGCCCGCCTCGAAAGTAGTGAAGCCCATATCGCAGTTGTGCTTTGATGGCTCCAGATGGGGACTGTGCGAGGATTTCGAGGATCACACCTTGGTCTCCGGCAACCGGCCCACACTCGAATGGGAAAAATTTCCCAGCCCGGAACAACTGAAAAATGAGAATTGGGTCAAAAGACTAAGCGGCGCGCGGGATATTGTTTATGATGTAAACGTAACCGAATTGAATTTATTCCAGGGAGAAGCGGTCTTGGCGAATCGAAGGGTATTCGAACGGAGCGGATTGACCGAACCTCGCTTTACCCCGGAGAAACCCCTGGAGGGCTGCAAGGTCTACAGATGGGCCGTGCGCGCCCGCTATCGCGTCGATGGTCAATTCCGCGCCACGCATTACACATCATCGAAGCACCCACAAAATTTTAGCTATCCCACCTTCCGCACTCCCTGCGGAGTGGAGGACGATGAGAAGGCATTGACGGCCATTGTCCCTCCGCGTCCCGCCAGGTCCCGGGAAGGAATGGTGAAGATTCAGGGGGGCAGTTTCCGCATGGGGGAAACGGGGAGCAATTCGAGTCCTCCCCGCGAGATGACACTGAGACCCTTCCATCTGGATGAAACCGAAGTGACGCAATCCGCATTCCTGCAGGTGATGGGATACAACCCCAGCGAACGATTCAAATCAAAGAACCCGGTGGAAATGGTGAACTGGAACGAGGCCAGCCGTTTTTGCCGCCGCTCGGGCAAACGGCTGCCCAGCGAGGCGGAATGGGAATATGCCCTCCGCGCAGGCACAAAAACCCCCTTCCCCGGCGGCGATTGGCTGAAAAGTGGATTTGGAAATTACTGCTTTGATTGCGATGAGGATGTTCCGACGAATCTGGGGCCGTCCGAACACCAAGCCGTCAAGAGCTACAAGCCGAATCCCTGGGGATTGCATGATATGCTCGGGAACGTGGCAGAGTGGGTGGCCGACTGGCACGGCCCCAAGCCACCCTCCACGGCAAAGGATTTATCGGGACGCCCCAAGGAAAGAGAGAAGGCGGTGCGGGGAGGTTCCTGGGAGAGCGGGCCGTCCAAGTTGGCCGCCCATGTCCGGGACAAGGCCTTGCCCCGGGATAAAAATGAGACCATCGGCTTCCGCTGCGCCGCCGATGCGCAGTGAGGGGGAGCAACCGGCCCCGGGCCACCATCCACCCACCCTTCCCGGGAATTGGATGGTATCCGCCGTGAATTCCATGGTATGGGTTTAGTGGGGAGGGATTTCAAAAAAAGGTAGCGGAAATCCAGAAGGGGAAACCGATGATTGCATACAACCTGCTGATCTTCCTGCACATCCTCACCGTCGTGTTCATGGCGGTGCCCTTGTTCAATTTGGTGGTAGTGAACGAGCGGGTGCTCTTCGGACCGGCTCATTTGCAGGTGGATCTCTACTTCGAGAACATCATCCGGGGGGGCGCCATCCGCTGTTATGTTTTCCAATGCACGGCGCTGGTCACCGGCGTACTGTTGGTGGCCCAGGGAGGCGCGTTGTCGGAGATCGTCTCCAACTGGGTGTTGCTGCTGAAACTGGTGCTGTTGCTGGTGTTGACCGGACTGCTCTCCATCGTCCACTTTTCCCTGCAACCCAGCATCGATGGACTGCTGGGAGGCTTGTCCGGGGATGCGATTCCCCCGGAGGTGGCGTCGCAGCTCGGCCCGCTGCGCCTGAAGCGCAAGCGCCTGGCCGCGGTCTGCCTGTTCCTGGTGATCCTGCTTGTGCTTTTCGGGCTCCAGACTTCCGTGCGCTTTCACTATGGACTGACCATCGCGATGGGCGCCGTGGCGGCCCTCTTCGCTTGGCGGGTCTACAATAGCCGGATTCCCTTTGGGTGGATTTGAAGGTTGATAGCTGGGAAAAATAAACCACGAGGGATGAAGGATGCAGGGAAGTCCCCCTGCCATGGGGGGAGTTGCGCGCACCGGATTCGTCATTGATCCGGCGCCGCCGCCCCTCCCTCCACCCTGAAGCCCCTTACTTCCGCGTGATGAGCACCAGGCCCAGCCCGACGGCGCCCAGGCCGGCGAGCACGGGCCAGCCGATGGACTCCCCCAGGATCAACGCGCTCAGCAGCACGCCGAAGGGCGGGGAGACGAAGTTGAACCCGAGCACGATGCTGGCGGGATAGCGGCGCAGCAGCCAGGCCAGGGCCATGAAGTTGAAGCCGGCCACCACGATTCCCTGGTAGGCGATTCCGGCCACGGGCAGCCAGCCCAGGGCGTCCCAGTCCACCCGCTCGGTGAGGGCCGCCGCCAGGGCGAAGGCCGGCAGGGACACCAGCATCTGCCACACCATGACGCGGGTGGATTCCATGCGCTGCAGCAGCCGCGCCGCGAACACCAGCCGTCCCCCCAGCAGGCAGGCGCTGGCCAGGCAAACCCCATTGCCCAAGGCCGCGCCCAGCGCCGCCCACCCGCCGTCCCGGGGCAGGAAGACCACCAGGATGCCCGCCAAGGCGACGCCCATCCCCGCCATCCGCTTGGGCTGCATTTGGTCGCCCGGCACGAACAGGTGCGCGAACAGGGCGGCGAAGATGGGATTGGTGGCGATGAGAATGGCGGCGATGCTGCTGGCCGTGAGATGGATGCCCCAGTTCATGGACGCGATCTGCACCGTGAACATCGCCCCCAGCAGCACCAGCCAGGGGAATTCCTCCCGGGTGGGACGCAGGGAAATTCCGTTCCACCACGCCCACAGCGCCAGGCAAGTCACCCCCAGCGTGAAGCGGGCGAAAGCCGTCCACAACGGCGGCACGGCAAGCAGCGCCATCTTCACCGCCGGGACGTTTCCGCCCCAGAGCAGGTTGATGGTGATGGCCAGAACCAGGGCGCGCCAGGGAATTTGCATGGATGCGGGTGCGGATAAGTGAGGAACGGGATGGGTGCCCAACGCAGTGAGGATACGGGGAATGGGAAGGCGGGGCAATGGGATGCCCCCCCCCTTGCCAGGGCAAACGCATTCTGTAAATTCTGCAAGTTTATTTCACATCTTAAAAATTAGTGGCACGGGCGTCCCTGCCCGTGCAGGGCGGGCACGGAGGCCCGCCCCCACTCCGAAATTTCTCCTTGATATGTTTCGTGGATGAAGGTTTTTCAGAGAATGCGTTTGCCCTATCCCCCCTTGCCCTATCCCCCCATCTCGTCCAATATGCTCATTGAATCGAGGGAGTCCCCGCCGCAAGAGGAATCCGCCCTGCCGATGTTTAGCCATTAGGCACCCGTGGTTCCGTAATGCCCCCGGAGCGAACATGAGCGAACCGATCCTGTTGGAGATTTTCTCCGACTATGTGTGACCCTGGTGTTATCTCA
>CAZOXD010000282.1:0-4327 GCA_964583525.1 uncultured Pseudomonadota bacterium
ATGGGATTCTCCCGCTTTGCCCTGGATCAGGATATCGCGGAGGCGATATTCGTGAGCCTCGAAGCAGGCGAGAACGCCTGCGTTCCCCGGCCCATGACTCTGCCCATGAATTGGCCCATGGCTCGGCCCGGGCTGCCAACCCTCCCCGATACACGGTCCACAAACCAGGCATAAGGAACGATGCGGTCCACACTGCCAGCATACCCCAGGGCTGGGGATCTCCCCGCCCTCCGGCGCCTCCCGGGGGGCTGGAGCGGCATCACCCTCACCGCCCTCATCGCCCTCATCGCCGCCCTGGCGGCCCTGCCGCTGGGGTCCGTGCTGTGGATCGCCCTCCATCCCAGCGGAGGCATCTGGGGGCACCTGGCGGGCACCGTGCTCTTTCGCTATGCAACCACCACTTTTAATCTGGCGCTGGGGGTGGGGTGCGGCGTTCTGGTGATCGGCGCGGGGAGCGCGTGGCTGGTCACCATGTGCCGCTTCCCGGGCCGCGGGGTCTTCCAATGGCTGTTGCTGCTGCCCCTGGCCATGCCGGCCTACCTGGCCGCCTATGCCTACACGGACCTGCTGGAATTCGCCGGGCCGGTGCAAAGCGGCCTCCGGGAAGCCTTCGGCTGGAGCGGCAAACGGGACTACTGGTTCCCCGAAGTGCGCAGCCTGGGGGGCGCCATCACCTTTATGACCCTGGTGCTCTACCCTTACGTGTACCTGCTGGCCCGAGCCGCCTTCCTGGAGCAATCCTCCAGCACGTTGGAGGCCGGGCGCATCCTGGGGCACGGGCCCTGGAGCAGCTTCTTCTCCATCTCGCTGCCCCTGGCCCGTCCGGCGCTGGTGGTGGGGGTGCTGCTGGCCCTGATGGAAACCCTCAACGATTTCGGGACGGTGGACTACTTCGCCGTGCCCACCTTCACAGTGGGGATCTTCCGGGTCTGGTTCGGCATGAACAACGCCCCCGGCGCCGCGCAGTTGGCCTCCCTGCTGCTGGGGGTGGTGCTGGTGCTGATCCTGCTGGAGCGTCTGGCCCGCCGCAGCCGGCGCTTTCACTCCACCTCGGGCCGGGCGCGGCCCCTCCCCGGCTACACCCTGCGCGGGGCCAGGGCCTGGGCGGCCCTGCTGGCCTGCGGGATGCCGGTGACCCTGGGATTCGCAGTACCTGCGGGCGTCCTGGCGTGGCAGGGCTGGCAATCCCTGGAAACCACCCTCGAGGCAGGACTGGCCGGCTTGATCTTCAACAGCATCCTCATCTCCGGCCTGGCGGCACTGGCCTGCTGCGCCGTGGGACTGTTCCTGGCCTATGGGCAGCGGCTGCAGCCCGGACTTTTTCCCCGGGCCGCGGCGCGGGCGGCCTCGGTGGGATACGCCGTTCCGGGCGCGGTGCTGGCGATCGGGGTGCTGATTCCTGCCGCCTGGCTGGACAACACCGTGGATGCCTACCTGCGGCAGAGCCTGGGCATCTCTTCCGGGCTGCTGCTCAGCGGCACCGTTGCCGCCGTGCTCTTCGCCTACGTGGTGCGGTTCCTGGCCCTGTCCTTCGGCACGCTGGAATCCTCCCTGGCCAAGATCACCCCCTTCATGGACCATGCGGCCCGCTCCCTGGGAAGCTCCCCCGGCGGTGTGCTGATGCGCATTCACCTGCCCCTGATGAAGGGCAGTGTGCTCACTGCCGGGCTGCTGGTGTTCGTGGACGGAATGAAGGAACTGCCCATGACCCTCATTCTGCGCCCCTTCAACTTCAACACCCTGGCCACCCACGTGTACGAGTACGCCTCTTACGAGGCCTTCCAGGAAGCCGCTCCGGCGGCGCTGGCCATCGTGGCCGTGGGGTTGCTGCCGGTGATGCTGCTCAGCCGCACCATCGGTGGCGTCCGTGGCGGCCAGGATAGCGATGGCGGCCGGATATGAACCGTGCAAACCCATCACCATGGAAGGGCCTCTTCATGACCCGCACGGGCCAGGTCCAGGACGCCCGGGAAGCCGCCCGCGATCCCCAAGCCGCCCCGGCGCCCTTGTCTGAAGGCTCCCCCTTGGCTAGTCTGGCCGAGTATCCCGCCCGCGGCGCCGGCAAGCCTGCCGGAGCGGTGTGGGTAGAACCCGCTCAGGATTACATGAAGTCCACCTCACACCCCCGGCACGATGCCTCCCCCGCTTCGGAACCCGTACTGATCCTGAAAGGCCTGGGAAAGTCCTACCCCTCGGCGGGCTGGGTGGTGCGGGATATCAACCTGGATGCCGCCCCGGGCGAGTTGCTCACCGTGCTCGGCCCCAGCGGATGCGGGAAAACCACCCTGCTGCGGCTGATCGCCGGATTCGACGTTCCCGGCGAGGGAGAAATTCATCACCAGGGCCGCCTGATCAGCAACCCCGGCTGGGCCTTGCCGCCGGAGCTGCGCCGTATCGGCATGGTCTTCCAGGAGCAATCCCTCTTCCCCCACCTCACGGTGCGGGAGAACGTGCAGTTCGGCCTGCACGCCCCGGCCCTGGCCCGCGCCAGCGGTTGGCTGAGGCAGGGGCTGGGCCTGGGCCGGAAGCCCGGGAACGGCGGTGCGGACGGTGAGAGCTCGGACGGTGGAATCTCGGATGGTGCGAACCCTGTTCCCGAAAACGGGGATGCCATCGAAAACAGAGACTTCATCCGAAACAGGGAGCGCCAACAGCAAAAAAGGGGGCTGGTGGAATTGATGGAAATGTGCGGGCTGGGGGAGATGACCGAGCGCTATCCCCACGAGCTGTCCGGCGGCCAGCAACAACGCGTCGCGCTGGCCCGGGCATTGGCCGTGCGCCCCCGGCTGGTGCTCCTGGACGAACCCTTCAGCAACCTGGACAGTTCCCTGCGCGTGCGCCTGCGCGATGAGGTGCGCGCCATCCTGAAAAGCCTGGGGGCCACAGCGGTCCTGGTCACCCACGATCAGGAGGAGGCCTTCAGCATGGGCGACCGCATGGCGGTAATGAGCCGGGGCCGCCTGGAGCAGGTGGGAATTCCCGAGGAAGTGCTCCACCAACCCGTCAACCGGTTCGTGGCCGGGTTCGTGGGGCTGCACCATTTTCTCCCCGGAACGGTCGCGGACGGGCGGATTCATACCGAACTGGGGGACTTTTCCCTGCCGCCGGAAGGCAGCCGGGCCACGGAAGTGGATGTGCTGCTGCGGCCCAACCAAGTGGTGCAGGCCGAAGGAAAGAAGGCCGGGGAGGGCGTCACCGTGGAGGTGATCTCCGTGAAATATCCCCACGGGGTGCCCCTGCATACCCTGGCCCTGCCCTCGGGGCGGCGGGTGGAAGCCTTCCTGCCGGGACCCGCGCTCCCCATCGGATCCCGGCCGGCGATCCGCTTCGAGCCTTCCCCGCTGGTATTCTTTCCGGCGGAGTAAGGGCCTTCCCATCCCGGCGCGGCGAGGGGCTCAATAGTCCTCCCGTCCCGTATCGGCCTCGTTTCGCAATCACCGCTCCTCGCCTTTATGGCCGCTCCCATTCCCGGAGCCATTGCCCGGGAGGGCGCCGGAACCATTGCCCGGGAGGGCACCGGAACCATTGCCTGTGCCTTTTTCCGAGCCATTGCCTGCGAGGGCGGCGGAATCATTGCCACCCCGACGAGGATCGCCGGAGGTTGCCCGCAGCGTCCTGACCATGCGCTGCCGCAGCTCTTCCCGCCGCCGGAAGCTGCCGTCCGGTTCGCGCTCCAGGGATTCCATCCCGCCCCGCACGTTGCGGCGCGGCGCGTGCTCGAACACCGGCGTTTCGGCCGCCTCCAGCTTGTGGCGCCCGTCCTGCGCCCGCCGGTACTCGGCCAGCAGCCGCGTCAGGGAGAGCTCCAGGGCCATCTCGTAACCCGAAAGCCGCGCCAGGCTGTCCCATCGGGTTGTTTCCACCTGCTCCCGGATCGCCGCAAGCGAGGCCTTCCCATCTGCGGCTTGGAGCCGCATTTCGTCGATAATTTCCACTTCGATGGCCGGAATCCGCGCCAGCCGCCACGTCTGCGCGGCGATGCGGTTGGCGAGCGCGCTCTCCAGGCAGCCCAGGGGCCGCAGGTCCTCGCAGATGCCGATGCGGTGTTCCAGGTAGGCGGCCTGGTCCTCGTCCTTCAGCACTACCCGCCGCGAGGCCGGATCGTGCTCAACGGCGTTCCGCGAGGCGCGCCCCTTGCCCTCCTTCGACCTGGGCCCGGTGGACTTTTTCGCGGTGCGCCGGTTGGCCTCCTTCTGTTTTTTGGTAGTCATGCGTACTCCTTTCCAGGTATGAAAAAAAAGGGGATTGCCCCATGCGTGGCAGGGAACGTTGGTTCCCCGCCATCTTTCCTGCACCGTCTTTTCTGAACCGTCTTTTCTGAACCGTC
>CAZOXD010000283.1:0-4280 GCA_964583525.1 uncultured Pseudomonadota bacterium
ATCATAAGAATCGTCAATTGAATGCGCAATTATATAAGTCGCAGTGTTTAAAAGGGGGGACTGCGATCTAGGACGGGAGCTTTTCCATTTCGTCCATCATCAACAACATCTGCTTCCCGTGGTTGGGGGTATCGAAGCAGCACTGGGCCCGGTACCGGGTTTCCAGGAAGTTCTCGTCGGTCTCGATCATCTCGCAACGAGTGACCCGCGCCTGCACACCGATGACGCCTTCCAGCACCAGGGTGAGAATGGAGCCGGGAAGGAAGGGAAGATTGGATAGGAAGGCGATTCCCGAGGCGGAAATATTGAGGATGGTGAAGGATGGCTCCACCTTGACCGCGATTGTTGCTTCCCTCGGCTCGAAGCGGGGAGAGTCGCGAAATTCCGGGGCATCGCCTCGAATCTCTATGGTCCCTTTCTGCATTCCCACCCGAATCAGGCGATTGTACTCTTGTTCAATTTTCTGCGTATCCATTCGCAACTCCGGCTATCCAGGGGAAAAGGGGCTAATGTTCGAAATTACATGAAGAATTCCAGTGCCAGGAGGGCCACAAACCCAGGGATTTTCCGGCCATGAACATTCAAGCGATAATATATTTAGGCTATGGAATGACTTCGGCCATGACACCGGATCGTCCTGTTATTGCAATCCCGGATCTCACTCCTAGAGGAATACAAGATTAAATTCAACTTATTTATACCAATCACCCCGCCATGGCGCCAAGCATGGCCATTATTCCTCATTTGGGCGGGGCAGGTTCAGCAATTCCACCAATTCCATCAAGGGTGCTCCCTGCGATCCATGGTAGTGAAAAACTATAGTAGTGAAACACCATAGTGGTGAAACGCCATTCGGGGCGATTGGTTTCTTCGGGAAGCGAATTTTGTCGATTTTTCCCCTTGCGCCTCCCGGTTTCCCCATCCCCGGGGGTTCCTTCATAGTGGCTGCGGGCGGTCTCGTTTACAACGGACGGGCGGGAGGTTATCGTAACGGTAATGGATAATTCCCACGGTCATGGACGGTTGGGAAGATTCACTGCAAACAGCCGGAACGCATCGATTTGAATAAATTGACAAAGTCCTCTCCGGAAAGCGCCCCGCGACCCGCAACCGGGGTCCATCCCCTTCGCAACATTCCATCCGGGTTCCGATCGTGAACCAATTTCACGGCACAACCATTCTATCCGTCCGGCGCGGAGACCAGGTCGTCATGGGGGGAGACGGACAGGTCACCATGGGCCAGACGGTGATGAAGGCCAACGCCCGCAAGGTGCGGCGCACTCACCAGGGCAAGGTGCTGGCCGGATTCGCCGGAGCCACGGCGGACGCCTTCACCCTGTTCGAAAAATTCGACGAGAAACTGGAGGAATACGGCGGCAATCTGGAGCGGGCCTCGGTGGAACTGGCCAAGGAATGGCGCACCAACCGCATGCTGAGAAACCTGGAAGCATTGCTCACGGTGGCCGATGCCGAGACGTCCCTGATTATTTCCGGCAACGGGGACGTGATCGAGCCGGAGGAGGGATTGATGGCCGTCGGCTCCGGCGGGATGTTCGCCCTGGCGTCGGCCAAGGCATTGCTGGCCCACTCCCAGCTTTCCCTCCGCCAAGTGGTGGAGGAAGCGATGGCGATCACGGCCTCCATCGACATCTACACCAACACCAATTTGATTATCGAGGAATTGTAGACGCACCCATGACCGAATTCACCCACCCCACGAGCCTTACACCCCGTGAGATTGTCGAGGAATTGGACCGCTACATCATCGGCCAGGGCGAGGCCAAACGCAGCGTGGCCATCGCCCTGCGCAACCGGTGGCGGCGCCAGCAGGTTCCGCTGGAAATGCGCGATGAAATCCTCCCCAAGAACATCACCATGATCGGCCCCACCGGAGTCGGAAAAACGGAAATCGCCCGCCGCATGGCCAAGCTCACCGGGGCCCCTTTCGTCAAGGTGGAAGCCTCCAAGTTCACCGAGGTCGGCTATGTGGGCCGCGACGTGGAATCCATCATCCGCGACCTGACGGAAATAGGCGTCTCCATGGTGCGGAAAATCAAGATGGAGGAAGTGCGGGAAAAAGCCCGCATCCATGCGGAAGACCGGCTGCTGGAAATTCTCGTCCCTTCGGTCAATCCCCCTCCCGGCTCCACCCAGGCCAGCGAGGAGGCATCCCACACCCGGGAAAAATTCCGCGAAAAACTGCGGGCCGGCGATTTGGACGACAAGATGGTGGAGGTGGAAGTGGCCGAGCGGGGAGGCGGGGCGATGGTGGAATTCTTCCCGGTATCCGGCATGGAAAGCATGGACATCAACATCAAGGACATGCTCTCCAACATGATGCCCAAGCGCCAAAAGCTGCGCAAAATGAAGGTGGCGGAAGCCTTGGAAATCCTGCGCCAGGAAGAAGCCGAGCAGTTGATCGACATGGACGACGTCTCGCGGCTGGCCGTGCAAAGCGTGGAGCAGAACGGGATCGTCTTCCTGGACGAGGTGGACAAGATCGTCGGCCGCTCCCAGGCCACCGGGCCGGATGTTTCCAGGGAGGGTGTGCAGCGCGACCTGCTGCCCATCGTGGAAGGCTCGACCGTGGCCACCAAGTACGGCCCGGTGCGCACCGACCACATCCTGTTCATCGCCGCGGGCGCGTTCCATGTGGCCAAACCCTCGGACATGATTCCGGAGTTGCAGGGACGCTTTCCCATCCGGGTGGAACTCAAGCCGCTCACCAAGGATGATTTCATCCTGATACTCACAGAACCGAAGAACGCGCTGATCAAGCAATATATCCTATTGCTGGAAACGGAGGAGGTCGAGCTGGAATTCACCCCCGCAGCCATCGAGGAACTGGCCGCAATCGCCTACCAGGTGAATTCCCAGAATGAGAATATCGGCGCCCGCAGACTGCACACCATTCTGGAAAAAACGGTGGAGGACATCAGTTTCGAAGCCCCCACCCTGAATGGGCAAACCATCAAGATCACCCCCGAATACATCCGGGAACAACTGGGCGCTATTCTGGAAGACCAGGATTTAAGCCGATATATACTTTAGCGCCTGCCCATCCCTGCCGGCCCTCAGACCCTGCTTCCCTGGCAGGATTGCAGCGCATCCGCCCCCTCTCCTCCCCCGGCCAATTCCTCCGGCGTGGAATCGGCGCAATCCATGAAGCATTCCATAAAACCGTCCCATGAAACCGTTCCAAGGCCCCTGACCCCTTTCACAGCGGATCCGTTCCCGAATCCTGCCGGCAATATTTTTGTGGTAGGGTGAACCCGATCATGAACCCTGCCGGTGGAGGCCCACCGCTCCTTCCGCGCCTTCCGGCAGTGCAGTTCCCATTACACCCGGCCCCCAGCCTCCCGATTCCATGACCTCCCCCCTTTCTCCCGAATGGCGATCGATCCTGGCAGGATTGGAAAAACACCTGCAGGCCCTGGCGGACGATGGAGTGGGTTGGCTCAGTATTGCCGGGGACCCGGAATTGGCCGCCCTGCTGGAAAGCCACACTACCCGTTCCTCTGCCCGGGCTACCGCCCGGCCGCCCGGAGATGGCGCCGCCACCCAACCACGAGCGGAATTCAACGATCAGCCCGCCGGCCAGCCCGCCGAGCAAGCACCCACCTCGCAATCGGCCCTCTCTGGCGAACCTCCCCCCCTACCAGCGGCTCCGCAGGACCCCGCCGTTCCTTCCGAAGCTCCCAATGAGGCGCCGTCCGGGCCCCCGGCTTCCCTGGAGTCGCTGCGGTTCCAATACCGTGACTGCATGGAGTGCAAGCTGGGCTCGGCCCGCAACCGGCTGGTGTTCGGAAGCGGCGCCTCCAAACCGCGGTTGATGTTCATCGGGGAAGGACCCGGCGCGGACGAGGACCAGCAGGGGCTGCCCTTCGTGGGGCGGGCCGGGGGGCTGCTCACCGGGCTTATCAAGGCCGCCGGGTTGACCCGGGAAGACGTGTACATCACCAACGTGGTGAAGTGCCGCCCCCCGGGCAACCGCAATCCCGAACCGGACGAAATCGCTTCCTGCGCGGCGATCCTGGAGCGCCAGATCGAATTGCTCGATCCCGCCCTGATCGTTACCCTGGGCAACGTGCCCCTCAAGCACTTCAACCCGGGCGCGGCGGGCATCACCCGGGAGCGGGGCCGGGTCTTCCAGTTTCGGGACTGGCCGGTGCTGCCCACATTCCATCCCTCCTACCTCCTCCGCAAACCGGCCGCGATCCGGGATTGCTGGGCGGACTTCCGCCAAGCCCTGGAACGCGCCTACCCGGAAGCGTAGAGGG
>CAZOXD010000284.1:0-4274 GCA_964583525.1 uncultured Pseudomonadota bacterium
ACGGCATCTTATCCAAGGGTATCTTTTCCAACAGTGGCGCCGGGAGGAACCCGGTAATTCCCGAATTCCGATAGATCATGGCAGCGCTTGATACGTACAAGACGGTGCAGGTGGTCAATGTGGACTTGGCCACGGAGCGGCAGAATCTCCTTCGGACGAAGATGGAGGAGTTCTTCGCCGCCCTGAGCCGCAGGGCCCGTGTGAAAAAACGGGTGGTGTACACGGCCAACACCGAGGAGTCGCCCCTGGACAAGGTCTTGCGCATGAATGAGGAGGCCGATGCGGTATTCACGGCCTTCAACTACGACAGGATGCATTCCGAGGCCTACAAGGATTCTCTCACCGTCGAGACCCCGCAGGATCAGGTCGCCATCGATCCGCAGTTGCGTTATCCCCTCATCGCCGAATACCAGCGCCTGGCCAATCAGGGGCACTTCCGGCACCGCAGTCTGGTGCTGGTGGGGGACCTTCACGAGAAAATCGGCCAGTACATCCGCTCCGCCCTGCCCGTGTTCGTGACGGTTTACACGGATCCGGAGCGAAAGGCCGTCTCCGAACCGGTGCAGATCACCTCCCTGGAGCGGTTGGAATCGAACCCCCAGGCTGTCCCGGGAGAGTTGGCCGAGGACCGGCCCATCCCCGTCAGCGCCCTCTCCACGATCCAGGTGGCCGGGATTTTCTTCCGGGGCGTCATCAACATGCCCGAGGAGGGCAACCAGTTCGTCTTCAAGGACCAGACCGTCGTCGATACGGTGCGCAAGCTCTACCGGAACGAGGGCGTACAGGCGCTGATGGCGCGGGCCCGGGTCGCGGAGGAAAAGCTGTCCTTCGTGCGCGGCAAGAAGGTCTTCATCCTCCTCGAACCGGACCTGGAACACATAATTTCCGAGCGCTTCCAGTTCGACCAGATGGACAACCTCTACCGCCACCACACCATGGAAGAGGCCCTGAAAACCCTGGAGAGCGGCAAGGCCCAGGGAATCCTGGAATATTTCGAGCGCGAGGGCTACGGCATCGTGTTCGACCTGCTGGACCAGGGCGAACGGGACAAACTCCTGGCGGCCGTGCTGGGGGACAAGCTTCCCGGGTACCTTCTCAAGGAAATCGAGGCGGTCAAGCCCCAGATCAAGAGCCTGGAGGAGGCCGATCTGGAAAGCATCTTCTACAACCTGCCCGGGGAAATCGTCGATCAGACCCTGGAGGGTCTGAAGGAGAAGAACTACGAGCGCTTCCTTTCCATGGTGCCCCCCAAGATGCGCGAAGCGGTGATTCTGGATTTCCTCAAGGACAAGGGCCGTGTCCAAGCCGCCTGGACGGGTATCGCACCGGAACAACAAAAGGAAATTCTGAACGCCCAGGCCCACCTGTTACACGCCATCATCTACCTGTTGGACACCACCCTCTCCAAGACGAAATTCCGCACCCTCAAGTTTCACCTGGAGCAGAATTACAATTCCAACCAGTTCGCCAAGATGAACCCGGACGAACAGAAGGCGGCATTCACGGCCATTGCCCGCAATATCGAAAGCGTGGGCGTGCCCAAGGAACAAATCGCCAGGCAGCTTTCTCCCGAAGCCATCGTGAAGATCATGGTGGAATTCATCGTGCGTCATCCGGCCGAGTTTTATAACCGGCTCGATCCTCTGGTGCGCAAGCAAATCTGGGTCACCGTCGGACGGGAATACCGCAACCATATCAGTGACAATCTGCATGCCCTGGACAAGCTGGAAATCGTCAAGGGAAACATGGAAGCCTCCGCCGGCCTGGTGTTCTCCAATTCCAGGTTCTACGCCTTCCTTGAATCGGAAGCGGATACGGAGTTCACGGCGCTGTTGTTCATGACCCTGAAAAAGCTCAACAAGGCGGAATCGAAGAGCGCGCTGCTGAAACGGGTGCTGGAAGACCCCGCCTGGCAATCCAACCGCCGCAAGGGTATTCCCGCCCTCCTCAGCCAGCCGGACAACGGCCTGATCTACGAGAAGCTTTCGGAACGGGTGGAAGACCTGGTCTTCGCCTTCGATTCCCTGGTGTGCACCAAGGCCCACTTCCGCGAATTGTTGGGCAAGGAGCCCCTGCAGGGCGCGGTGGTGACCCTGGTGGACGATCTGGTGGACCCTTCCCTGTACAATCTGTTTTCCGACGGCCGCCTCTCCAGGGAGGAATACGACGAGTTCAGCCGGAAGGTGGATTCGGAAATCAGCGAATTGCGCAGAAAGCTGGGGGCCAGCGAGGCTGAAGATCCCGTGGGAGTGTACATCCTGGAAACCATGCAGATCCTCCACAAGCTCTCCAACGAAACCCTCACCGGGGGTCTCAGCGAGGAAAGCCTGGCGGCTCTGGACGACCGCACAGCCGTCCGTCAGAGACTGCAAGACTCCATGAAGGAGCATGTGCGGCGCATCGACGATTATCTGGAAAAGGCGGAGCTGCAGCTTCCCAAATACGAGGGGAAGATCGCCTCAACCCGCAAGATCGCCGAGGAGCAAGCCCGTGGATACGAGCGGGAATATGCCAAGGCACGTGAATTGATCGACCAGTACAAGCAATTCCAGGCGGCCCAGGCCAAGGCCATGGAGGGCCGCAAGAAAGTGGCCCTTACCCAAAAAGAGCTTTCGATGGAATTCTTCCAATTGATTCAACCGTTGATCCTGGAAAAAGTACGCGCGCTGGATGGCCCCCTCAAATCCCTCATGCGCAAAGTCGGCCTTGGCAAGAAGGACGAAGAAGAATCCTCCTCCCAGCGGGTGATCTTCAAGTTCAGCGACGAGGAGATCGAACGGATCCTCAAGTACAAGATCGTTTTTTGCGCCAAGGATCCCGTGTTGGCCCAATTCGTCGCGACCTGCCTGCGCATCGACAAGCTGGAGGACTCCCTGTTTACCCTGGCCTCTTCCGAGAACCTTCCCGCCAAGGCGGATATCGACATTCTGTTTTACGGCCCCGGGTATTCGGTGGACGATTTTTCCAATTCCGTCAAGGAAAACCGGATGGTGCCTTTCGCCGACGAGGCTTTTTATGCCCGGCTGCTGGAAAATGAGAAACTGAAATCCCGCACCAAGACCGTGCTGCAAAAGTCCGGCCAGGAAATGAAAGCGAGAAAACCCGCCCTGGAAACGGCCAGCAAACAGCTTAAGGGGCTCCAGGCCAACCGCGCGGCCATCGATAAGGCCCTGGGTTCCCTGGAGCAGGAAAAGGTGAAACTGGCCGGGAATCTCACCGCACAGAAGGAAAAACGCCTCCATTTCGCCGGGGAACAGGAAATGCTGGAAACCCGGCTTTCCCAGGTGGACAACCGGTTCGACGACATCAAAAAGCGCGTGTTCCATCTGGTGGGGCGCGAGGGGGGAGAAGGCCAGCCCGGGGAAACTGCGCAGGTCGTAACCGCCGGCAAGGAGGAGATGGCCGACCAGTTGCGGGGCGATCTGACCGCCCTCAACAAGGAACTGGCCCACATGATGTTCATCAAGGGGGTCAAGGACGCCGGGGAAACCATCAGCAGAAATACCCAGCAGGAAATCCTGGAGCGCATCGAGCACCGGGAGACTTACGACTACGCAAAACACCCCTTCAAAAAGCTGATCGTGGCCGACGATGGATCGAACACGGGCCAGAACCTGAAGCGGGTGTTCGTGAACACGGCGCTCTCCTACTTCAAGCTGCGCGACATGGCCGTCCAGGAAGTCAGCATCCAGCGCATGCTCTCCCTGGCGGAAAACAGCAACGGCGCCAAGTACCCCTTCGTGGCCATGTTCTCCGAACGCGCCGGGGACGACTATGTGGACCTCAAGCTGATCGTGAAGAAGATCCGCAACCTGCTCCCGGAGACCTACCAGATGGTCATCACCCCATTCGGGGAATTGGGGGAAATGGACCGCGCCAGCCAACTCTACAAGAATCTGCTCTCCCTCAAAGACAATTGCACCCTGATCAATGCGGATATCGGAAGCTTTGACGATCCCTCCGCCATGCTCAAGGTGCTCCAGGAAAAAGCCCCCCTTCCCCGCAAGGCGGCCGGGTAGGTTTCAGCCCTCGCCTGGATTATTCATGGGTCCCCGTCCGCGAAAGGGATGGTGGCGCGTGAGATAAGGCCTCGCGCAGTGATGAAGCCCGCAGGCGTGCTGACCGTACATGGCCCGCCGCGCAAGCCTGAGCGTCGGGCTGACCGTACATGGCCCGCCCCGCAAGCCTGAGCGTCGGGCTGACCGTACATGACCCGCCCCGCAAGCCTGCGCGTCGGGCTGACCGTACATGGCCCGCCGCGCAAGCCTGCGCGT
>CAZOXD010000285.1:0-4258 GCA_964583525.1 uncultured Pseudomonadota bacterium
ATGTGGTTGTGCTGGACTACGGCCAGAAAATCGCCGATGGCACGCCGGACGAGGTGCGCGCCAACCAGGATGTGATCGATGCCTACCTGGGGGTCAGCCATGATTGAGATCGAAACGATGCCCCCGGCGAGCACAAGAAGGAGTCTTAAAAATGAAACTTCGAGTCGAATCCGACCCTGCGAGACGGATTCCTTCGGAATCCTCCTCCCTTCGACTCCGCTCAGGACAGGCAGGGAATCGGGCTCTATCAGCCGCGTTGCTGAGGAGCGCGCAATGCGCGCGTCTCGAAGCACGTGGCGGTCAGAAATTATTGAGACCGCATTAAACCAAACGAGTTGACGATGGATTTGCTGTACGCCTTTTTTGTTCAACCTTTCGTGGAGATGGCCGATTCCCCGGTATTCCTGGCGGAGGTCGTCATCGGGGGATTGCTCACGGGCGTGATGTACTCCCTGGTGGCGCTGGGATTCGTGCTCATTTTCAAGGCGTCCGGGGTGTTCAACTTCGCCCAGGGGGCGATGGTGCTCTTTGCGGCCCTGACCCTGGTGGGATTGATGGAACGCGGCGTTCCCGTGCTGATCGCCATCCCGGTCACCATCGCCGTGATGGTGGGGTTGGCCTTCCTGATCGAGCGGCTGATGTTGCGGCCCCTGGTCAACCAGGAGCCGATCATCCTCTTCATGGCCACCATCGGGCTCAATTTCGTGCTGGAAGGTGTGGGGCAGATCGCCTGGGGCAGCGACGTCAAGGTGCTCAATGTGGGCATTCCAGATCAGTCCTTCGAAAGGGGAGGGATTCTTCTCAACCAGTTCGATCTCTACGCCGCGGTCATCGCCGCCATCCTGGTGGCGGTGCTGGCCGTGTTCTTCCAGAAAACCCCGATCGGCCGGGCCCTGCGGGCCGTGGCGGACGATCATCAGGCCGCGCTTTCGGTGGGCATCCCACTGAAGACCATCTGGGTGATCGTCTGGTCCGTGGCCGGCGCCGTGGCCCTGGTGGCGGGTGTGATGTGGGGTTCCAAGAGCGGCGTGCAGTTCTCGCTCTCCCTGATCGCCCTCAAGGCGCTCCCCGTGCTGATTCTGGGGGGTTTCACCTCCGTGCCGGGCGCCATCGTCGGCGGGTTGATCATCGGCGTGGGAGAGAAGATCGCGGAAATCTACTGGGGGCCGCTTTTCGGGGGCGCCATCGAAAACTGGTTCGCGTACATGTTGGCCCTGGGCTTCCTGCTGTTCCGGCCTCAGGGGCTGTTCGGCGAGATCATCATCGAAAGGGTGTAAACCGGCATGATTTACCGGGAGGCAGGACAATACAAATCCAGCTACGAGGACGATCAGGCGATCTTCCCCCTCTATCAGGACCGCTGGGCGGTGCTTCTGGTCATTCTCTTCGCATTCGTGGGCATTCCCTACCTGGCCAACGAGTACTGGCTGCAGGCGATAATGATCCCCTTCCTGATCTTCGCCCTGGCCGCCATCGGGCTGAACCTGCTCACCGGATACGCGGGGCAGCTTTCCCTGGGCACCGGGGCCTTCATGGCCGTGGGGGGGTATGCCACCTACAAGATCACCACCAATATCCCCGAGATCAACATCCTGATCGTGTTCCTGCTGGCCGGGCTGGTCACGGCGGCGGTGGGAATGATCTTCGGGGTGCCCTCCCTGCGCATCAAGGGCTTTTACCTGGCAGTGGCCACCCTGGCGGCGCAGTTTTTCATCCCCTGGCTCTTCAACAAGGTGGGCTGGTTCTACAACGACAATCCCTCGGGCACGATCACCGCCCCGCCCCGCAAGGTATTCGGGATCATGGTGACCGGGCCGGAAGCCACGGCGGAAACCCGGTATCTCCTGGCGCTGGCGATCCTGGTGATCTTCGCCCTGCTGGCCAAGAACCTGGTGCGGGGGCGCATCGGGCGCTCCTGGATGGCCATCCGCGACATGGACATCGCGGCGGAAATCATCGGCATCCGGCCCCTGCCGACCAAGCTGCTGGCCTTCGGCATCTCTTCCTTTTATTGCGGATTGGCCGGGGCGATGATGGTCTTCCTGTGGCTGGGAGCCGCGGAGACGGAAGCCTTCGACATCTTCGTTTCCTTCCAGGTGTTGTTCATGGTCATCATCGGTGGTCTGGGCAGTATTCTGGGCTCCATCCTGGGGGCGGCCTTCATCACCATCATGCCGATCGTGCTTACCAACGTTCCGGCATTTTTCCACCTCCCCCTTCCCACCGATCTTTCGAAACACATCGAGGAGATCATCTTCGGGGGGATGATCGTCTACTTTCTGATCGTGGAGCCTCACGGATTCGCGCGGCTCTGGCAGATCGCCAAGGAAAAGTTGCGGCGCTGGCCCTTTCCCTATTAGGAGGATCGTTCCCGGAACCATCGCACCATTTTTCACGGTAAGGTATCATTTTGAATATTCCTGGAGAATTTCAATATTCATCCCATGTCATGCCGAGCAAAGCGAAGCATCTGCTTATGATTGCCGAAGCGATTGCGCCAGCAAGATTCTTCGCTACGTTCAGAATGACGTATGCGTTTTCAAATTGAGACATTACAAGCGGTCTCAAAAATGGATTATCGGTAAAATCACGACCCTTCGAGACAGGCTCCTTCGGAGCCTTCCTCAGGGAATCGGGCTTTCTTAACCGCGTTGCTGAGGAGCAAGCGAAGCGCGCGTCTCGAAGTACGCGATGCACACGTATTTTTGAGACCGCTTCTACCCGGTTCACCGCATGCTGGCCCTATTCCATGCCGCGTGCTAGTATCCCCTCCACCAGAATTGGAGGGAGAGAGTAAATCCACCAAATTGAGAGGGAGACAACAAGATGAAATTCCGCAACCTGATACTGATGCTGGCCGTGACGGCGCTGGCCCTGGCCGGCCTCACCGCCGCTCCGGTGCTGGCGCAGAACGAGCAATTCTTTCCGCTGCTGGTGTACCGCACCGGCCCCTATGCTCCCAATGGCATTCCGGCCGCCAACGGATTCCGCGATTATTACGACATGCTCAATAAGCGGGACGGCGGCGTCAATGGAGTGAAGATCACCTGGGAAGAATGCGAAACCAAGTACAACACGAAACTCGGCGTGGAGTGCTACGAGAAGCTGAAGCACAAGGGGCCCACCGGCGCCACGGTTTTCCACCCCTTTTCCACCGGGATCACCTATCAGTTGATCCCCAAGGCGCCCGTGGACCAGGTGCCCATCTGGTCCTCCGGCTATGGCCGCACCGACGCCGCGGACGGGCGGGTCTTCAAATGGATCTTCAACGCCCCCACCACCTATTGGAGCCAGGCTTCCGCGGTGATCCGTTACATCGGATCCCAGGAGGGAGGGTTGAACAACCTGCGGGGCAAGAAGATCGTCCATATCTATCACAACAGCGCCTACGGCAAGGAAGCCAATCCGACCCTGGAGGTGCTCTCCAAGAAGTTCGGGTACAAACTGATGCTGCTGGCGGTGGACCACCCGGGCCAGGAGCAGAAAGCCACCTGGCTGCAGGTGCGCCGCTACCGCCCGGACTACATCTACATGTCGGCCTGGGGCGTGATGGGCCAGGTCGCCGTCAAGGAGGCCGCCTCCATCAACTTCCCCATGGATCACTTCATCGGCAACTGGTGGTCCGGCTCGGAAAGCGAAGTGAGACCGTCCGGCATGAAGGCCAAGGGCTACAAGAGCGCCACCTTCAACGGGGCGGGCTCCAATTGGAAGGTGCATCGGGACATCCTCAAGCATGTCTACAATGGCGACCGGGCCAAGGCTTTGGAAAACAAATGGGGCGAGGTGCTCTACAACCGCACCGTGGTGGGCGCCATTTTCAACATCGAAGCAGTGCGCACCGCCCAGAATCGCTACGGCAAAAAGCCCATGACCGGCGCACAGATGCGCTGGGGAATTGAAAACCTCAATATTACCAAATCCCGCCTGAAGGAATTGGGCGCGGACGGCCTGACGCTCCCCCTGAAGATCACCTGTTCCGACCACGAGTCCGGCGGCCCGGTTATTATCCAGCAATGGGACGGCACCAAGTGGAGCATGATCAGCGACTGGATCCCCGTGATGAAGGACGTGGTGCGCCCCATGATCGAGAAAGCCGCTGCCGCCTACGCCAAGGAGAACAACATCACCCCGCGTGACTGCTGAGGCGATCGCTATCCATGGTTGAAACGCAGCAAACCGAGGCGCAGGGGAAGGCCCTTCTCACCGTCAACAACATCGAGGTGGTCTACGATCACGTGATCCTGGTGTTGAAGGGGGT
>CAZOXD010000286.1:0-4245 GCA_964583525.1 uncultured Pseudomonadota bacterium
CCGCCGACGATGCGCACCAGGTCTTCCACCATTCCCAGCAGCGTTTGCGCCTGGGAGGAAAGCTCCTCGCTGGCGGCCGCGGTTTCCTCGGCGTTGGCGGCGTTGCCCTGGGTGACCTGGTCCATCTGGGTCACGGCGGCATTGACCTGATCCACGCCACGGGATTGTTCCCCGCTGGATTGGGCCACTTGCGCAATGACATCATTCAGCTTTTCCATGGTCCCACGCACGTTGCCCAAAAGGCCTTCCACCTCCTCGGCCACGCCCACGCCCAGATCGGCGCGCTGCTGGGAGGTTTCGATCATGGCGCTGGTGTCCTTGGCCGCCTCGGCGCTGCGCAGGGCCAAGTTGCGCACCTCCTCGGCCACGACGGCGAAGCCCCGTCCGGCATCCCCGGCCCGGGCGGCTTCCACCGCCGCGTTGAGGGCCAGCAGGTTGGTCTGAAAGGCGATCTCGTCGATGGTCTTGATGATCTTGGCGGTTTGATCGGAGGACTCCTTGATCTCCCGGATGGCGTTCAGCATGCGCCCCATGGCCTCGCTGCCCTGGGTCACAAAACCGTTGGCCTCCCCGGAGAGGTTGTTTGCCGTCTTGGTGCCCTCCTCGTTGTTCTTGCTCATGGTGGCGATCTCTTCCAGGGTGGAAGAGGATTCCTCCAGGCTGGCGGCCTGCTCCGAGGTGCCGGAGGCCAGGGCTTGGCTGGAGGCGGAGACCTGGGCCGACGCCGAGGTGACCTGATCCGAAGCGGTGGTCAATCCTTCGATCACCTTGCGGATGGGGCCAACCACCGAATTGGTGATGGAACGGGTCATCAGCGGCGCGAGCAACAACAGAATCACGATACCTCCGCCGACCAATCCCAGCATGATCCAATCCATGTTGCGGATGGTCGCGAAGGCTTCCGCCTCGTCAATCTCCGCCAGCAGCACCCAGCGCACCCCGTAAATGTCCAGGGGGGTGAAGGCACTCAGCACCGGATTGCCGTTGTAGTCGATGATGATCTCGGTGTGGGTTTTGCCTTCCAGGCCTTCCCGGACGCCGACCGTATCGACCGACCCTTTGTCCGGGTTGGCGAAGGAGGCCTCCACCGTGTGGTTCTTCTGATCCAGATAGGAATCCGAACGCATCAGCTTATCCGGGCCAACCAGGTAGGTTTCCCCGGTTTCCCCCATGCCGGCCCGCTGCCCCATGATCTCGTTGATCTTGCCCAGGGGCATCTGGAAGACCAGTATCCCGATGGTTTCTCCCCCGTCCATGATGGGGGAGGCGATGAATGAGGCCGGCGCGCCGTGGGATGGGGCGTAGGGCCTGAAATCCTCGAAGGCAATGCTCTCGGCGGAACCGGCCTTGACCACATTGCGGAAGGCGTCGCTGATGTTTTCCCTGGCATACTTCCCGCCGATCAGGCTGGTGCCGTAGTCCAATTCCTTGAACACCGTATACACGATATGCCCGGTTTCCGGATTCACCAGAAAAATGTCGTAATACCCGAACTTCTCCAGATAGTTCCGGAAGATGGGGTGGTAGGTGCGGTGAAGGCTGGAATACAGGCTGTCGTCCCTGGCATAGTCCAGCAGATGCTTTTTTCCCGTGGGGTTGGGATTCTCATCGATGTAAAGCCTTTGGGCATTTCTTTCCGCCTGCCTCAAATCACCACCCCCCAGTTCGGCGAAGGCAGTTTTAAAGGAACGCATGGCATCCAGGGTCATGCGGTCTTCCGAAAAGGTCACTACCTGATCCTTGATCTGCCGGAAGTAGTTGCTGATCGTGAGTTTCTTGATTTCCCGCACGGCGGTGAGTTGATTGAAGGCCTGTTTTTCCAGCGCTTCGGATGAATAAAATCGGGAAATTACCCCGAGGGTGGCCATCGGAACGATTCCGACCAGCAAAAACAGCATTAGCAGTTTTGTTCCAAGTTTCATGATATTCCTTTGTTCTATTGGGTTGAATTAGAGTTCCACCCCTCTTTGAATTTTATCCGCGCGCTTCTCCTTTCGGCAGGATCGCCGGATATCGCTCCTCTTCGGCGCCCTCTTCTTCAGTTCACCCAATCGGGTGTTTCTTCGCTCCGGTTGAACTTCGCAGCCTTGTCGTATTTACGCTGAATTCTTTTCAGGTCCTCCCGTATCTCCTCCAGGGTTTTCAGCACGTTACCCTTCAACGCCCTCCCTTCCCGCTCGTTTGCAGCGATATCCATTTCTTCCCTGTTGTGACGGAGGTAATTTTCCACAATCATGCGCAGGAGTGGATTGATCGACCCAATCAGATCGGAGATCGGACGGGCAGTCCTGGCGAAGAGACCCGGTTCGTCAAATTCCACGCACATGGATTCGATGGTCTTAACCAGGGTTTTGACTTCAACGAGTATCTCCAGATGAAATTGACTGGGATTCGAGCTCCGGCCTCCCCCTGGTTCCTTTGCGGATGTGCTCATTAATTTTTTCCTTCGGATCGTAAGCGGGTTCCAAATTATCCGTGGATTTGAATTCATTCCCACTTCCTCTGAACCCCGGTTTTTTCCCGTTGGTGTGTGTTCCAGCCATTTCACTCGACTTGTTAACTGCAATTGGATTTGGTGCTATTTACGACATAAACAATATATTTATCCTACACCGGAGAATGTGGTTCCCGGGTATAAACGGCAAAATAAAGCGTATTCAAATGATGAAGTTGGTATTTATTTCATCCTTTTGCGTTCTTATTGTAAATCGGAATTTCTTTTCATTTAGTGACACCGGGGGTTGAAATGACAATAAATGGACCAATACATCTAAATTTATGATGCTCCCGGATGCCTTTCAGGAAAATTGTGTCCCCGCGGTCAATCAAGGGGAGAAAATAGTGTGGTGTATATTGAACCCTTTGTGATGGATGGTCGTTTATAATGCATGGAGAACCGTTCCCGTTTTTCATTGATGGGTATGGCGCATTATCAGCTACGGAGAAAAATACAATGCCGACCGCTTTGACCGAACAAGCTGCCGCCCTCGATCGCTTGTTTCTCTCCGATTCCGTGAAACTTTCGCTCCCCGGGGCGGAACGCCTTTGGAAACGCGTCATTCGCACACCGCTCGTCATGTGGAAGGTCTTTCAGAGAGGATATCCAGGGGGTGGAAGAATCTTCGCTCCCGCACTGATTGGGGCGGTGCTCTCCTTGTCCATCGTTGCTGCCGCCATTTACATGCTGTATTCCGCCGCCCTGGAGAAAACCGGTGATATGCTCATGGAATCCGCCAGGAATCAGGCCAGCCTGATCGATGCGGTCGCCCGCTTCGATGCCCGCTTCAGTTCCCAGGACCACCCGGACGGCTCGTGGGGAGCCACCTACAGCCAGGTCCTCGATGCCATGGCCGGCAACGCAACCCCCGCTTCGGAAAGACGGGAGAGGATGGAAATTGTCAGGGAGAAAAACGGAAAAGTGTTCCTGATTTCCCCACAGGAGAATGGGAGGGAATCGGAAACCGAAATACCGGCCGGCTCGGAATTGGAATCGGCGGCTTACCGGGCATTGGGGGGTGAAGGAAGCATATACTCCGGCCCGGATGGATCCGGAAAATCCATCATCATGGCGCTTTACCCGGTTTTGCGAATGAATATTACAGTCGCCTTCAGCGCGGATGCGGTGGCCGTGCAAAAACCTTTCCGAAACGCGGCCTTCTGGGCCGGGGGAATCTCGCTCCTCCTATGGACCCTGTGGGGATTGTGTTCGGGCTGGATTCTCAGGCAGGGTGCTCTCATGACAGGTGATCGGGAGTCCCGGACAACCGCGGCGGTTCCCCCTCCCTCATTCCGGGTTTCCAGGGTAAAACCACGCCCACCCGCCTCCGTGGCCGCAAGCACGATCCAGGTACTGAAAAGGGTGCTGGTGGAATGCCTGCCCCAGGGCGAAACGGGCATCAAACAGATCGCTCCCCGCTTGAATATGAGTGCCCGCACCTTGCAACGCCTTCTGAAAGAGGAGGGACGCACGTATTCTCAGGTATTGTTGGCAACCCGAAAAGGGCTCTGCGTCGAATACCTGCGCCAGAGAGAATATACTCTGGAACAAATCGCCGACCGGCTGGGGTATGCCAACGCCGCGAATTTCCACCGGGCGTTCAAACGGGAAATCGGCCTGACTCCAATCGAGTATCGCAACCGGCACTGCATCCCCTCCGCGCGCGAGGCCATGAGGGAAATCGCAGCAAATTATTAAACACTGCGACTTATATAATTGCGCATTCAATTGACGATTCTTATGATTCC
>CAZOXD010000287.1:0-4227 GCA_964583525.1 uncultured Pseudomonadota bacterium
TCGAGAGTTAACCGGACACTAGTGATATCAAATAACAGATGATAGCTCGAAAACTTCTGACGAAAAGTTCTGCCATCAAGCACTAGCGATCCCCTGTGCTGGACTCCGGAAAGCGCACGGAGGGAGGGGGTCCGCCCCCGGGGCAGGAAATTTGATTTACATCATGGAATAAATCTTTCCTGAAATATACCATAGAGCCATGCAGGAGGAAGAGGCTCGGGTCTGGGGGAAGACGATGTCTGGCGCCTCCGGAAGGCTGGGAATGGATTATTCCAATAGCTGCCAGTAGCTCCACCTTAGAATTATCTGTTTCCCACATCGTTCCGGCTAGGTTTATCCGCAGATCCAGGCGGATCCCTGTGCATCCTCACTGCATTCCTGTCTTATCGATTTCTGCGGTGAGCCATGGAGCATTCGAAACGCCTGATCCGATCATTGGAATATCCACCCCAATGTTTGAACTGCCCTACGCGTGATGTGGCGGAATGGTCCATTCTCACGGACCGGGAAATGGAGCAGGTGGAATCCTGCAAAACCGTTTACAACTACCAGCGGGGCAAGCTGATCTTCGAGCAAAATCAGCCCTGCACCGGAATATTTTGTATCCGGGCGGGAACGGTGGTCATTTCCAAACCCCATTCGGGGAAAGGGAACATTTACATCCGGCTGGTGCATGCAGGCCAAACCCTTGGATATCGCAATCTCCTCCATGGACGCCAGGGCATGATCTGCTCCAATTCAGCCAAGGCCTTGACCGCTTCCGTCATGTGCCACCTGGACCTCACCGCGATTTCCACCCTGTTCAGCCAATTTCCTCGCTTGGAAGGGAAATTTCAGGAACATATGGCCGAGGACCTGGATTCCATGGAGGAATCGATGGTGGGGTTGGCATCCATTCCCGTGCGCAACCGGCTGGCCAGGCTGCTGGTGTCATTGATGGATCGCTACGCGACCCCGGAGGAAGGAAACGGCGCGGTGATGACGCCGCCCATGACCTGGAGGGATATGTCGGAACTCCTCTGCACACGGCCCGAAACGCTTACCCGCACCCTGCACGCCATGGAAACCGATGGCATATTCCACCATAAGGGGCATACCATCACCATTGATGACCTGGAACGGCTCCGGCACGAAACCATTCCGCATTGAATCCCATCGAGTCATGAAGTATGAGTGACGGGAATTCCCGTCCGCCCTGAATTTCCCTCATTGAACGATGGGCTGCCCCGGCGGGGCGGGGCGCATTCTCTTCCGGGGCTGGCCTGAAGACACCCTGCCCTGAATACACCGCTGTGCGGGCAACCCTGGTACTTCGCGTCAGAAGTTCGCGTAATAAGAGTTGAAAATATTTATGTTAAATAACAAGAAGATAGCTCGATAACTTCTGACGCGAAGTTCTGCCCATTAGCACTTGTGGGGAAGGGATGCCGGGCGGCCCGCTCACGGACGGAAAGGACCCTGCCATGGCCGAACTCCTCACCGAAACCGCGCGGCCCCTGGCCGAATTGTTGATAAAACGCGGCGAAACCATTGCCGTTGGTGAATCCTCCAGCGGTGGGTTGATCTCCGCTTCCCTGCTGGCCATCCCGGGCGCATCGGCCTACTTCCTGGGGGGCGGCGTGATCTATACACTCCAGTCCAGGGAGGGTCTGGCCGGGATTTCCGGAGAGGCCATGGAGGGCCTCCGTTCCAGTTCGGAGCCCTATGCCCTCCTGTTGGCCAGCACCATGCGGGATCGCATGGGAGCGGTATGGGGGCTGAGCGAAACGGGGGCGGCCGGACCGTCCGGGAACCGTTATGGGGATCCCCCCGGTCATACCTGCATCGCCGTGTGCGGGCCGGTGGAAATGGCCATGACGCTGGAAACGGGCCATAACGGCCGCGAGGACAACATGCGCCGCTTCGCGGAAGCCGCCCTGAACGTGATGCGCAAAGTACTCGAGGAAGCGAAAAGCACCGCCTGAGCACTGCCCTTGGGGTAACCGCGCCCGGGCGCGAATCACCGGGGGGTCATCCCTCCATTCCCCCCATTCCCTCCATTTACTCCGCCCGGTAGACGGGGATGACGTACGGTCCATCCGGAAGCACGGCCACATGGGGACTTCCCGACTCCTCGATGCTGCGGCGCACCGCATCCTCCAGGGAATCCACCATCCGGATTCCGGTCAACGGCCAGTCCTCCGGGGCGAGCCCCCCTTTTCGTTCTGTAAAAACCCCAACCCGCAACGGCGCTTCTGGATTCCCGGTCATGGCCAATGTAGTGGGGGAAAGGCCTTTGGGATGCCGTGGAGGTGGGTCGAATCCTATTCCTTGTACCGCCGCTTCATTTGCCACAGCATCAGGACCTAGCCCGCACCTGTCATATATCAAGCGGAGGCCCCACCGATGGCCCATGATATGAAAGAGAATCGCAAGCACCGGATGGAATCTGCAGCGGAAATTATGATAGAAAAATTGGGGGAACGAATTAGGTTGTGCAGAAAGCCCAACTGGATAATGTCAGATAAGAGTAGGACCATGGCCAAGAAGAAAGCCGCAGATTCCAGCAGCGACATCAATGAGGCCGGCCAATGGGCCGCAGTGGAGGCGCATCTAATTCGTTACGGCGGAGACTTTCTGCCTGTCGTGATTTCCAAAGCGGATGGATCGTATTTGTATGACGAGAAGGGTAGAGCCATTCTCGATTTCACCTCCGGCCAAATGTGCGCAATTCTGGGCCACAATCATCCTCAAATAAACCACGCGTTGGCCAAGGCCACCGGAACGGTCACTCATTTGTTGAGTGGGATGTTGTCTCCAGCTGTCATTGAACTTGCGGAAGCTTTGGCTGCGCTTTTGCCACCGTCCTTGGGAAAATCGATGTTTCTCAGTACGGGGGGCGAGGCCAACGAGGCGGCTCTGCGCATGGCCAAACTGAAAACCGGCGGGTTTGAAGTGATCGCGTTCAGCAGTTCCTGGCATGGCATGACGGCGGGCGCGAGTTCGAGCACCTATGCCCGCGGCCGGAAAGGGTATGGGCCTGCCATGCCGGGTGTCATGGCAATACCCACGCCCAATTCCTACCGCTGTCCGATCGGCCACTGCCGGGACCGGTGTGATAAGACTTGTTTGGAAGCTGGTATATCTCTCGCGGATCAGCAATCGGTAGGAGCGTACGCTGCGTTGATTGCCGAACCCATCCTCAGTTCCGGCGGAATCATCGAGCTTCCTGAAGGGTACCTGGAGCGGCTGAAGGAAATATGCGAGGAACGGGGTATGCTGCTGATTCTCGACGAGGCGCAAACCGCGCTGGGCAGGGTGGGCAAAGACTTCGCTTTTCAGGAATCAGAAATTGTCCCCGATATCCTCAGCCTATCTAAAACTCTCGGCGCAGGCCTCCCGCTCTCCGCCACAGTGACCAGCCGTGAGATTGAGCAGGAATGCTACGAAAAAGGATTTCTCCATTACACTTCCCATGTGTCCGATCCCCTCCCCGCGCAAGTAGGTCTTGCAGTATTGCGTGTGGTGGCGGAGGAAAGACTTTCCGAGCGGGCGATAGAGATGGGCAACTACCTGAAAAAAGGGCTGTTGGAGTTGAAAAAACGATATGAAGTGATCGGGGACGTGAGGGGGCGTGGATTACTGCTGGGCATTGAACTGGTGAAACGGCAAGAGACCCGGGAGCCCTACCCGGAAGTGGTGAAAAGAATAGCGCGCCGCGCACTGGAATTGGGGCTTAGCCTGAGCCCGGTACAGGCCGGGAAAGCAAGCATATTCCGTATAGCACCACCCTTGACCATCAGCCGGGATGAAATCGACAGCGGCCTCGCCATGCTTAACCAAGCCATGCAGGAAAATTCGGGGTAGAAGCCAATCCCATATTTTACGCCGAGAAGGGATTTGAGCCCGTATTTGGAGGTATGGTGACGTAAGCAGTGCACCAAGAGCCAATCTCCCTCTCGTTTCAAACCCGGCCATCGATTTACTTCACAGGCTGGGATCGTCACACCGGCACCGGCTGGATCAGTCGGTGAATCCGTCTTAGGGTTTGGGACGAGAAAATTAAATTCAATCAAATCAACCACTTTCCATCCTGAAAACCGCCCTGCGAAAATATTCATTATCTCGAAATAGTAAGGTTCCAGAGGCATATTCGAATTTTCTTTTTCTTGCGATTGCCCTGCTTGCACCTCCCAGGGCAACCGCATTCTAAGTTAAAAGCCCTATGAAAAGGGATAAACTGCGAAA
>CAZOXD010000288.1:0-4160 GCA_964583525.1 uncultured Pseudomonadota bacterium
CGCTTTCAGCTTTTATCACGGGCCTTCCAGGTTGCACACGGTGACAGATGCGGGCTAAGCACTTTTCGGCGGTTCCTGTGACCTTTCACCAACACTAAAAAAACAGGCCCAAGCCCGACAGACTGTTAGCTGGACTTGATCCCAGCAAGCGCTTGCCGGCACTTCCTTTCCCAGACCGGGATGCCCCACTGTTTAACTTGTTCCCATTTTTTTTTCCAAAGCCTTGGCCTGCTCCCGCCACCAGGTCATCTTCATCTTGCGGAACAGGGAGGCGGCCTTTGCGAGTTGTTCCCGTGCGCGCACAAGGTCACCCTCCTTGCGGAGCAACTCGGCGTGGCGGAAGTGGGTTTCCGCAAGTCCGGGACGATAACCGGAATCCTTCGCAAATTTCTTTCCATCGGCAAGGTGCCGTTCCACTGCTCTCCAATCGGGCGGACTTTCCCTCGCTGCCAGGAGAGCCTTCGCCAGGAAAGCGAAAAGTTTTCCATGGTTGCCGTCGAAATTGATCTTTGCGGTTTCGTCCAAATATGAAGTGGCCAGTTTCCCTTGACCCAATCGGGCATAAATGTAGGCCAGATATTCCATTCCATCGATGGCATATGGAAAAGTGAATCTGTTGCGAAGACCAGGGTATGTTGCCGCCTCAATTGCTTTTTCGATCAGCTTGATCCCCTGTTCCTGATCTCCCATGTGAAAAATGGCGCGCCCAAGCTGAAAATATACCACGGTATTGATCCCCCCGTGGGCAATGTCGTGGGAGATTTCCAGCACACCGCGCAGTAGCTCCTCGCCCTTGCCGAATTCCCCACGCGTCACCTCGAGCAGGCCCAACTCGATCTTCGCGAAAAGCTCGCAATCGCGGTCTGCAACAGAAGCCGCCGCCTCAATTGCTTTATTCACCTGATCCCGCGCTTTTTCAAATTCGCCGGCTAAGCTGTGGAGTTCTGATAGGTATGAGCGCGCTAAGCTGACGAAAATTGCGGGCGCACGGCTGGAGAAAGGTTTTTCCGCCGTTTCAGCCAAATGGATCGCTTTATCCAAAAACATCCTGGCCTCGCTTTGCTGCGCGTCATGCCAGTAGCCTTGGCCGATAAGGGAGTAGGCTACAATGCATTCTTCCCGATCACCCACTTTTTCGACTAATTTCCGGGCCCGTTGCAGGAATCTCCTTCCGTCCTTGCGATATCCCGACACAAGGCCGTAGAAACCGGCCTGGCAGTTCAGCCTGAGCGAAAGTGTATCGTCCCCGAGGCCATCGGCAACCGTGATCGCATCTAAAAGAGCATTGTATAGATCATCACTGTCGAGGCCCCGGCCTGCGTTGGCCCACCGTAAAATGATGCCGATGATGCGAATCTTGGTTTCCCGTGCCTGCTCGCCTTCCTTGAGCAGGGCGACGGCTGCCGCGAAGTGGCCGCCAGCCTCCCGGTACATACTCATCCGCGTTGCCTTGCGTCCTGCCTGCTCCAGGTAAGTCACGGCCCTCGCGGTGTCTCCGCTGAGTCGAAAGTGGTGGGCCAGCAGTTCTGCCTGCTCCTCAATGCGGTCGGTGTACAGTTTCTCAATAGCCTGGCCGACTGTTCCATGGAGTTCTTTTCTTTGTTGCAGAAGCAGCGTGTTATAGGCCACTTCCTGGGCCAGCACATGCTTGAACATGTAGGCCGCCTCGGGGACCACGCGGGTTTGCCGGATCAACCCCTGGGCGATGAGCGGTTGCAGCTGTGCGTTCAGACCTTGGGAATTTCCCATTTCGGCTTCCATGGCCGTGGCGAGCAGGCGGTGGTCAAACTCCCGTCCGATCACCGAGGCCAGCCGTAGCATCTCCTGTTGGGATTCACTGAAGCGGTCCAGACGAGAGCGGATCACCGACTGCACCGTGCCGGGCAGTTCCAGCTTTTCCGCCGGGCGGGTCAGAGCGGCCTGTCGGTCCTTTACCAATACGATCCCTTCCTCCAGCAGATCCAGGCACATTTCCTCGATGAAGAAGGGATTACCCCCGGTGCGCTGGTGGATCAACTCCCCAAATCCTTCGGGCAGGCTGTGTGCGGCCAGCACGGCTTTGGCGATAATACCGCTGTGCTTGGCATTGAGCGGGGCCAGGGTCAGGTGCTGGTGATTGACCATTCCTTGCCAGCCGGCGCCGTACTCTGGGCGGTAGTTGACCACAACCATCAGACTGTGGGCGCCGATCAGGGTCAACAGATGACGAAGCGTGGTATCGCTGGCCTCGTCGGACCAATGCCAGTCCTCCAGGATCAGCACCATCGGTTTAAGGGTGGTATTAGCCAAATTGACCGCCGCCAGGGCGTCCTGGCTGGCCCGGCGCAGGGACTCCCCGCTCAGGTTTTCGGGCAAGGGATGTTCCGTACTGGGGATGGAGAGCAGGTGCAGATAGACTGGAATGAATTCCTCCAACTCCGTATCGATGGCCCGCAGGTTGGCCACCGCCCGCTCGTGCTGCGACTTCGGATCGTCCTCCTCGTGCAGGTTCAGCCCCCGCCTCAAAGCGTTTGTGAATGGCAGGTAGGGAGTGGCGGCGCCGAAGCTCTGGCAGCGCCCCTGCAGCACGGTCACAGCCTCCCGGTCGATGGCCTGCCGGAACTCGTACAACAGGCGGCTTTTTCCCAGCCCCGCATCACCGGAAACAGTGACGAACTGCCCCTCGCCCGCAATCGTGCGTTCCAGCGCTTCGGCCAGCGCAGCCAAGTCACCCTCCCGTCCGGTGTAGGGGGTGAAGCCCCGCGCCTCGGCGGCCTCGAAACGGCTGGCCACCCCGGACACCCCCAACACACGGTAGGGCACCAGGGGCCGCGTCTTGCCCTTCACGGCTACCGGCTCCAGTTCCTCAAGGTCGAAGAAGGGCACGATCTGCCGCCGGGTGGCCGCACCCACCATGATCTGATCGGTCTCCGCTCGGCTCACAAGCCGTGCAGCGGTGTTCACGGTGTCGCCGGTCACGGTATAACGCCCTCCCCTGCCATCCCCGGGGGCCGTCACCACCAAGCCGGTGTTGATGCCCGAATGCAGGCGCAGGGTCTCGCCCAACCGCGCTTCGATCTCATCGCTCAGGCCCCGCACCGCCTCGTGCAGTTCCAAGGCTACCCGAACGGCCCGCTGGGGGTCATCCTCATGGGCAGTGGGGATGCCGAACAGGGCATACACCTCGTCCCCGACAAACTGGTTCACCCTGCCCCCATGGGCATCCACGATGCGCTCGGCGGCTTCCTTGAAGCGCGTCATGATCCCGGTCACTTCCTCTGGATCCAGCCGTTCATTTAAGGCCGTAAAGCCTGACAGGTCGCTGAAGAGCACGGTGGCTTGGCGGCGCTCGCCGGGAGAGGAGGATGGAATCTGTGTTGGGGTGTCTGATGGCGTTCCTGGCACGGAGAGATCAAAGCCACACCCAATGCAAAATTTTGCCGAGGGAGAAAGGGTCTGCTGACATTGTGGGCACATTCTTTCTATTGCCGACCCGCATTCCTCACAAAAACGGGCCTCGGGTGGATTCTCATGCCGGCAAGATGGACATTCCACGGCGTTCCCCTTCATTTGATCTGCACGAGAAAAGCCTAACAAAATGTGAATTGAATGGGGAGAACGAGCAGGAAGGGAAAAATCCGGAAAAAGAGGGCGTCACCAATCATCCATCAAATCAGTTGATTGAAGCCAAAAAAAACCGCCCCTCGCAGATTTTTATCACCTGTAAATATTGGGGGATTTGGGGGAGGGCGTCTCCCCTATCGTTTTTTGGTGAATTGATAACCCGGAACGTCAGGAATGCTCCAGGGTGCGCACGGTAACCGTAGCGGGCCGGCCCTCCTCCAGTTCCACCAGCAGCCAGGTGCCGTGGCGCTCCGGGGAGATGGGCACCGGGGAGCCGCAATAGTAGGCCGGAGTGCCGTTGGCGCTCACGTCCAGCAGGGCGTGATGATGACCCAGGGCGATGTAGTCATAACCGGAGCGGGAAATCTGCTTGGCTTCCACGGGAGAGGAGCGGTATCCCATCCCCTCGCGTCCCACGTAGATGCCGTGGCCCATGGCCAGGTTCCAGCGGCCCTCCCCGGCCGGAGGCAGCCCGTCCAATGGCTGAAACTCGGTGGAGTGCTCCACCATCCCCTTTCCCCAGATGGCCGCGCCCAGGGCGGGCAGTTCCACCGTTT
>CAZOXD010000289.1:0-4087 GCA_964583525.1 uncultured Pseudomonadota bacterium
CTAAGTTCCCTGCCGGGGATTCCAAAGGGGCAGCACCCCGGTAGTTGCCATGGGCAAAGGCCGCCGCCGGAGGCACAATCCCGCAGGAGGGCAGCGCCCCGGTAGTTGCCATGGGCCGGTAGTTGCCATGGGCAAAAACCTCCGCCGCCGGAGGCACACCTTTTGGAACTGCGTTTTTCGAATTGGTCACACCCTTTTTATGGAAACTGCATGATGTGGGCGTCAATGCGGTGGAGGATGGTAAATTCCTCCGGCGCGATTTCCTGGAGGAGCTTGCCGTGCGCTTCGTCGAAGAGAGCCACCTCTTCGTCGGACAGGGCGGCGCCCACGCCCCGGCAGGCCCGCATGCGGCCCATCCAGCTTTCGCGGGTAAAGGGAATTTCCTCGTCGAAATAGAACATCGCCCGCAGCTTCATCACGCCGTCGGCCCATTGGGGGATGGGGGGAATCTCCCCGCTCCAGTCGCCGGAACTCCATTGGGAATTGAAGCGCAGGATCGTCTCTTCCGACGCGCGGGCGATGGGGTCTTCCCGGGGCAGCCAGGAGAAGTGCGAGGTCACCAGGAATCCCCCGGGCCGCAGTACGCGCTGCACCTCCGGGAGGGCCCGGGCCGTGTCGAAGTACAGCCAGCACTGGTTGGCCGTGACCGCCTCGAAGGCGCCGTCCGGGTAGGGAATCTCCTCTGCAGAAGCTACCTGAAAGTCCACCGTCACCTGATCGGTTCCAGCCAGGGCGCGGGCCATCTCGATCTGCCCCGGCGCCACGTCGATCCCGGCCACCGCGGCTCCCTGCCGGGCGAAGCGCCGGGCCAGCACGCCGGTGCCCGTGCCCAGGTCCAGCATGCGCTGGTTGGGAATCCCCACCCCCAGCACCCGCAGGCGTTCGTAGAAGGTGTCAGGGGGGCCCGGCCGGTGCGCGGCGTAGTCGCGGGAGGTCTTGCTCCAGTCGATCTTGCGGCCCTGGTCGATTCCGCTTAATCCGTGCATGGGCGGTGGCTATCGAGTGGCTATCGGTTGAGTGGAGAGAAGAGTTGCCCGGGCGAACTATCCGGCGTTCGCACATGCCCAGGTTGTCAGCCTGCATGGGATGAGGATATAAGAAGATCATGGTTTTAAGAAGATCATTGTAGGGACTTTGCCGATTGAAATCCATGGGGAGGCAAAAAGCGCCATTTCCAAAGCGCTGTCTCCAAAGCACCGTCTCCCTGCGATTTTCCTTCCAGCCACCCCGCACGATCCGCCCTCCATGCCCGAGTTCGATACCGGATCCTACCGCCTGCATTTCCAGTGGGGGGACGGGTACAGCCCCGGCCGATCCACGGTGGTGATGCTCCACGACGGCCTGGGCGCCATCGGCTCGTGGCGCACCCTGCCCGCCCGGCTGGCGGAGGCCCTGGACGTCAATACCCTGGTCTACGACCGGCAGGGATACGGGCGCTCGCAGGGGCGCGCATCCTTTCCCCTGGGATTCATGGAGGCCGAGGTGCCCCACCTGCTGGCCCTGCTGGACCATGTGGGGGTGGAGCGCGCCTTCCTGTTGGGCCACAGCGACGGCGGCAGCATCTCCCTGCTCTGCGCGGCCTGGCATCCGGAGCGGGTGCGGGCCGTGGTCACGGAAGCCGCCCACACCTTCGTGGAGCCGGAAACCCGGGCGGGCATCCAGGCTCTGGTGGACCTGCAAGCGCGGGGGGAAACTCCCTCCTGGCTGCACAAGCTGCACGGAGAGCGGGCGGAAGACCTGCTGCGCGCCTGGGGCGGGCAGTGGCTCAGCGAACCCTTTTCCCGCTGGAACATCATGGACGAATTGCCCGCCGTGGGATGTCCCGTGCTGGCCATCCAGGGGGAAACGGACGAGTTCGGCACCCGGGCTCAGGTGGATTCCATCCTGGACAACGTGCCGGGCGCCGCAAGCTGGATCGTTCCCGGCTGCGGTCACACGCCCCACAGCCAAGCCGAGGACGGCTTCCTGGAGCGTGTGCGGGGATTTTTCGGGGAGATGCTATAGAAGGGGTGTGATGAATTCATTAACTGCAACAGCAGGAGCAAAAAGCAACAACATGTGGGGGAAATTATTCCCCCCACGCCCCCCATTTACGCAGTAAAGCGAAGATTTTTTTTGATTCAACGCATTGTTATTACGACTGAATAGGGGGTGCAGGGGACTAAGTTCCCTGCCGGGAGTCCAGAGGGCAGAGCCCCGGTAGTTGCCATGGGCGAAGGCCGCCGCCGGAGGCAGCCCTCTATATTTTGGGTTTTTAGGATTGGTCACAGTCTTTATAGAGCATGGGGATCGAAGAACGCCCCCTTACCGAATCCCTGCCCTCAGCACCTTTTTGTCGAATTTGCCGACACTGGTTTTCGGCAGTTCCGCCAGGAAGCGGATGTCCTCCGGGCCGGGCAACTGCCATTTTGCGAACTCCCCGGCCAGATGGGCAATGATGGTGGATGCCTCGAGGGTTTCCGCGCCCTCCCCTCCCTCCGGTTTGCGCACCACGAAGGCCACGGGCCGCTCGTCCCATTTGGGGTCCGGCCGGGCCACCACCGCTGCTTCCAGCACGCCGGGAACAGCCATGATGGCGTTTTCCATCTCCACGCTGGAAATCCACTCCCCGCCGCTTTTGATGAGGTCCTTGGTGCGGTCGGTGATGCCCACGTTGGCGTATTCATCGATGCTGACCACGTCTCCCGTGCGGAACCAGCCGTCGCCGGTGAACTGGTCCACACCACCCTCGCCGCGGAAGTATCCGCTGGCGATGGCGGGTCCGCGCACCAGCAACTCTCCGGCCGCCTTTCCGTCCCAGGGCAATTCTTCCCCGGCATCGTCCACGACCTTCATTTCCACGCAGGGCGCGGGAATTCCGACCCGGGAGAGGGCGGAAAAACGCTTGTCCTCGCTCCAATCCTCCATGATCCTGCGGGGGCGGTTGAGGGAGCCAAGGGGGGACATTTCGGTCATGCCCCAGCCGTGGACGATATCGACCCCATAGTCCTTCTTGAAGCTTTCGATCATGGCGCGGGGGGCCGCCGAGCCGCCCACTACCAGCGTTTTCACTTCCCCCAGGCCGCCTCCCTCGGTGCGCAGGTATTGCCACACGGCGTTCCAGATGGTGGGCACGCCCATGGAGAGGGTCACTCCCTCCTCCCGCATAAGGGGCACCAGGATTTCCGGGGCGACGTTGGGACCGGCAAAGACCAGCTTGGATCCGGTCATGGGGGCGATGAAGGGGATGCACCAGGCATTGGCGTGGAACATGGGCACTACTGGGAGAATCACGTCCCGCTCCCCCGGTCCCAGCATGTCGGTCATCCCTGCCATCAGGGTATGGATGAAGATGCCCCGGTGCGAATAGAGCACGCCCTTGGGATTGCCCGTGGTGCCGGAGGTATAGCAAAGCCCGCAGGCATCGCGCTCATTCAGCGGCGGAATGTCCACCCGGTCGTCCGCGGCGGCCACCAGCTCCTCAAAATCGTCCACTGGGGAAAGAGGGGTGTCGGGCAGCCCGCCCTCCGCGCCGACGATCACGTATTGCCGCACCGATTCAAGTTGGGGCGCCACTGCCTCCAGGGCGCCCAGCAGGGATGCGTCCACGAAGATCACCGAATCCCCCGCATGGTTGATGATGTAGGCGAGTTGCTCCTCGGAAAGCCGGATGTTGAGGGTGTGGGTGACCGCCCCCAGGGAAGGAATGGCGAAGTACAATTCGAGGTGTTGATGATGATTCCAGAGGAAGGTCCCGATACGGTCACCCTTGCCCACGCCCAGGGTGCGCAGCACGTTCATCAGCCGGATGCTCCGCGTGTGCAGGTCTGCATAGCCGTAGCGGTGCACCTTCCCGGTGGGCAGGACGCTCACCACTTCCTTCTCCGGGAACACCCGCCGCGCCCGTGCAAGGATTTTATCGAGGGTGAGCGGGTAGTCCATGATCAGACCCTCCATAGACCTCTCCTGTGCCGGCATTGATCCCGGCCTTGAATGTCGAAGTTTCCCCTTCTCCCATTGCGATTTCCCCGCACCTCCCCCGGCGAATAGGAGGAAGATTCATCCATGTAAAAGCCCACGGGGAAAGTCAAGGCCCGTCAGAATTGGG
>CAZOXD010000290.1:0-4079 GCA_964583525.1 uncultured Pseudomonadota bacterium
GGGCCCTTGCCTATTGCACCACGGCCCCATTGTCACTTAGGAACGGCCGGAATCCGAATCGAAATTAGCAATTGGAGAGGAGTTCGAAATGAATCCGCGTAAACTGTTTATCTCCGCAGCCATTGCCTTCCTGGCTGCTTGCATGATCGTAGCGTCCATGGGCACCGCCCTGGCGCAAAAACGGGGAGGCAAGCTGGTGTACATCGTACCCGCATCGGGCCTGCCCAGTTTGGATGCCCACCGGGAAACCACCTACGCCGTGATTCACCCGGTGGGCCCGTTTTACAGTCTGCTGCTGCGGATCGATCCCACCGACAAGAAAGGACTGAGAATCGAGGGAGACGTTGCCGAGAACGATTGGAAAGTCAGCTCGGACAAGAAAACCTACACGTTCAAGCTCAAAAAGGGGATCCGCTTCCATAACGGCGATCCCATGACGGCGCGCGACGTGGTGGCCACTTACAAGAAGATCATCTTCCCGCCCGAGGGTGTCCTCAGCGCCCGCCTAAGTATGTTCATCAAGTTGGTGGATTCCGTGGAGGCTGCCGACGATTCCACGGTGGTGTTCAAGCTGAAATTCGCCTCGCCGGCCTTCCTGCCGACCCTGGCCTTGCCGTATAACTTTATCTACCAGGCGGATCAACTGGACAAGGACATCCGCTGGTACGAGAAGAACGTACTCGGCAGCGGACCGTTCAAGAATGCCAAATTCACCCCCGGATCGAAGATGATCGGGGAGCGCAACGACGATTATTTCAAGCCGGGATTGCCCTATCTTGACGGATTCGAGGCCATCTTCAGCAAAAAGCAAGCCGTTCAGGTGGCGGCCATCCGTTCGGGCCGGGCGATGGGCCTGTTTCGCGGACTCCCGCCGAAGGCCGTTAAGGACATCGTGCGTTCCCTGGGCAAGGACAACGTGAATGTTTTGAAAAGCGACTGGAACTGCGCCCTGTTCGTCACCCCCAACTCGCACCGCAAACCCTTCGACGATCCGCGGGTGCGCCGGGCGCTGAGCCTGGCCCTGGATCGCTGGGGCGGTTCCCGATATCTGTCGAACATCGCAATCGTGAAAACCGTGGGAGGCTTGATTTTCCCCGGCCATCCGTTGGCCATGACCGACTCGGAGCTGAAAAAAATTGAAGGCTTCGGCACCGACGTCAAGGCCAACCGGGCCAAGGCCCGCAAGCTTTTACGGGAAGCCGGCGTCAAGGAGGGCTTCAAGTTCACCTTCCACAACCGCGCCGTGGAAATGCCCTACAAGATCGTGGGTACATGGCTGATCGACCAATGGCGGAAGATCGGGCTGGAGGTGGACCAATGGACCCAGCCCACGGCCCAGTTCTATAAAACGCTCCGCTCCAATCCTCCCGGGTACGACGTGAGCATGGACTTCAACTGCCAGTCCATCGTCAATCCCACCATAGACGCCTCCAAGTTCCTGTCCTGGGACGCTGGGGGCAGCGCCAACAACGGCAAGTACGTCGACCGGGAGGTGGATCGGCTCTATGACCTGCAGTTGCGGGAATCCGACCCGGTGAAGCAGAAGGCCATCCTGGTGGATTTCCAGAAGCAAATCTTCAAGCAGGGCTGGTATATCCCAACGCTGTGGTGGTATCGTATCCTGCCACTTAACGCCAAGTTGAAAGGGTGGAACATTACCCCCAGCCATTATCTGAACATGCAACTGGAAGTGGTTTGGCTCGACCAGTAATTCGCTTCAGTGGCATTTACATTCCTAGCCGTCCGCTTACCGTAAGGAAAGCGGACGGTGCTACACCATCCCGGTAACCCGTGTATCGCTATCTGATTCGGCGCCTGATCCTGATGGTTCCCACCCTGTTCGGGGTGGCGGTCCTCATATTCATCCTGATGCGGTTGATCCCGGGCGATATTGCCGAAATCCGCCTGGGAGAAACCGGTAATGTCAGCCAGGAAATGATCGATATGGAGAATGAACGCCTGGGACTGAACAGGCCGTATCTCGTGCAATTCGGAGACTGGATATTCGATCTGCTCCAGGGGGATCTCGGCACCTCCATGTGGACCGGCCGGCCCATGAGTCTCGAACTGAAGGAACGGTTTCAGATTTCCCTGCAAATCGCCATCATGTCGACTCTTTTCGCCACCCTGTTGGCCATCCCGTTGGGCACCGCCGCGGCGTTGAAGCAGGATTCCTGGGTCGACTATTCCGTGCGCATCTTTTCCATCGCGGGGATCGCCACGCCATCCTTCTGGCTGGGCATCCTGATGATCCTGGGTTTTCTGATCTATTTCCAATGGATGCCCCCGTTAACCTACACGCCGATTTGGGTGGACCCCATCGCCAACATGAGTCAGTTGATCTGGCCGGCCCTTGCGACAGGTTATCGCTACTCTGCCGTTGCCACCCGCATGACCCGTTCGGCCGTGCTGGAAGTGTTGCGGGAGGACTATATCCGGACGGCGCGCGCCAAGGGACTGGTTGAGCATCTCATCATCAACCGGCACGCTCTCAAGAACGCCATGCTGCCCGTGATTACAGTGATCGGCCTGGAATTCGCCTTTCTAATGGGCGGCCTGGTCGTCACCGAACAGGTTTTCAACCTGAACGGCCTCGGTCTGTTCTTCGTAAATGCAGTCGGGAATCACGATTACACCGCAGTTCAGATCCTGGTGATGATCGTTGCATTTACCTTCGTTCTCACCAATTTCATCGTCGACATTCTCTACGCCTGGTTGGACCCCCGCATTCACTATTAATAAAAGGTTGAAATGACCGATATCACCGGGGAAACCTCCACAACGGATTTACTTCCAAGCCAGGAAACCAAGGTTGAGGCCGTGGTCCGGTTTTTCCGCACCAAACCACTTGGCGCAGCCGGTCTGGTGGTCATAATATTATTTGTCCTGTTGGCGTTTTTCGCCGGAGTGGTCGCCCCATATGACCCTCTTGATCCCCACTATGAGGACCAACTCGCTCCGCCAAGTTGGACCTATTGGATGGGGACGGACGAATTTGGCCGGGATATTCTATCCAGAATTATTTTCGGCTCGCGCACCGCAATGATGGTGGGACTCTTTTCCTCTATTATTGGAGCCACCCTGGGGCTGGTGATCGGGGTGGCCAGCGCCTATTTCGGGGGAACAACCGATCTGATCGTCCAGCGCCTGTTGGACATTTTCATGTCGTTTCCATTGATCGTGATGGCTTTGGCCATTATCGCGGTCAGGCCGTTTGAATCGTTTATCGTGGGATCCATCCTGGAGAATTTGTGGGTTTCGAAACCCAAGGAGGTGTACGTCCTCATTCTGGTCATCATGTCCATCACCGTTCCCATGATTCCCCGCTGCGCGCGGGTCGTGCGCGCCAGCGCCCTGTCCATCCGGGAGGTTCCCTATGTGGACGCCGCCCGCGCGTTGGGCTTCGGGAATTGGAGGATTATCATGCGTCACATGGTGCCCAACGTGATGGCGCCCTACCTGATCATGATCACGGCGTTTATGGGACAGGCGATTCTCCTGGAAGCCGCCCTATCCTTCCTTGGATTGGGAGTGCAGGATCCCATTCCGGCCTGGGGCCTGATGCTGCAGGGGGGTGCGGAACAGTACGCGGAGACCGCGCCGTGGTTTCCCATTTTCCCAGGCTTGGCCATTACCATCTCGGTGTTTGCTTTCAATCTGTTCGGGGATTCCTTAAGGGATGTCCTCGATCCCAAACTGCGTGTTTAACCCGCATTGAGCCCGATTTCTTCTTGAGTGAGTTCCATGTCCGAAGAAAGATTGCGCAAGGAATTGATCGCGTCCTTTAAGAACCGCGCCATGCTGTATCACTCCTTCTTCCTGGAAATGCGGGATGAGATCGGCGAAGAACGGGCCGCGGAAATCATGAAGCGGGCCATATACAACCGGGGCCTGAAGGTCGGAGAACGGTTCTCCAATTATGGCCCGGACGACATGGAAGGACTGAAGGACGCCTTTCTCAATTTCATTCCGGATGATGGCGCCCTCTTCGAACCCGAATTGGAACGGTGCGACAGCGGGGGCCTGGACATCAAGTTCCACCGCTGCCCCCTCAAGGAGGCATGGCTGGAAGCCGGAAT
>CAZOXD010000291.1:0-4076 GCA_964583525.1 uncultured Pseudomonadota bacterium
GGGCCCTTGCCTATTGCACCACGGCCCCATTGTCACTTAGGAACGGCCGGAATCCAAAACGAAATGAGCAACTGGAGAGGAGCTCGAAATGAAACCGCGAAATCTTTTCACCGCCATAGCCATCGTATTCCTGGCCGTTGGCGTTGTCGTAGCGTCCATGGGCACGGCCCAGGCGCAGAAACGGGGAGGCAAGCTGGTGTACATCGTACCCGCATCGGGTCTGCCCAGCCAGGACCCTCACCGGGAAACCACCTACGCCGTGATTCACCCCGTGGCGCCGTTTTACAGCCTGCTGCTGCGGGTCGATCCCAATGACAAGAAGGGATTGAGAATTCACGGGGACGCCGCCGAAGACAATTGGAAGGTTAGCCCGGACAAGAAAACCTTCACCTTCAAGCTGCGCAAGGGGATCCGTTTCCATGACGGCACACCCATGACGGCGCGCGACGTGGTGGCCACTTTCAACAAGATCATTTTCCCGCCCGAAGGGGTTCTCAGCGCCCGCAGGGGATACTTCCTGATGGTCGATTCCGTGAAGGCCACCAACGATTCCACCGTGGTTTTCAAGCTGAAATTCGGTTCCCCGGCTTTCATTCCGGCCGTAGCCATGCCGTACAACTTCATATACCAGGCGGACGTCCTGGCCAGGGACATTCATTGGTACGAAAAGAACGTGCTTGGCAGCGGACCTTTCAAGAACGCGAAGTTCACCCCCGGGTCGAAAATGATCGGCGAACGCAACGACGATTATTTCAAGCCCGGTCTGCCGTATCTGGATGGATTCGAGGCCATTTTCAGCAAAAAGCAGGCTGTCCAGGTGGCGGCGATTCGCTCGGGCCGGGCCATGGGTCTGTTCCGCGGACTTCCGCCGGCCACAGTGGTCGATATCGTGCGCTCCCTCGGCAAGAACAACGTGAATGTTTTGAAAAGCGACTGGAACTGCGCTCTGTTCATCGTGCCCAATTCCCACCGCAAGCCTTTCGACGATCCGCGGGTGCGCAGGGCGCTGAGCCTGGCCCTGGACCGCTGGGGCGGTTCCCGATATTTGTCGAACATCGCCATCGTCAAGACCGTGGGCGGTCTGGTGTTCCCCGGCCATCCCCTGGCCATGAACGACAGTGAACTGAAGCAACTGGAGGGTTTCGGCACCGATCTCAAGGCCAACCGGGCCAAGGCCCGCAGGCTTTTACGGGAAGCCGGCGTCAAGGAAGGCTTCAAGTTCACGTTCCACAATCGCGCCGTGGAAATGCCATACAAGATCGTGGGCACATGGCTGATCGACCAATGGCGGAAGATCGGACTGGAGGTGGACCAATGGACCCAACCCACGGCCCAGTTCTATAAAACGCTCCGCTCGAATCCTCCCGGGTACGACGTGAGCATGGACTTCAACTGCCAATCCATCGTGAACCCCACCCTGGACGTCTCCAAGTTCCTTTCCTGGGATGCGGGCGGAGGGTCCAACAACGGTAAATACATCGACCGCGAAGTGGACCGTCTCTACAACCTGCAACTGCGGGAAACCGACCCTAAGGAACAAAGGAAAATCCTGATCGAATACCAGAAGCACATATTCAATCAGGGCTGGTATATCCCAACGCTGTGGTGGTATCGTATCCTTCCACTTAACGCCAAACTGAAAGGGTGGAACATTACCCCCAGCCATTATCTGAACATGCAACTGGAAGTGGTTTGGCTCGACCAGTAATTCGCTTCAGTGGCATTTACATTCCTAGCCGTCCGCTTACCGTAAGGAAAGCGGACGGTGCTACACCATCCCGGTAACCCGTGTATCGCTATCTGATTCGGCGCCTGATCCTGATGGTTCCCACCCTGTTCGGGGTGGCGGTCCTCATATTCATCCTGATGCGGTTGATCCCGGGCGATATTGCCGAAATCCGCCTGGGAGAAACCGGTAATGTCAGCCAGGAAATGATCGATATGGAGAATGAACGCCTGGGACTGAACAGGCCGTATCTCGTGCAATTCGGAGACTGGATATTCGATCTGCTCCAGGGGGATCTCGGCACCTCCATGTGGACCGGCCGGCCCATGAGTCTCGAACTGAAGGAACGGTTTCAGATTTCCCTGCAAATCGCCATCATGTCGACTCTTTTCGCCACCCTGTTGGCCATCCCGTTGGGCACCGCCGCGGCGTTGAAGCAGGATTCCTGGGTCGACTATGCGGTGCGCATCTTTTCCATCGGGGGAATCGCCACCCCATCCTTCTGGCTGGGCATCCTGATGATCCTGGGTTTTCTGATCTTTTTCGGATGGATGCCCCCGTTAACCTACACACCGATTTGGGTGGACCCCATCGCCAACATGAGCCAGTTGATCTGGCCGGCCCTGGCGACCGGGTACCGCTACTCCGCCGTTGCCACCCGCATGACCCGTTCGGCCGTGCTGGAAGTATTACGGGAGGACTATATCCGGACGGCGCGCGCCAAGGGACTGGTTGAGCATCTCATCATCAACCGGCACGCTCTCAAGAACGCCATGCTGCCCGTGATTACAGTGATCGGCCTGGAATTCGCCTTTCTAATGGGCGGCCTGGTCGTCACCGAACAGGTTTTCAACCTGAACGGCCTCGGTCTGTTCTTCGTAAATGCAGTCGGGAATCACGATTACACCGCAGTTCAGATCCTGGTGATGATCGTTGCATTTACCTTCGTTCTCACCAATTTCATCGTCGACATTCTCTACGCCTGGTTGGACCCCCGCATTCACTATTAATAAAAGGTTGAAATGACCGATATCACCGGGGAAACCTCCACAACGGATTTACTTCCAAGCCAGGAAACCAAGGTTGAGGCCGTGGTCCGGTTTTTCCGCACCAAACCACTTGGCGCAGCCGGTCTGGTGGTCATAATATTATTTGTCCTGTTGGCGTTTTTCGCCGGAGTGGTCGCCCCATATGACCCTCTTGATCCCCACTATGAGGACCAACTCGCTCCGCCAAGTTGGACCTATTGGATGGGGACGGACGAATTTGGCCGGGATATTCTATCCAGAATTATTTTCGGCTCGCGCACCGCAATGATGGTGGGACTCTTTTCCTCTATTATTGGAGCCACCCTGGGGCTGGTGATCGGGGTGGCCAGCGCCTATTTCGGGGGAACAACCGATCTGATCGTCCAGCGCCTGTTGGACATTTTCATGTCGTTTCCATTGATCGTGATGGCTTTGGCCATTATCGCGGTCAGGCCGTTTGAATCGTTTATCGTGGGATCCATCCTGGAGAATTTGTGGGTTTCGAAACCCAAGGAGGTGTACGTCCTCATTCTGGTCATCATGTCCATCACCGTTCCCATGATTCCCCGCTGCGCGCGGGTCGTGCGCGCCAGCGCCCTGTCCATCCGGGAGGTTCCCTATGTGGACGCCGCCCGCGCGTTGGGCTTCGGGAATTGGAGGATTATCATGCGTCACATGGTGCCCAACGTGATGGCGCCCTACCTGATCATGATCACGGCGTTTATGGGACAGGCGATTCTCCTGGAAGCCGCCCTATCCTTCCTTGGATTGGGAGTGCAGGATCCCATTCCGGCCTGGGGCCTGATGCTGCAGGGGGGTGCGGAACAGTACGCGGAGACCGCGCCGTGGTTTCCCATTTTCCCAGGCTTGGCCATTACCATCTCGGTGTTTGCTTTCAATCTGTTCGGGGATTCCTTAAGGGATGTCCTCGATCCCAAACTGCGTGTTTAACCCGCATTGAGCCCGATTTCTTCTTGAGTGAGTTCCATGTCCGAAGAAAGATTGCGCAAGGAATTGATCGCGTCCTTTAAGAACCGGGCCATGCTCTATCACGCCTTCTTCCTGGAAATGCGGGAAGAGATCGGCGAAGAACGGGCTGCGGAAATCATGAAGCGGGCCATTTACAGCCGGGGCCTGAAGGTCGGGGAGTATTTCTCCAAGTATGGCCCGGACGACATGGAAGGGCTGAAGGACGCCTTTCTCAAATTCATTCCGGATGATGGCGCCCTCTTCGAACCCGAATTGGAGCGGTGCGACAACGAAGGCTTGGACATCAAGTTCCACCGCTGCCCCCTCAAGGAGGCATGGCTGGAAGCCGGAAT
>CAZOXD010000292.1:0-3881 GCA_964583525.1 uncultured Pseudomonadota bacterium
GTCGGAAAGGGTTGTTCTTGCCAGCGGATAAACGGTTTTATTCATGGATCGCTCCAGAGCAAATCGTTCAGTGTAGGGTACACGTCCACGGTAAGGCCTGGATCGTGCCACAGTAAAATGAAAAAAGAGCTAAATGAATTCGAGAGCTAAATGAAGTAAAGCATCGGGTGTGTACATGAGCGAGAGCCATCCGGCCAGAAAATTCCAGCGCGCTCATTTCGATGCCTTCATCGCCATCCCCGAAAACATGGCTTCGCCAGCCTATCCTGCCTTGCCCCGGCTTGACAGGGAGATGTGGGTATGGTTGTGTAACGCGCTATTTTTGTTGGTGTATTGCGATAGAAACTCAGGTGGAAATTGATTTGCGGAAAGGCGCAAGCCCGATAACCCGGAAATTGCCTGGTTATTCCACCGATATTTCATCGTTTGAGGCACTGCTGTTATCGCCGATGAACACCACCTATTGAGGAAGCCGCACCCTTTTCACGGGGGCGGGTCATCCTGATAAGCCCCTGAAATTTCATTTTGCATTGGAGAGGATCATGAAACGACGCACATTCCTGAAAACCGCAGCCGTGGGCGGCGCTGCCGCCGCTGCTGCTGCCTCGACTTTTCCCGCGCCCGCGATTTCCCAGGGCCGCAAGCAATTACGGATGGTCACTTCCTGGCCCAAGAACTTCCCCGGGCTGGGAACCGCCGCCAATCGGCTCGCGGAACGGATCAGCAAGAGTTCCGGTGGCCGGCTGCAAGTAAAAGTTTACGCGGGCGGCGAGTTGGTGCATCCGTTGAAATGCAACGATGCCGTTCAGCAGGGCACCGCCGACATGTACCACTCCGCCGATTACTATTATCAGGGCAAGATCAAGGCCTATGCCTTCTTCGCCGCGGTGCCCTTCGGCCTTACCGCCACGGAAATGAAGGCCTGGATCTACCACGGCGGCGGCCAGCAGCTTTGGGATGAAGTGAGCGCCCAATTCGGCGTGAAAAGCCTCATGGGCGGGAACACCGGTGTCCAGATGGGCGGATGGTTCAAGAAGCCGATGCGCTCCCTGGAGGACTTCAAAGGGCTCAAGATGCGGATGCCCGGGTTGGGTGGCGACGTCATCAATAGCCTGGGCGGCACCTCCGTCACCCTGGCCGGCGGGGATATTCTCCCGGCCCTGCAAGCCGGCACCATCGACGCCACCGAATGGGTCGGCCCCTGGAACGACTTGGCCTTCGGATTTTACAAGGTGGTCAAGAACTACCAATTTCCGGGCTTCCATGAGCCGGGCACCGTGCTCAGTTTCGGCATCAACAAGAAGCTGTGGGACGGTTTTTCCTCCGCGGACAAGTCGATTGTCGAAAACGCCGTCATGGCGGAGGACGACTACAGTCTGGCCGAATTCAACGCCAACAACTCCGCCGCGCTGGAAACCCTGATCAATAAACACGGAGTGAAGTTGCACGAGTTTTCCGACGATATCTTCCGGGCTCTCGGGAAGGTGGCCTTGGATGTGGTGGCTTCGGCGGGCAGTGCGGATCCGCTCACCAAGAAGGTTTACAACAGCTTTAACAAGTTCCGGAAGATCGCCATGGGTTGGTCCGGTCTCTCCGAACAGGCCTACCTGCAAAAGCGGTCCCTGGTCAGGGGCTGATCCGGCTTCCCGGCTGGCGGGACGGCGAATTTCGCCACCCTGCCAGCCGGAGCCCGCGGGATCCTGCCGCGCCCACCGGTCGTAACCGTCAGCTTGGATGGCGCCCGCATGCAAACCACGCCACCCGGCCGCTGGCGGACCCCTCTCATGAAGGTTTCCTTTGATTAGTCTGGCGCGAATCAGCCGAGCCATCGATCTCCTCAACGAGTACGTAGGCCGTGGCACCGCCTGGACGGCGGTGATCATGGTGGTGATGCAGTTCGTGGTCGTGATTCTGCGGTATGTGTTTTCCTACGGAAACATCCCCATGCAGGAATCGATCTGGTACCTGCATGGGATCCTGTTCATGATGGGTTCCGGCTACACGCTGCTCCATGATGGGCATGTGCGGGTGGATATTCTCTACCGCGAAATGCCGCGCAAACGGAAAGCCTTCGTAAACTTGACGGGCATGATCATTTTTCTCGGCCCCATCTGTTATCTGGCCTGGACAGTATCCTGGAGCTATGTGCTCAACTCCTGGAGAGTGTTGGAGGGATCCATCGAGATCAGCGGCCTGCCTTTCATCTACCTGCTGAAAACCGTCATCCTGCTATTCATCGCCCTGCTTTTCCTGCAGGGAATTTCCATGGCTTTGAAATCGATTCTCGTCCTTGCCGGAGCGGACGGGGAGATTGGCGAATCCAAAGAACCCGAGCTTGTTTGATATGGAATTTTTTTCCAGTCCGGAAGCCCTGACCCTGATCATGTTCCTGGTAACAGTCGGGTTTCTGATCGCCGGGTTTCCCGTTGCATTCACCCTTTCCGGCACAGCCTTCCTGTTCGCGCTGATTGCGGTCGGATTGGGTGTATTCGATTATTCCATCCTCACCGCCTTTCCCCAGCGGATTTTCGCGATAATGACCAACGAGGTGCTGGTGGCGGTGCCCCTGTTCGTATTCATGGGCGTTACCCTGGAACGCTCCAAGGTGGCGGAGGAACTGCTCGACAACATGGGGAGAATGTTCGGAGCCATGCGGGGCGGCCTGGGGTTATCGGTGTTCATCGTGGGGGCGCTGCTAGCGGCTTCCACGGGCATCGTCGGCGCCACGGTGGTTACCATGGGCCTGCTCTCCCTGCCCACCATGCTGCGGCGGGGTTACAAGCCCTCCCTGGCTTGTGGAGTCATATCCGCGTCGGGAACGCTGGGACAGATCATCCCCCCTTCCATCGTGTTGGTGCTGCTGGGGGACCAGCTTTCGGTGGCGTTCCAGACAGCCCAGTTCAAAATGGGGAACTTCGCGCCGGATACGGTCTCCGTGAATGATTTGTTCGCGGGCGCGCTCTTCCCGGGGCTGTTTTTGGTGGGACTCTACATGACATATCTGATGCTGGTGGCCTTATTTCAACCCAGCGCGGCGCCGGCCATTCCCGCGGAAGAATTTGGAACTGTCAGCCGCAAGGAATTCGCGATCCAGATGCTGAATTCGCTGTTGGCCCCGATTGTGCTGATCGTGGCCGTGCTGGGCTCCATCCTGGGCGGGCTGGCCTCTCCGACGGAAGCCGCCGGTGTGGGGGCCATCGGCGCCATCATGCTGGCCGGATATCGCTTGGAGGAAAACAAACGATTGCCCATCGTCATGGGTGGGGTATGCCTGGTGCTGGTGTTGACTCTCACCGCGTTTTTCGACCTGAGAATGCAGCGCAATGTGATTTCCACGGTGGAATGGATCGCCATCGGAGCCGCGATTTTTTTTAGCATCGGATTGGCTTGGGGGATCATGATCGGATTGAAACGGGTCTTCAATCACCGGGTGGAAAACGGAAACCGCATCCTATCGGAAATCATGCGCACCACCATGGAAATTTCATCCATGGTGTTCATCATTTTGGTGGGCGCCTCCCTGTTTTCCCTTGTATTTCGAGGGCTGGGCGGCGACACCATGATCGAGGAATTCCTGGTTTCCCTTCCCGGGGGCACAATCGCCTCCTTGCTGGTGGTGATGTTGGTCATGTTCCTGCTGGGTTTCTTCATCGATTTCCTGGAAATTATTTTTATCGTCGTTCCCATCGTCGCGCCGATCCTGCTGCAAATGGAAATCGCGCCGGGTGTGCCCATGAGCCCCGTATGGCTGGGGGTCATGATGGGGGTCAACCTCCAGACCTCGTTTTTGACGCCTCCCTTCGGATTCGCCCTGTTTTACCTGCGCGGTGTGGCGCCGGATTCCATCAAGACCACGGAAATCTACAAGGGTGTGATCCCCT
>CAZOXD010000293.1:0-3855 GCA_964583525.1 uncultured Pseudomonadota bacterium
GGGTACCGGGTCGTCAGCTTCAACCATTTCCTGGTGGGGCCTGCGGCCATGCAGACGTTGGGCGATCTGGGGGCGGACGTGATCGCCGTGGAGCCGGTGGGGGGGCGTTTCAGCGCAAGTGGGCGGGGGCGGACAAGTTCATCGACGGGCAGAGCGTGCTCTTTCTCTGCGCCAACCGCAACAAGCGCAGCCTGGCCCTGGACCTGAAGTCGGAGCGCGGCGCAGACATCGCCAAACGGCTGGCGCTGACGGCGGACGTGGTGGCGGAGAACTTCCGGCCCGGAGTGATGGAGCGGCTGGGGTTGGGGTACGAGGCCATCCGGGCGGAGAATCCCGGAGTGGTCTACGCGGTGGCTTCCGGGTACGGCCCCGACGGCCCCTACGCCGAACGGCCCGGGCAGGACATGCTGGTGCAGGCGCTCTCCGGGCTGGCGGCCGTCACGGGGGATACGGGAAACGGCAGGGACGGCGCGCGGCCCGTGGGGGTCTCCGCCGTGGATCACCACGGGGCGATGATCCTGGCCATGGGCATCCTGGCGGCGCTGCTCAACCGGGAGAAGACCGGCCGGGGCTGCCGGGTGGACGTGAACCTGCTCTCCTCGGCCATCGACATGCAGATGGAGGCGCTGACCTGCTACCTCAACGGCGAGCGTCCCTCCACCATCCGTCATCCCCCGCACCAGGGCGGGTTCATGTTCCCCGCCCCCTACGGCATCTATCCCACCCGGGATGGGCACCTGGCTATCTCCCTGTCCACCATGGGGGAACTGGCCGAAGCCCTGGACGCAGAGGAGTTGGCCGCCATTGCCGACACGGAGCAGCAATCCCGCAAGGAGGAAATCTGCCAGATCGTGGCGCGGGCGGTACGGGGGCGCACCACGGGGGAATGGCTGGAGAAGCTGTCCGCCACCAAGGTGTGGCACGCGCCCGTCAACGATTACGAGGCTCTGGAGGCGGACCCCCAGGTGCGGCACCTGGGCAGCTTCCAAACCCTCCCCGGCGCCACCGGGACACCCATCACCCTGGTGCGGCATCCCGTTCAGTATGACGGAGAAACCCCGGAAGTGCGCCTGCCGCCCCAGCCGCTGGGTGCCCAGAGCGCGGAAATCCTGCGGGAAATCGGTTGCACGGAGGAGGAAATCGCCGCACTGGCCGCCGACGGCGTGGTGGGGCTTGGGTCAGGTGAAGATGGGGGAGAGGGGGAGTGAGGGCGTAGTGGGGATGGGGGATGGAGGGTTAATCCTTAGGGATTAACTCAAGTTCAGTGAGAATGTTAATATACCTACTGCGGTCAAGTGGACACTGGATAAGGTCGTTGAACTGCTGCTGATTCAACTTCATTTGGCCGCGGATTTTATGGGGAATGGTGCCGTCCAACATTCGGGTACCATGGGAACGACCCGTGGTGAGAATGACTTTTCCTTCAACCTTGAACTTCGCTGTGATGTGCTTTCTTTTTACGATTTCCATGCCCACCTTATTCCAGGCGCTGTCAATTTCGCCGGGTTTGAGGCTCATGGTTACAGCTCTTTCACAATCGACTTAAGATACCTCCAATGGCGGAGGGGAATCGGGCCGAGATTGCTCTCACCTTCCTCTTTGAGAATAAAGTAAAGATCGGAAATGCAATTACGCAGAGATTCAAATGCTTCATTTTCCGAATCCCCATACCCGAATTGGTCCAAATCGAAATTGTAGGCAATGACCGTTTTTCCCCAAAATTCAACAATGATCTCCAACGGGGCGGTGAGGACGATGCGGTCATCCCCAAGATCTTTCATCGGGACACGCCATTTAAATCCGCCCTCCGGATTGTGGGTATAGGTGGTAAGAAAAATCACATCCGTAAGGCATTGCATCTCAATACCCTTCACCAAATTACTGGGGATGTCATAATGCGGGACCTCCCAACTACCATCGGCATTGGATTTTGTATTCCAGTTTTCTATCTCGCGGGCGTCAGGACTCATGAGGTCCTCCGGCGGATTTCTTCGGGGGCGGTGACAGTGGCGATATTGGTCGATTTTGCAAGATAAAAAGGGTTTCCTTGATCGTCGTAAACCTCTTCCACCCTCCAAATTTCGGTGACAACGGTTTTTAATGTGAAGAGCGAGCCATCTGCTAATTCATATGTGTTTGGAGGCTCTTTGGAGTTCTTTATCTCAATCAGTTCAGCTTCACGCTCTTTTCCGTCCGGAGGTGTAGGAATTTTTCTTTTGATCGCTGGCACTTTGATATTCCTCAGGCTTTAGGTGGGATTTTGACTCACTCGTAATACACCATTTCAACGAAGTCCAAGCAAATATGGGTCCATAAATTCCGACTATCCCCAAGATCAACTCAACAAAAATCTGTAGGTTGAGATCATCTCGCCCATGCGACCTGCCCCCCCTACCCCCCTCCCGTCACACCAGCAGCCAGGTGCCCATTCCCAGCAGGTAGAGGGTGACCAGGCCCAGACCCAGATCGAAAACCTGACGCGGGCTCCAATTCCAGGCGCTGGATTTCTGGGCGTGCTTCCAGGCGAGGACGATGGCCAGCGCCGCGCCTCCCAGCAGCAGCAGGATTCCCGGATGGTTGCGGATCAGGTAGGCCAGGGTGAGGGCCTGGACGGCTTCCCCTATCCAGTCGAGCATTTCCACCCCCCGAAGCGCTTGCACCAGCGCAGGATGCGCTCGATATAAGTGCGCGGCTCCCGCCAGACAAACGGCTTGATGGTTTCGAAAAGGTTGGGGTCCACCCCACTAGAGCGGGCGGCAGCCTGGAAGCGGAGCACATTGCCCATGCCCGCGTTGTAGCTCATCATGGCGAAGGCCAGGCGGTCCCAATGGGGGCGGGGGGCCGTGAACTTCCTCCATAGCTGCCGGTCGTAGCGGATGCCCTGGCGGATGCTCTTTCTGGCCTCGAAGCGGTCATGCAGACCCATCGCCAGGGCGGTGCCGGGCATGAACTGCATCAGCCCGCAGGCCCCCACCCGGCTGCAGAGGGCAGGGTCCAGGCCGCTTTCGGCCATGCCCTGTGCCTTGAAGACCTGCCAGGGATAGGTGAACCCGAACTCGTAGCGGGCCCATTTGCGGAATTGTTTATCGTACCGATCCAGTTCCCCCCCCGTGGCGTTGCTGACCAGGAAGAAGATCCCGAACACCAGGGCGGCCAGGAAGACCCCCACGGCGACGTTGTTGTCCGCCAGGGCCCGGGAGAAGGAGAGATCGGGGAAGACCAGCCGGTCCACCACCCGCACGGCCAGAATGCAAAAGACCAGGGCCGCCAGGGCGACCGCGAACAGGGTGACGAGGGTCGTCAACGTTTCCATGAAGAGTGGCTCCTTTTCTATTTATTTTGGTGGGGATTGGGGTGAATGGGGGGATTGTGAGGGGGTCATGGCGTCCCGCTGCTTCCCGCCTTGGGCACAGCCTTGGACACTACTTTGGGCGCCGTGGAATGGATGGCAGAGCGGTCCTTCAGGATTTCGAACAGCATCTGGTTAGTGCGCAGCAGGATCTGCCCCACCTCCCGGTTGACCAGGGACACCTCCCGCTTGATCTGGTTGACCTCCTGCCACTGGCGGCGCACGTTCTCGTTGACGCTGCTTTTGATTTCCTCCAGTGCCTTGTTGACGTGATCCATCTCGGTCTTCCAGATGTATCCCCCCAGGGTCAGGATCACGATGATGAACAGGCGGACGATATTGGAAAATACGGGGTTTTCCAGCAAATCCCCCAGGCCGATGGTTTTACGGGATGGGATTGGGAAGGCGCTGTTTTTCATGGTTGAAGAACGGTCTCGCAAGTTGCAGTGGATGATGGGGGCGCACCCGGATTCGGCCCTCTGAAAAAGGGTGGGAGCGGCGCCGGG
>CAZOXD010000294.1:0-3827 GCA_964583525.1 uncultured Pseudomonadota bacterium
GCCCAATACCTTCCCTCCTCCTCATGGACGACCATGGCAATCTTGAGTTTTTTCATTGGCGCCTCCAAGGATTAATTCAACCCGGTCTGCTTGAGAATAGCCTCCACCAGTCCCCCCTCACCCCACCCCCCGATCCAGCTTCCTATACTGTATCGCCTCGGCGATGTGCTCGATGCCCATTTCGGGAGCGTCGGCCAGGTCGGCGATGGTGCGGGCGACTTTCAGGATGCGGGTGTGGGCGCGGGCTGAGAGGCCCAGCTTTTGGGAAGCCGTGCGCAGCAGTTCCAGCCCGCCGTCGGGGGGCCGGGCGTGGGCCTCGATCTGCTTGGGGGTCATCTCCCCGTTGGAGCGGGTGGGCGTGCCGGCAAAGCGCGCCAGTTGCCGCTCCCGGGCCGCCTGCACCCGCTCGCGTACAGAGGCGGATGATTCCCCGCGCCGCTCTTCCACCAGCCGCTCGAAGGGGGCCACCGGCACGTCCACCTGCAGGTCGATCCGGTCCAGCAGCGGCCCGGAAATGCGCGAGCGGTACTTGCGCACCTCGTGGGGACCGCAGCGGCAGCGCCGCCCGGGATCGCCCAGGTAGCCGCAGGGGCAGGGATTCATGGCGCACACCAGCAGGAAGTTGCAGGGAAACTCCAGCGCCATCGCCGCCCGGGAGATGGTCACGCGCCGCTCCTCCAGGGGCTGGCGCAGCAGTTCCAGCACGGGACGCGGAAACTCTGGCAATTCGTCCAGGAAGAGCACCCCGTGGTGGGCCAGGGAAATTTCCCCCGGCTGCGGAAACGAGCCGCCCCCGACCAGTCCCGGCTGGGAGATGGAATGATGGGGCGAGCGGAAGGGACGCCGCGCCACCAGCGCCTGGTCGGCCTCCAGCAGGCCGGCGATGGAATGGATGCGGGTGGTTTCCAGCGCCTCGGGGAAGGACAACTGCGGCAGGATGGTGCCCAGGCGCCGCGCCAGCATGGTCTTGCCGGAGCCGGGCGGGCCGATCATCAGCAGGTGGTGGTTGCCGGCGGCTGCGATCTCCAGGGTGCGCTTGACCTGCTCCTGGCCCTTCACGTCCTGCAGGTCCTCCCCGTACACCGCCGCTGAGCGGAAGAGGGAATGGGGGTCCACGCTGCGGGTCTCGGGAACGCGCTCTCCGCGCAGCAGGGCCGCCACTTCGCTCAGGTGCTCCACCGGGTAGAGCGGCAGCCCCTCCACCACGGCGGCTTCCAGCTCGTTCTCGCGGGGGAGGATCATTCCCGCGCTGCCCATCCCCTTGCCACCATCATTACGATTGGCGCCACTGCCCTTACCGCCGCCTGCGCCATTTTCCCTAGCCGCGGTGTCGTTGCCGGCCAGGCTCCTGGCCGCAATGGCGATGGGCAGCACGCCCCGCACCGGGCGCACCCGGCCCTCCAGGGAGAGTTCCCCGACGATCATGAACCGGCCCGTGGAGCCGGCGGGCACGGCTTGCATGCCTTCCAGCAGGCAGGCCGCGATGGGCAGGTCGAAGCCCGAGCCGGCCTTGCGGAGTTCCGCCGGGGCCAGGTTGCAGGTGATGCGCCGCACAGGAAACGCGTACCCGGAGTTCTTGATGGCCGCCGTGATGCGGTCCCGGCTTTCGCGGATGGTGCCGTCCGGCAGCCCCACGATGTTGAACTGAGGCATCCCGTGCGCCAGGTCCACCTCCACCTCGATCGGGTGCGCCTCCACGCCCAGCACGGTGGCCGATAGGGTCTTGGCGATCATGGCGGCCAATCAGGTTGGCGGGTGGATGCGAAATCAGAGCGTCCCTGTTTTACGGAACGGATACAAGGGATAGCCTTACCGGAATCGGGAGCGCGGGGAAAGGGGGATGGCTTCCTCTATCCGTGAATGCGGGGCGCGCGTGGAATGCCCTGAATTCAGGAAGGTCTTATGTTTTCGCCCCCATTTATGGTAAAATTTCATTGGAATTCAATCCCTGGGCCGGCAAACAATTAGAACGGAAGCCTGTGGCGAATGCAGGGTGCGGGGCCCGGACCTGGCTGCCGGTGCACACCTCCCACCCCTTGCACCAGGATAAAGTGATCGGGGGCGCAAGTGCTCTGGTTCAAAACACCGGGTGGATCGCGGAAAATTCAATTCACCGCCAGCGCGTTGATGTTGCTGGTGGGCTGGGGGCTGCTGGTGGCCACCGGGCCCTACTGCACAAAAGGCTCCCCGGGGTGTTCGAAAAGCATACCGGTGGACCAGGGACAGGGAACGGCGGATGATCCCTACCGGTATGAGTATCCCTTTCACGATGTCGTCCGGGTTTCAAGTTTTGCCCCCCTCTATCTCAAGGTGTCCGGAATGGAGCCGGACACACCACTCTGGTTCATCGTCTTCAAGGGCATTTACACCGAACTTGGCTACCAGGTGCGCGCGGCGGATGATCTGTTTATCAATGATCCGTATGTGTCCTGCACCGCCGTTGATACCGACCCCATCACGAACCTCCAATGCCCTTTCCTATCCAATGGAGCCGGCGAGATTTTTATCGAGATTCTCCTGCCTGACCTGGCCACCCCCTTTGAGGGAAATAGGGAGATGTTCATTGATGTCTCCTCTTATCCGGTGGGCCGTGATTTCAAAAATTATTCAAAAACAATTTGGACTCGGGATACACCGGCCCTGGCGGTAGTGAATGATGGGTGGCCCAGCTATTACATGGTGTACACGCCACAAGCCTACACTTTTTACGACTTCACCTTGAGCGGCCTGACGGAAACGGTTGAATTCTCCGTGGCGCACGACGTGTACGACGGCAATCCGCCGGTGCAGTGCAGCGCCGCGGGGACCGGCACCATCACCTGCCAGGCGAATTCCCTCGACCAGCAATGGGCGTATCTGAAAATCACCCTGCTAAGTGGCCGGCAGCAGTATTTCAACCTGGACTGGGCCCCGGCGCCATGAGCGGAACAGTGCCCACCCCGCACCGTACATCCACCCACCGGGAAGCGACCGGATCAGTGCCGGGCAGCATCCTCCTGAACCCCACAGCCCTCGCCGCGGCGCTGACATTGGCCCTCAATGACCATTGGCTCAAGTCCGTCTGGCCGGGTTGGATTACCGGCAAGCTTTCCGACTTCGCATATTGCTTCCTGGTGCCTCTGGTGTTGTTCTCCACCGTGGAGTGGGCGCAGTGGTGTGTGGCAGCACTGCGGCGGCAGCCATGGCGACCCGCATCCCACCGGACGGCCATCGCCGCCTGCCTGCTGACCCTGGTTCAGTTCAGCGCCGTACAGTTGCTGCCGGCCGTGGCCGGATTCCATGAGGAACTCCTGGGCATGATTGTGCCTGGCGCCCGCTTCCATATCGTGCCGGACCCGGCGGATCTGATGGCCCTGCCCATGCTCCTGCTCTCTTATTTCACCCTGCGCGGATGGCGCAGTCGGGCAGCCCCACGATGTTGAACTGAGGCATCCCGTGCGCCAGGTCCACCTCCACCTCGATCGGGTGCGCCTCCACGCCCAGCACGGTGGCCGATAGGGTCTTGGCGATCATGGGGCTTTGGGGGGCATGGTCGGTTCCGGTTGATGACGGTGGGAGCACATCTCCAATTAGGGATTGTATTCAGGAACAGCATTACCGGATTCATGGGGAAAGGGGAACGCTCCAGGAATTCCGCCGTCCCGCCGCGCCGACTTCGCTGGCTCAGGGAATCAAATCTTCAGTTTACCGATTTGACGAAAGAGCCCACCGTAATCGATTAGTTGCCAAGCTTCGGCAATCTTGCCGTTCTCGAAATGATTGATGATGACTGCATTTATGGTGACCTTCTTCCCCGTGGGTGGAACTCCGAAGAAGTCGCCATCATG
>CAZOXD010000295.1:0-3801 GCA_964583525.1 uncultured Pseudomonadota bacterium
ACGATCCCCAGCGAAATGTTGTTCAGGGCCGACCGGATCATCCGGTGAGGCTGAAGGCTCCCCAATCAATGGGGGGGTGAACGGCGGATGGGCCGCCCTTTTTGCCGAATTCCCGGCAGGGGTCCCGTCCCTCGACAAAGGAGAAGTGACCATGAACATGATCGCGAAACGGATTGCCGTTACGATGCTGGGGGTGGCGTTGTCCGCCCTGCTCGCCCTGCCCGGCTGGGCCGTGAGCGCGAAGGACGCCAGCGTCAAGGTGCGGGTGGGGGAAAAGGCGCCCGATTTCAAGTTGATCTCCACAAGGGACAGGAAAATCAGCCTCAGCGATTACCGGGGCAAGCAGATGGTGCTGGTGGAATTCTACCACGCCGATTTCGGCCCCACCTGACGGGACAATCTGGAAGCCCGGCGGGCTGACTATGCTAAATTCCAGGAACTGGGGATCGAGGTGCTGGCCCTTTCCATGAGCCACTATTTTTCCCAGAAAACCTTCGCTGCCTCCCTCAATCTGCCCTATCCACTGCTCAGCGACTATCCGGACGGGAAAACCATTCTCCGCTGGGGCGTGGAGCAGTACGAGGGCCGGGCCAAGCGGCTCTATGCGCGCCAGTCCTTCTTCCTGGTGGACAAGGAAGGCATCGTGCGGGGCGTGTGGAGCCAGCCCAGGCCCAAGGAGGGCGAGGTGCGCTCCCCCGATCCGCTCTTCGGGAGCGAGCCCATCCTCAAGATTGCCCGGCGGATTGCTGGGAAATAGCGCAACCGGGAGAACGGAATGAGGGCCGGAAGCGGTACAATGGCAAGGGTTTCAAGCATCCAAACCAGCAGCGCGATTTGGATGACGACGCTCCTGTTCGTGCTGGCCCTCCTCCTGGCGCCCCCGGTGGAAGCGGCGAAATGGGAAAAACCCTTCCGGATCGGGGCGCTCACCGCTTCCTGGGGGCCGACCCCGCAGATGGTGGGGTTGCAGCAGGGGTTGCAGGAACTGGGGTATGTGGAAAACGTGGATTACATCCTCGGAATCCGCTTCACCCAGGGCAGTTCCACCGAATTGCCGCGGGCCGCGCGGGATCTGCTGGGGTATGGGGTGGATCTCATCTTCTGCGAAAGCGCCAATGCCGCAAAAGCGGCTGCCGGGGCAACCAGCCGCATTCCCGTGGTCTTTGCCAGCGTGAACGATCCGATCGGCAACGGATTGATCGAAAGCTATGCCCGTCCCGGAGGAAACGTGACCGGACTGAGCAATTTGAACGAGGAATTGAGCGCGCGCCGCCTGCAATTGTTCCAGCAAACCGTCCCCGGCATGAAGCAGGTGTTGATCGTTCATGACTCGAATGACGATTCCAACAAAAAGACGGTCGAAACCTATCAGAAGGCCGCGAAACTGTTGGGTATCTCCCTGCTGGAGAAAGGGGTGACGACCGAAGCGGAGGCGGGCAGGGCCATCCTGAATCCAAGTATTGACAGGCTGTATGGATTTATCGCTCCCCAAGGAGCGAGCTTGAACATCCTGGGATTCATGGCGGAAGCCACCCGAATGAACAATATTCCCTCCATGTTCGGAGCCGCGTTTATGGTTGAACGAGGAGGTCTCGCCAGCTACGGCCCCTCCTGGCACGAGGCGGGCCGGCTGGCGGCGAGGCTGGTGGACAAGATCATCAAGGGCGCCAACCCGGGGGAGATTCCCGTGGAAGTGAATACCAAGCTGGAGTTCGTCATTAACCTGAAAGCCGCCAAACGGATGAGGCTGAAGATCGACCCGGAAGTGCTTTATCTGGCCGACCGCATCATCCGGTGATCGGAATCACAGCGAGGAATGGCATGAAGATATTAGCGAAAAAAATCCATGGATTGAGGCGGCTCCCCCTGGTACTCAGGGAATTCGTGCTCCTTTTGCTGCTGTTGTCTGCCATGGACTTGGCCGGTACAGCGTTTGCAGCCCCGGACAAACCCTTCCGGATCGGGGCGCTCACAACCTCCTGGGGGCCAACTCCGCAAATGGCGGGATTGAAAAAAGGGCTTGAACAATTGGGATATGTGGAAAACGTGGATTATGTGCTGGGGGTCCGCTTCACCCTGGGCAAGGCCACCGAATTGCCGCGGGCCGCCCGGGATCTGCTGGGGTATGGAGTGGATCTCATCTTTTGCGACGGCGCGGCTGCTGCAAAGGCGGCTTCCAACGCCACCAAAAGCATACCCATCGTCTTCATCAGCGTCAACAATCCCATAAAAAACGGGATTATCGCAAGCTATGCCCACCCGGGGGGTAATATTACGGGCCTCGCCGACCTGGATGCGGAAATGAGCGGGCGCCGCCTGCAACTGTTTCTGCAAATCGTGCCATCCATGAAGCGGGTGCTCTTCCCCTACGATATCAACGATCCGAGCGATGCCGTCGTCATCTCCTCCCTGCGGAAAGCGGCAAAAATATTGGGTATCACCCTCGTCGTAAAGGGAGTGAATACCGAAGCGGAGGCGGGGAAGGCGGTAAAGGCTGCGAAAAAGGAAGGGATACAGGGAATCATCGCCACTCGAAGGCCCAATTTGAACATCATGGGATTCATGACGGAGGCCACCCAAAAGCACAATATCCCCACCATGTTCGGTTCCACCTTCATGGTGGAGGGAGGCGGCTTCGCGAGCTACGGACCCTCCTGGTACGAGGGCGGGCGGCTGGCGGCGCGGATCGTGGACAAGATCATCAAGGGCGCCGACCCGGGGAAGATTCCCGTGGAAGTGAATACCAAGCTGGAATTCGCCATCAACCTGAAAGCCGCCAAAAAGATGGGACTGAAGATCGACCCGGAAGTGCTCTATCTGGCCGACCGCATCATTCGGTGACCGGAACCGTAGCGAGGAATGGCATGAAGGTATTAGCGAAAAAAATCCATGGATCGAGGCGATTCCCCCTAGTACTCAGGGAATTCGTGCTCCTTTTGCTGCTGTTGTCTGCCATGGACTTGGCCGGTACAGCATTTGCCGCCCCGGACAAGCCCTACCGGATCGGCGTGCTCTCCCCGGCCTGGGGGCCGACACCTCAATCGGTAGGGTTGCAACAAGGTTTGAAGGATTTGGGATACGTGGAAAACGTGGATTATGTGATCGGTGTGCGCTTCACCCAGGGCAGTTCCACCGAATTGCCGCAGGCCGCCCGGGATCTGCTGGGGTATGGCGTGGACCTGATTTTCTGCACCAATACCTCGGCCGCCATGGCTGCGAAGGAGGCAACGAGCACCATTCCCATCGTGTTTACCAGCACGGCCGATCCAGTGGGCAACGGGCTGATCGAAAGCTTTGCCCGCCCCGGAGGCAATATCACCGGGTTGACGGATCTGAATGTGGAATTGAGCGCCCGCCGCCTGCAGATGTTCCTCAAGATTTTTCCCGCCATGAAGCGGGTGCTGTTCGTGTACGACGTTAACGACAAGGCCGATAAAAAATTAGGCCGCGCCTACGCCAAGGCCGCAAAGGCGTTGGGGATTACCCTGCTGATAAAAAGCGTCAACAACCAGAAGGAAGCCGGGAAGGTCATCCTGGCATCCCGGAAAGTTGATGTGCAGGGAATCATTGGAACCCGAAATGCCAATTTAAATATCGCGGGATTCATATTGGAGGCCACCGCCCGCCAGAATATTCCCACCATGTTCGGCTCCACCTTTATGGTGGAGGAGGGAGGCTTCGCCAGCTACGGGCCCTCCTGGTTCGAGGCCGGGCGGCTGGCGGCCCGGCTGGTGGACAAGATCATCAAGGGCGCCAATCCGGGGGAGATTCCCGTGGAAGTGAATACCAAGCTGGAATTCG
>CAZOXD010000296.1:0-3752 GCA_964583525.1 uncultured Pseudomonadota bacterium
GCGCAACAAGGCAGGCTATTGATCTTGTGGCGGGCTCATCCGATGGAGGAGGGATACCACCCTGATTTTATTTTGGGTAGATCATGCTCGACCACCCGCCAGACTTCGCCGAGATCGATACCAAAATACTCATGCACCAGGACATTTTGCATCGCCACCACCTGTGGCCAGGGAATATCCACATTCATTTCCCGGGTGGTCTGTTCAATTTTCGCCGCGGCTTCTCCGAATATTTGTAAGTGGTGTACAATCCAGGTTTGGATCAGCTCGTCCTTTTGGAAGGCTGCTATTCCCCGGCCAGCATATTTTTCAATCCGTTCGATGGCCTCCAACATGTCCAATAACCGTTCCCGGTCGTCCCTCATAGGGGTACAGCCTCACGAAGCACACGGTCCCGAATGCGGTCCTTGATACCCTTTTCGCTGACCACATCCACCTTTCGGGTAAATATTTCCTGCAATTCCAACCACAACGCGGCATGATCCAAGAGACTACTCCCCTCCCGCATTTCCACAAGAAGATCCAGGTCGCTTTGATCATCGGCTTCCCCACGCGCCATGGAGCCAAAAACCCGTACGTTCCCCGCGCCATGCCGTTTTGCAATACGAAGAATATCGGCACGTTTTTTCAAAAGCTCATCCGGAAGATTCATGGAGTGCCTGGTTTAACGATATGATGGTACGTCTTTGATAGGATTGAATATTCCTCAAGCGAAAAGAGCCTCTATCCATCATCCATGATTCGGCATCCTTGAGCAAGAGAACTCCTTTTTCAATGACACAAAACATTTGACGTTACCCATCCCGGGAATGCTCGGCCGGAAAATGAACACGGGCGGGCGTGCGGCCCTGAGACGCCGTGGGGCGGGGTTGAATTCTATCCGGCATCCCCCCCCCCCCACTGCTGGAAAGGAGCGAAAATTTGTGGAATCCATGGGAAGGGCTTAAGATTCATTTCATTGACGGGGGATTGGGATGGTGAATCCAGACCACGAGGTCTGTTTCCCTTGATCCTGGCGAGCCGGGGATGTAAAGGATTGGCATGAGCCTTCAGGAAGAATCCGCCACTGACTGGAAAGCCCTCTATTTGGAGTTGGTGAAGAGTCTTGAATTCACCCTTCATCAAAATGAAAAAAGAGCGCATTCCAGGCTGGTCATACCGCACGAAATCGAGTTGGCCGTTCAGATTGCCTCGGAAGAGTACAAGGTGATCGACATTTCCCCCGGTGGAATCTCCTTCACGTCGGATCATCCGTTTTCGGGGGGGGACGAGGTTTCCATCGTCTACGGGACGAAGTTCAAGTTGGCCTCGGACATCGTGTATTGCCGGGTGGAGAAGGTTGAATCGTCCGGGGAGGAAGATAGGTATCGGGTAGGAGCCCGGTTCCTCAAGGAGGGCGAGGGATACAGGATCATGGTGATGGTGCTCGAATTCTATTCGACGCAGTTGGGGGTTCAATCGGATTGAATCGCTTCCGAATCCGGCGCCCTGAACTCCCATCCTTCCACTCCTCCATCGCAATCCTACCCAAGACCCCGCTCATCGCGCCACGGAGCCACGACGACATAGCCCTTTCTCCCTGGTGAGAGGGGGGGGGGAGATCTCCAAACGGCGGGCAGACCCGGTCAATATCTCAACGCCTCACCGATTCCGTCCGGGATCGGAAGATGAGGATCACTGGGGTAGCTCATTTCGCCGTGGATGAGGAAAGGATCATTTCCTCCAAAATCCGGTCCGGCAAGGAAGAGGGAAATCATGTCCAACCAATCCAATTATTCCGGCATCCCGCTCAAGCTCTTCTACCGCCCCGAGGATGTGCAGGGGCGCGAGTACGGCAAGGCGTTGAACGATCCGGGCCTGTATCCCTACACGCGGGGAAACCGGGCGCCGGATCCTGCCCGGGGCGGGTTCATCGAGCGGGAACTGTCCGGGGAAGGCGAACCGCGCCGATCCAACGAGCAGCTCAAATATCTGCTGGACAAGGGGCAGACCGGCCTGGACGTGATCGGGGACGCACCCACCATGTCCTGGATCGACCCGGATCATCCCCTGGCGGCCAAGGCGGTGGGAGCGCAGGGTGTGTCCCTGTGCCGCCTGGAGGATTACCGGGAGTTGTACGAGGGTCTCCCGCTGGATGCGATCTCCATCTCCAATTCCCTCCCCGCCCCCTTCGCCATCCCCGCCCTTTACCAAGTGGCCAGGGAGAGCGGCGTCTCGCCCTCCAAGCTCCGGGGATCGGTGGTGCAGTTCGTTCTCTATGGAGAGGACTGCGGGTATTCCATCCAACTGCCCCTGGATCTGAGGTTGCGGCTGGCGGCGGACTGCATCGAATTCTGCACCCGTGAAATGCCCCGCTTCCATGCGTTTTTGGAGGACACCTATTATATCAGCGAAGCAGGGTTGGATTCCGTGGAGGAAATGGCGCTGGGATTCGTGGAAATCCGCTACGTCGTGCGGGAACTGCTGCGGCGCGGTGTCGGTATAGACACATTCGCTCCGCGCATTGCCATCCTGCTCAATTGCCGGATGGATTTCTTCGAGGAAATCGCCAAAATCCGGGCCACGCGCCGCCTGTTCGCCCGGATGATGAAGGAGGAATTCGCCGCCGCGGACCCGCGCTCGATGGCCGTGGTGATCGCCTCGCACACCTCCGGCCTGACCATGACGGCCCAGCAGCCGTTCAACAACATCTCCCGGGGGGCCCTGCAGGCGCTTTCCCTGGCGCTGGCCGGTGTGCAGGCGATCGAAATTTCCGCGTTCGACGAGGCCTACCGCACGCCCACCCCGGAATCCCATCTGGTGGGTTTGCGCACCCAGCAGGTGATTCAACTGGAATCCAATGTCACCAAAGTGGCCGATCCCCTGGGGGGCTCCTATTACGTGGAAGCGCTCACGGACGATATGGAGAAACGCATCTGGGACATGGTGCTGGATATCGAATCCAGGGGCGATCCCGGGAACCTCGTCGATACGGGCTGGTTCCGCGCCCTGTTCGTGAATGCCATGGAACGCTACTCCGGACAACTGCACAAGGGCGAAGTGAAACAGGTCGGAGTGAACGTCCACCAGATTCCGGAAGAGGAGGACACGCTGCTCAAGGAGATCGCCGAAACGAAGATCGAGCCCAGTTGGGAGCGGATCGAGACCATCCGCACCCATCGGGAAAACAGGGACGGCAAGGCCGCGGGCCGGGCGTTGACCCGCCTCCATCGGGCCGCGGCCGGCCGCAAGGAGAATCTGCTTTATCCCATCGTTGAGGCTACGCAAGCCGGGGCCACCATGGGGGAAATGGCGGGTGTGATGCGGCAAGGCTATGGCCAGCCCTACGATCCGTTCAACATGACCGCGCCTCCCACCGAATTCGCGGAACAGGCGCAATGAAGAAAATCAAGGTCCTCATCGCCATCCTTGGCATCGATCAACACGAGGTGGGAGCGATCACCATTGCCCGCTGCTTGCGCGATGCAGGGATGGAGGTGGTCTATGCGGGCCGCTTTCAGTTGCCGCCCACCGTCGTCAAGACGGCCATCGAGGAAGACGTGGACCTCATCGGACTGAGTTGTCATTCGGGGGAATATCTGTACCTGCTGCCGGAGGTGATCGAGCGCCTGAAGGAAGAGGGGTATGCGACCCCCGTCATTGCCGGGGGTTCCATCATCACGGCCCGGGACGAGCAGAAACTGCTCGCCATGGGCGTGCGGGCGGCCTTCGGCCCCCACTCCACCCCGGACGACGTGGTGCGCTCCATCCAG
>CAZOXD010000297.1:0-3714 GCA_964583525.1 uncultured Pseudomonadota bacterium
TAATGATCTTCCCGGGCCAGATTGCGGTTCCAGGAGGGGATTTCCACCACCAGGTCCTGACTGCCGTCCGCGATGCATTGGCAGGCCAGCCTGGACTTGAGGGTCAGTCCGGGGGCTTCGTCCAGCATTTCGTCCTCGTCCTCGGAGATCTCGTTGCAGGTCTCCAGCCCTTCGCGGACGATGACGTGACAGGTGGAACACGCCGCGAATCCCCCACAGGCGTGGTCGATATCGATTCCCGCCTTGTAGGCGAAATCCAGCACGGACCCCGGCAGGCCTTCATGATGATCCTCCGGGTCCACCGGTCCCGCTTCCACCACCCGCTCCTCGGGGAGAAAGGTGATCCGGAAGGCTTTCGCAGGACCTTCCGTTTCCTGCTGCATGCGTGAGAGCGATCGTTTGCCGCTGTCCTTCCCTCCCTCACTCCCGCTGACTTGGCCCCCTTCCTTGTTGCTTTGCAATTGATTCATCGCGTAATGGGATTTCCAGGTTGTTGTGAATGCCACCTCAATGAAGGGGCCGGTAAGGTTGCGGCGGGTAAGGTTGCAACTTGTATGGTTGCGGCGGGTAAATTTACATCGCCAAGAGTTGCGGCGGCCGCTCTTTGGCCATCCTCCCCGAGTATGGCATGCCCTCGCTGGCCCGCCAAGGAATTCGCGGAAGGGAGAATCAAAGGGGCAGGTTCAGCAATGCCACGCCGCAGGCCACGGAAGCCGCCGCGACCATCCGCCACTTCCCGAACGGCTCCCCCAATATCAAAGTCCCGATCAACGCGGCGAAGATCACTCCGGTCTCCCGCAGGGCCGCGATGGGCGCCAGAGGAACCAGATTGTAGGCCCAGATCACCACCCAATACCCGCCCATGGAAAGCAGTCCCGCCACCACCCCGGGGACGATCGTTCCGCGCGGAAACCTGCTTTTCCGCAACAGTCCCGGCCTCCCCCCGCTGGGGAAAGCGAATACGGCCAGGTAGGGCCAGCCCTGGATGAAAAACAGCCAGGAGGCATACCCATGGGAACTCCCGGAGCTGCGCACCCCCACGCCATCGGCCAGGGTATAGAGGACGATCGCCGCGCCTGTGAGGAGGGCGAACAACACGGCCCGCCGATGGCCGGGAGCGGGCCAGCCCCGCTCCAGCGCCAGACTGAGAATGCCCAGCGATATGGCGGCGACTCCCAGCATCTTCCAGGGGGTGAGGACCTCGCCCATGATCGCAGCCGCCAGCCCCGCCAGCACCAGGGGCGCGCTGCCCCGGGCGATGGGGTAGACGTGACTGAGGTCCCCCGCGCTGTACATCAACAACAAGCCGATTTGATAAAAGAAATGCACGCCCACGGATATCGCCAGAAAGAGCCAGCTTTCGGGCAGGGGCGCGGGAAAATACAGCACCAACAGCCCTCCCGCCACGGTCCAAACCGCGCTGATCAGGCCCATGGAAGCCACCCGGTCGGCCCCGGATTTCAGCAGGGCATTCCAGACGGCGTGCATCAGGGCCGCACCCAGTACCATCAGCGAGATTTGCAGTTCCTGTGGAATTAATGACTCCTTGGAGCGAAAACTGGATTCCGGAGTGAGGGAAGGAGGATGTGGATGAGCCGGGGAGGGATAGTAGTGTCTCCGTGCGAAAAATTACTGTCATTGCCGAGCGAAGCGAAGAATCTTACCCGTACCCCGGAAATCCCAATCCGCGCTAACCAGATGCTTCGCTACGATCAGCATGACAAATTCTGGCTAACAAATGGCGCAAGGGGCGGAAAATCATGGGTGGAATTTCAATCTGAGTCACTATCGGAGGGCCGCGGCCGTCACCCCGTTCAGACCGGATTTCCACCTTGGGTGCCTTCAACCGTCAATTGCACACTGCGCTGCCCGCGGTATTCATTGAACCCCACCCGCACCCGGTATTGCAGCGCATTCCGTTCCGCTTCTCCCAGGGATTCGAATTCGCTGGCCTGGTTCCAGGCCAGCATTTCCAGGCCGGGCGCCAGGCGCCATTTCAGGTGGCGTTCCTTGAGCACCTCGGGGGAGGCGCCCAAAGCGCTTTGCTCCACCAGGAAGCAAGGCTCCTCGTTTTGCTGGCCAAAGGGCCCCAATCCGGTAATCTGCTCCACCAGTTGGGAGTCGATCTCCCCCGGCTCCAGCCGCGATTCAAGATACACCGCCGGTGGCTCCGCCTGATCCGCCTGCCGGGCGCAGCCTTCCAGGAAGCGCCTGCGGAATTCGTCCAGGTTTTTCTTCGGAAAGCGGCAACCGGCCGCCCCGGCATGACCGCCGTAATCCTCCAACAGATCCTCGCAGGCGGACAGCGCGCGGGTGACGTGAATCCCTGGAACGGAGCGGGCGGAACCCTTATAGGAATCCCCACCTTCCGTCAGCACCTCCGCCAACACCATCGCCGGACGGTGGAACCGGTCCACGAGGCGGCTGGCGACGATTCCGATGATTCCCTCGTGAAAATCCGCGGAGGCCACCACCAGGGCCGGGAGATCCTCCTCCCGCGCCGTTTCCACCGATTGCAGGGCTTCCCGGAACATTTCCTCGCCTTTTTTCCGGCGGTTTCCATTCTCCTCCTCCAGCCTTGCGGCCAGCGGCTGCGCGGTTTCCGCATCCCGGGCCAGCAGCAGTTCCACAGCCAGGGAACCGTCGGCCATGCGCCCCGCGGCGTTGATGCGCGGGCCCACCTGGAATCCCAGAGTATGCTCCGTGATTTGCCCGGCCCCCTCCCTCCCGCCGGTTGCATTGAGCAAGGCCTCCAAGCCCGGCCTCCGGCGGGGGCGATTCAGCACTTCCAGTCCGTAATGCACCAACACCCGGTTTTCCCCCAGCAGCGGGACGATATCGGCTACGGTGGCGATGGCCACCAGGTCCAGGCAGTCCTTCAAATTGGGTTCGCGCCGTTGTGCATTCCACCACCCCTCCTCCCGCAGGATTTTGCGCAAGGCGGTGATCAATTTGAAGGCCACGCCACAGCCCGAGATGCGCTTGTCAGGGTAAGGGCACCCCTCCTGCACCGGGTTGACCACGATTCCCTCGGGTACCCCCTGCGATAAAGGGAGGTGATGATCGGTGACGATGGTTTCGATGCCCGCCGCGCGCAACCGCGCCACTTCTTCCAGGGCGGTGATCCCATTGTCCACCGTAATCACCAGCTCGGGTTCCATCGCCAGCAGGGCGTCCGTGGTGCGCGGGGTCAATCCATAGCCGTGCTCGAAACGGTTGGGAATGAAATACCGTGCGTCCTTGGCGCCCGCCTCGGTGAGAAAGCCGATCAGGAGCGCGCTGGAACTGATGCCGTCCACGTCGTAGTCGCCGGATACCACGATCCGCCGGCCTTCCTTCAATGCGCTGACGATTTTGGCCGCAGCCTCCTTCATCCCTTTCAGCAAGAAAGGATCGTGCAGCCCGCGCAAGGTGGGATGGAGGAATTCCCGCGCTTCCTCGACGGTATCAACGCCCCGCCGCAGGAGAATATCCGCGACCAACGGGTGCAACTGCAACGCCCCACAGAGCCGTTCCCGCGCTTGGGACGAGTGTTCGGGGTGAACAATCCAGCGGGGATTCATGGGCCTTCCCGGGTCTAATGTGCGGTCCATCCGCGCATCCCTGCGCGTGTGCGGATCAAGGGGGGGAGTTTGGGGGCGGCAATGACTTTCCACCCGGAATTGGAAGGCACCTTATCCCGTCCCTGCAAGGGGGTCAAACCAAGGCGCGCCC
>CAZOXD010000298.1:0-3675 GCA_964583525.1 uncultured Pseudomonadota bacterium
ACCTGCTTTTCACCCAACTCGCAAGCCCGCCGCCAATCCCGCTTGGCCTGTTCCTGTTCTCCCAGCGCGTCGTGGGCGAATCCCCGGCCGACATATGCCATGGCCAGATCGGGATCGAGTCGGATGGCCTCGCCGAAGTCTTCGATTGCCCGCCGATCCTGCCTCAGGAGAGTATATACAATGCCCCGCAGGCCGTAGGCAGTGGCAAGGTCGGGATCAAGGCGGATGGCCATATCGAGGTCTTCAATGGACCGCTGGTATTGCTTCAGTGAACCATAAACACTGCCCCTGTTATTGTAGGCACCCGCCAGTGAGGGATCGAGGCGGATGGCCACATCGAGGTCCTCGATGGCCCGCCGGTATTGCTTCAGGTTTTTATAGGCATTGCCCCGGTTGTTGTAGGCAGAGGCAATATCGGGATCAATTTGGATGGCTTGGTCCAAGTCCTCGATAGCCCGCCGGTATTGCTTCAAATTGTTGTTGGTGGCACCACGGTTTACGTAGGCCGTGGCATCGTCGGGATCAAGTTGGATGGCCTGGTCATAGTCCTCAATGGCCCGCTGGTGCTGCTTCAGGTCATCATAAGCAATGCCCCGCCCATTGTAGGCAGCGGGGTACCCGGGATCGATCCGAATAGCCTGACCGAAGTATTCAATGGCCTTTTCCGGCAGATCGAAGCGCCGTTTCTTGCTGTCCCACAGGGCTGTTCCTTTTTCATACCATTGCTGTGCGGTGAGGCGGTGGGTGTTTTCACGGAAGGCGGTCTTGAGGGTTTCCTTTTCTTCCGGGGAGGCTCCGGCGTTCATGCGGGCCATGCGCTCCTCCAGTTCCTTCACCCGCGCCAGCAGGGTTTTCACGCGCCGTTCCGAATCCTTCAGTCGCTGCATCTGAACGCGGTCGGCGAGCAGGGTTTTCACCCGCTCTTCCAGGCCCGTAGTGTCAACGCGGATCATGGCCACGACCCGGATGCCGAAGGCGCTGCCCTCCATGAAGGGCTGTTCCTCCACGATCTCGGTCTTGAGGACGCCGCTGGATAGCGCCAGGATCTCGTCCTGCACAAGCTCGGCGTTGCGCACCACGGAGAGGGTTTCCAGGTATGTGCCGGCCTCCTCCAGAGCCAGCCGCTTGGCCATGGCGATGGCGGCGATACGGGCGTCGTCCTGGGACATGGCGCTGCCCAGCAGTTGGCGCACCTCCTTGCGGACGGTGATCACTTCTCCGCCCGCCGGAACGGCAAAGGCGGTTATCGTGAACAGCAGCAACAGCAGCCGGACAGGGGATCGTCTCATCATTACCCATGCCTCGTTTTTTCAATAGCTGGATCGGGAATTAATTTTGTTCCTTGAAACTCATTGTTATATATACTTGGAGCTTCCAACAAAACGAAAATAATTTAATTTCAATGAGTATGATGAGGTGATTCAAAGGTTGGATGTATTATCTCATAACCCCTCCGCGCAGGCTTGCGCGGAGAGGCATATGCGGCGAAACCCCTCCCCCACACCGCTTTCGCGGTGTCTCCCCTCCCCACGGCAATTTGAACAGCCGCGTGGAGGGGTGTCTTCCCTTAATGTGTCGTGGCGGTTTTCCCTCCACGTGTACGGGGAGGGAGGGAGCGGCGTTAGCCGCGGAAGGGTGGGGTTTCTCCGAGATTACAATCAAGGTATTTAATCATCAAAATAAATTACTCCCATTGGTTTTGTTAGAAGCTCTCACAAACCCAACCCATCAAAAAGTTTGATCCAACTTTTTAAAGTTGGTCAGGGTTCCAAGGGCTGAAAGCCCTTGGCCGCCGGAGGCCACCCCCCTGCTGTTCCGCTTTTATCTCAGCCCTCCACGCCGGGAACGTGATTCTTCTTTGCGTTTTTGCGAGAAATTTTGCAGTTTGCGGATTGTGCTTTCATTGCTGTCCAGTGAATCGCTCGAAGTCTCGCGATTCCTCCCCCAGGTCCCACCACAGGCCGGCCATGATGCCCAGGCCTTCGCGGGCGATGGGGAGCAGCAGGTGCTCGTTGGGGGCGTGTTGGGAGCAGGCGGCGTAGGAGTGGGGCACCCACAAGGTGGGCAGCCCCAGCACTTCGGAGAACACGTCGTTGGGCAGGGAGCCCCCCAGGTTGGGGAGAAGCACCGGGGCGGCGCCCATGGTGCGGGCGATCGAATCCACCGCCCAGCGCACCCAGGGGTCTTCCGGGTCCAGGCGGGTGGCCTGCATGAAGCCCTTCTTGGCCGGGGTGACCTCCACCCGGGAAAACCCCTTCTTTTTTAAGTGACGGCGCAGGGCGGGCAGGAACTCGTCCGGGTTGTGCCCCACCACGAACCGCAGGTGGCAATGGGCGCTGGCGCTGGGCGGAATGGCGTTGACGGGCTGACCGGGATTGCCCGCACTCATGGCCAGCACTTCGAACGTGTTGGAGGCGAAGACCTTCTCCGCCGGGGTGAGGCCCGGCTCCCCCCATAGGGGGTCGATTGTGGGAATCTTCCCTCCTTCGGTGTTCATTTCTGTGTTCATTTCTGTGTTCATTTCTGTGTTCATTTCTGTGTTCATTTCTGTGTTCGCTTCTGTGTTCGCTGCCGCTCCCGAGCCGCCTCCCACCTCCAGGCCGCGCAAGGCCCGGCGCACACTCTCCGGAATGGGTTGGGTCTTCCATTCGGGCACCAGGATTTCCCCTGTGGGCGTGGTGAGGGTCGCCAAAGCCTGGGCCAGGATCACCGCCGGGTTGGCCAGCAGCCCGCCCCAGTTTCCCGAGTGGTGGCCCCCCTCGCGCAGGTTCACCGTCAGGTCGAAGTTCATGGCGCCCCGGGAGCCCAGGAAGAGAGTGGGTTGGTGCGCTTGCAGGCGCGGGCCGTCCGAGGCAATGAACACGTCGGCGGCAAAAAGTTCCACCTCCCGCGTGCACAGTTCCCGCAGGCCCAGGGAACCCATCTCCTCCCCGGTTTCGATCAGTACCTTGGCATTGAATCCCAGCTTGCCGCGCTCCTCCAGCACGGCGGCCAGGGCGGCCAGGTTGATGGTGTGCTGGCCCTTGTTGTCCGCTGTGCCGCGGCCATAGAAACGGTCTCCCTCCACCGTGGTTTCCCAGGGAGTGAGTCCCTCGCGCCACTGGGCCTCCTGACCCCGCACCACGTCTCCGTGGCCGTAGCTGAGCACGGTGGGAAGTCTGGAATCCTCACCCCGCTCCGCGAAGAGAAAAGGACCTGCCTCGGCCACCGGGTTTTCCAGGAGCCGCCAGGCGAAGCCCAAGGCCTCCAGGGAGGGTCCCATTTCCTCCGTCAGGTAACGGCGCAATTCGGCGGCGCCCCGGGCCTCCTGGGATTCGCTGCGGATGGCGACCCGGCGCGTCAGGTCGGCCTGAAAGCCGCCCTCGTCGAAGTAACGGTGCGCACGGGCGATGGCGTTGTCACGGGTCATGAAAGCAGGATATTTAGGGTTGAACGGTAAGGAATAGAAGGCCTGTGATTAAAGGGAAAATCTGCAAATGCAACAGTAAAAGTCAACAGCATGCGGGGGAACCTAGTCCCTGGTAGTTCAATAAACAGCGGCCCCCTCGATACGGAGGTACCAACAATCATTTATGATATGCAACTTATTGTTATCACAACCTAATTGGGGGTGCAGGGGACTAAGTTCCCTGCCGGGGATTCCAAAGGGGCAGCACCCCGGTAGTTGCCATGGGC
>CAZOXD010000299.1:0-3635 GCA_964583525.1 uncultured Pseudomonadota bacterium
CTAGGGCCTCCTCTCCGTTGGCGGCGGTAAGCACCATGTACTCTTTTTTGGTGAGGAAAAACTGCACCACCCGCAGGATATCGGGATCGTCATCGACGGCGAGCAGCACCGGCAGATCTTTTTCAAAGGGAGGGGGAGTCGGTTCGGTAGACTCATCCTGACCCCGGGGGCTTTCAGAACCAGCGCCGCTAATGGTTTTCTTTGGATCTTCCATGGAATATCTGATTTTCCACCTGCCAGTGTTGGATGCTATTTAATGACCAGGATTGATATGAAACCAGTCAAGCAGACCCGAGATTTCCAATTAATGATAAATCAAGCAACTAGGAAGTATATCCCGAAATGAATCACAATCTCAATTCCATATTCACTAAGACGGGGACGAGTCCAGGAAATTGAGAGATGAGTCATTCTCCCGCTTCATTTGGCCCGGAGCTTTTCGCACTCTTCATTTAGAGGTAGCCTCATCTTTCAGGATCGGCCAACCCGTTCAGATTTCTCCCAAACGCTTCTCCAAGAAAATAACGTTCATGAACAAGATAATGCAATCACTTTTTGCCGCTGAATTCGCCCGGTTCGCCAGGGGAGATGACGGGCCGCTGAACCGGTTGGACGATCGACTGCTGCCATTGTTCAAGGAAAATTTCCTGCGGGAAGACGTCCCGAAAATCCAGCGCAGGGTGCGATCCCTCAAGGAACTGCCCGCACAACCCGATCCGGACTCCCACTACCTCGCCAGCCATGGGGTGCGGGGGGTCATGCGCTACCGCGCCAGCAACGAGGCGACGATCTATAAAATCCCCGTGTTCAGCTTCGCCATGACCGATTGGAAGGATCATTGGACAAGCGTCTACATCGTGCGGGGGAAAAGCTCCCTGACCCTGGTGGATACGGGCACGCACCTGTCCGAGGAAAGCCTCAGGGAAGGGCTGGAGGTCGTGGGCAAGGTGTTCGGCGAATCCATGGATCTCAAGGACATCGAGCACATCGTAATCACCCATGCCCATTTCGATCATTTCGGGGGATTGGCCTACGCCCACGAGGCCACCGGCGCGGAGTTGTGGGTGCATGAGTGGGATGCCCACACCATCTCCAACTACCCTTCCGAAGTGGCCCGCGCCCGGGAGAGAATCGCCCTGTTTTGCCGGCAGGCCGGCATGCCGGAGGAAGAGATCGGCGCCCTCATGAAAATGCACGAGGTGGGCAAACGGGTTTTTCCGGGATACCCGGTGCGCCACGCCTTTTCCGACCACGACAGAATCGTGGAGGACTTCGAGGTGATTCACACCCCGGGACACTGCCCGGGGCTTTCCTGCATCCGCATTGGCGACGTGATCCTGTTGGGGGATCATGTGCTCAATCATGTCACCCCCCATCAATTCCCGAAAATATATACCAGCGGTTCCGGACTGCTCAATTATCTCAATTCACTGATCAAGATCACCGCCCGGGGAGAGGGGGTGCGTCTCGGCCTCCCTTCCCATTACGGGGACATCCTGGAAATCGAGGAACGGGTGATGGAAATCATCGCCGAACACAACCAGCGCATCGCCGATTTGATCAAGGACCTGGACCACCCCAAGACACTCAGCCAGATCACGGAGGACTACTACCGCTTCCGCAAGGGAAGGGTACTCTCCGGATACGAGCGTCTGCTGGCGCTGGAGGAAATCGGGGCACATGTGGAGTACATGATCGAAACCCTGGGGATTCTCAGAATTGCCGGCGGCGGCGATCCCGCCCCGGAAAGCGGGGAGGTGCTCTTGTACGAAGCCAGTCCATGACCTGTGGGTGAGAGCCGCTCCCGGAGTGCGAGGCCGCGGAATTGCATGTCCTTCCATAAAATTGAGGCCCGGCGGAACCGGTCTGGATCTGGCTCCTCCAGGCGAAACGTTTCGGGATCAGTAATCACTTCCCACCTAATCGCACAGAAATGGGTGAGCAAAATGGACGCTTCCAATCTCAGTTTTCACCGAATGTTGCGGGAATTGCGCGAGGAGGCCTCCCAGAGCGTGGAGGTGATGGCCATCCTGTTGAACATGAAGGAGGAGGATTACATCGCCATCGAAGAAGGGCGGAAATATCCCGACAACGAAACGCTCAAGCGCCTTTGCATGGTGGCGGATTGGAATTATTACGACACCCAGCGCATCATCATCAACGAGATGACCGCGCCCTCCGCCATGAATGCTTCCCTGGCTTCCGGGGAAGGCGAGGCAGCCGTGAGAGCGTTGCAAACCGCGCCACTGGAAGCGGCAACAACCTCCTTTGCCAAAGGCAATGAATCCCTCGGCAACAGGCTCAGGGAAGTTCGGCTGCGCACGGGACAGACCGTGGAAATCATCTCCATGCTTCTCAACATTTCAGCGGATGAATACCGGCGCCTCGAGGCGGCGGAACATCCGGGAGACGATTTGCTCCGCAGGATCAGCATCATCTACGATTGGAACTATCACGACCTGATTTCCCTGCTGCGCACCGAGCAGGTAAAATCCCTCCAGCCCCTGCGCCAGGGCCTGCCGTTTTCCGGCAGGAGCCCCGGACAAGGGCAACTCAAAGCCATGTGGCCGGAAATGGAGCACCTCTTTGCCGCCCTCCAGGAACGGGAGCAGCAACTCGTGCTCTCCCAATTGGAACTGGTGCGCGATACCATGCGCAACATGCAAAAGGCCTCCTGATGGCGCTGGACCCCAGCCCCCGCTGCGCCGCACTGCATTCCAGGGTGGACCGGGCCCGGCAGCAGGGCCATTGCAGGCTCGGGCATCCGTTGCAATTTTTCAAAATCGGGGTACACTGCAATCCCATTGGCACCCCCCCATTAACCTTTTCAGACATTCGGCAGGCTTTATGAAAGGCCTTCACTTTGCCAAGCCGCTCGAATACAGGGTGGAAATTCCCGGAGACGAGTTCGTCCAGGGAAAGCCCATCCTGGGGCGGATGAGTGTCACCAACCGCGATTCGAAGGCGCACAAGGGACTCTCCCTGGAAATCGGATTGGCCTACGGCGATTTCAAGGAACTGAAGGAGTCCGGGGGGGCCTCGCTGAAAATTCTGGAGCGCGCCCAACTGGCCCAGGGATTTTCCCTCAAGCCCGGTGAGGAAAAGCAGGTGGAATGGGAATTCCCGCTGGGGCGCGATGCCCCCATCCGATCCAGCGACGGCGGGCCCTTCCTGCTCTATGGCGGCAATCTGGACTCCACCCGGGAACGGGGACAACTGGACCTGCCGGTGGAGCTATCTCCGCCCCTGGCCACCTTCATTACCACCCTGGAGAACCACTTTGCCTTCGAATCACGGGGATGCAAAAGCGAAAAGGGTGTGGTTACCGTGCGCCTCAAGCCGCCCGGCAGCTATCCCGCCCTGGACGAGTTGAGCGTTTCGTTCAAACTGGATGAAAAATCGGTGCACCTGGTGTTTACCGGGCGCGGCAAGAGACTCAGACGGGGGGTGGATGGGGGCGTGGAAATCAAGCAAAACAAGACGAAGAAAAAGGTGGCCCTCAATCAATTCATCCTCCATAACACCATGCCCAACCGGGCCCTCTACCGCGATTTGATATCCACCATGCTTCCCAACATCGCCCAACGGGTGGAAAAGAAGCGTTGAACCACTGCCGCTGAAACACTGCCGCTGAA
>CAZOXD010000300.1:0-3627 GCA_964583525.1 uncultured Pseudomonadota bacterium
ACACTGACGCGGCAAAAGGAGACCTTCGAGCCGCTCACCGAAGGCCAGGCGGGCATCTACACCTGTGGACCGACGGTGTACGCGGAGGCGCACATCGGAAACCTGCGCAGCTACGTCTTCCCGGACATTCTCAAGAAAACCCTGCGCGCCCTGGGGTACCGGGTCACCCACGTCGTCAACATCACCGACGTGGGGCACCTCACCTCCGACGCGGACACGGGCGACGACAAGGTGGAGCAGGCGGCGCGGGAAAGCCGCCGCACGGCCTGGGAGATCGCCGAAGAGTACGAGGCGCTCTACTGGCGCGACCTGGAGCGGCTCCACATCGAGCCGCCCGATCACAAGCCCAAGGCCACCGGACACATTCCCGGGCAGATCGCCCTGGTAAACAAGCTGGAGGAGGGGGGCTACACCTACCGCACCGACGACGGCATCTACTTCGACACCGCCCGCTTCGAGAGCTATGGCGCCATGGCCCGGCTCAAGGTGGAGGGCCTGCGCGAGGCCGCCCGCGTCGAGATGGGCGGCAAGCGCAACAAGACCGACTTCGCCCTGTGGAAGCTCACGCCGCGGGGGGTGCAACGGCAGATGGAATGGGACAGCCCCTGGGGGCGGGGCTTCCCGGGCTGGCACGTGGAATGCTCGGCCATGTCCATGGAAATCCTGGGGGAGCAGTTCGACATCCACACCGGGGGCAGCGATCATATTCCCGTCCATCACACCAACGAAATCGCCCAGAGCGAGGCCGCTACCGGCAAGCCCTTCGTGCGCTACTGGCTGCACGGAGAGTATCTGGTGCTGGGAGAGGCGGAACGGATGGGGAAGAGCGAGGGCAACGTACTGAGCCTGCAATCCCTGATCGACAAGGGCTTCGATCCCCTCGCCTACCGCTACCTGGTGCTCAACAACCACTACCGCAGTTACCTCAACTTCACCTGGGAGGCCCTCCAGGCGGCCGACAACGCCCTGATGGGGCTGCGGCGGCTGGTGGAGGATCTGGGTGGAATGCCGGTTGGAGACCCGGCCGATGCTTCCCTGGCCGGAGACTTGGCGCCGGATTCCAGGGAAGCGGAACTGCTGGCTAACCTCTGCGACGACCTGAACACCCCCAAGGCCCTGGCCACCCTGTGGGGGGCGCTGCGCGATGGCGGGGTTCCCGACGAGGAGAAGATGCGCCTGGCCCGTTTTGGCGACGATCTGCTTTCCTTGGGTCTGGGTGATGCCTCGCGCCTGGAGGCGCTGCTGGACGTGCCCGACGCGGTGCGGCAAATGGCCGAGGAACGCTGGGCCGCGCGGGAAGCCAAGGACTACGCCGAGTCGGACCGCCTGCGGGACCTGCTCGCCGAGCAGGGCTTCGTGGTGCGGGACCGCAAGGACGGCTACGATCTGGAACGCACGAAAGTGTAGAGTGCAGGGGGGGGAGGCCCGCCAACTGGAAAAGCGCATGCAAAAGGAGAATCCGATGACCGATCAATCAGCACTCCCGGCCGAGCCCCGGTACGGCTGGGTGATGGTGGCCCTGGCTCCACTTTACCTGGGTGCGGGGATCGGCTCCCTGGGCGCCATCTCGGTCTTCCTCAAGCCTCTCAGCGCGGAGTTCGGGTGGCTGCGTGGGGAGACCACCTTCTCCTATCTGGCCGGCATGGGCGCCATCGGACTGGGCGGTCTGCTGACGGGGTACCTTTCCGACCGCTTCACCACCCGCCGCATCATTCTGCTGGGAATCCTCGTCATGGGCGGCGGCTTTCTGTTGATGGCCCGGCAAGGGGCGCTGTGGGAATTTATCCTGCTTTCCATGCTCACCATGGGCGTGGGAGGCGCTGCCCTGTTCACCCCGATGTTGGCCAACCTGGGAGGATGGTTCACCAGAAACAAGGGCTTGGCCATGGGCATCGCCACCGCCGGGCAGTCGCTCGGGCAAGGGTTGGTGCCCTATGGAGCCGGGCTGCTGATTGCCGGTTTCGGGTGGCGCTATGCCTATAATTTCATGGGCATCGCCGTGTTGGCCGTGCTCGTTCCGCTGACGCTGCTGGTCCGCAATCCTCCGCTCCGGACGGAGCCCCAGGCCGCGGATTCCGCACCCGGCCTTTCCCAGGGCGATATTTCCTCCTATGCGCAGCCGCGGACCACGCTATCCTTGGTCAGCCTCGCCGCCGTTTTCTGCTGCATTACCATGGCCACCCCGCTGGTGCACGTGGTGGCTCTGGCATCGGACCGGGGCCTGCCGGCGGAAAGCGCGGCGAGGGTTCTGTTGATCATGATGCTCAGCGGATTTTTCGGGCGCATTTTTTTCGGCAAGCTGACGGACCGGATCGGCCCCCTGCGCACGTATATGATCGCTTCCACGTGGCAATCGGTGTTGGTGTACTGGTTTGTAGAGATGGAATCTCCCCTGGGATTTTATATCCTGGCCGCAGTCTTCGGGTTCGGGTATTCCGGTGTCATGACCTGCCTCATTCTCTGTGCTCAGAATTTTTCCCGGGCCGGACAACTGGGCTTTGCCACGGCCCTGGTGGCGCTGTTTGGATTTGTGGGGATGGGGCTCGGGGGGATTCAGGCCGGGATATTCTTCGATCTGTATGGGGACTACACGGTCTCCTTTCTCAATGCCACAATGGCGGGGGGCGTCAATTTGATGATTCTCTCTTTTCTCGAAGGGTATATTCACAAAAGGCAGACCCATCACGCCGTGTCCGTCACCCCTGCCTGATGCTGGTCGGGTGGATTGATATCCGGTTGAAAAATTTTCAGGAGACATGCCCTCATGACCACCCTTCCCGAGACCGTTCCCGTCTTCTACGACGACTTCTACCGCCGCGAAATGGAGGTGTGGGTGGACGCCGTGGTGGATCATGAGAAGCATGGCCCGTGCCTGGTGCTCAGCGAAACCCTCTGCCATCCCCACGGGGGCGGGCAGAAGGGGGACCGGGCGGAGTTGGCGCTGACGGAGGAGGAGGCCGCCACCCTGGGCGTGACCGCACAGGTGGGTGTAACCCCACGGCTGGCCATCGTGGACACGCGGCGGGAGGGGGGGGCGATCCTGCACGTGGTGGAGGGAGCCGTGCTGGAAGGAACTTTGGACAGCGATGCGGCGGAGGAGGTGTTGGTGGGCAGCCGCCCCTTCCCGCTGCAATTGAACTGGGAATTCCGCCACACCCAGATGCGCCTCCATAGCGCCGCCCACCTGCTGCATTGCTTCATCGAGCGGGAGTTGGGGGGCGCCCTGGACTTTCCCGAAACATCCGACATTCAGCCGGACTTCGGCCTCAACCGCTACGACCGCAAGGAATTGCTCGATGAGAGACAATTCCGAGCGGCCCTGGAGAAGCTGAACGCATTTACCGCCGCAGGGCACGGCATCGACACTTGGCCGGACGAGGAGCGGGAGGGCTTCCGCTATTGGAAATGCGGGGGTTGGGTGATTCCCTGTGGCGGAACGCACCCGGCGGACACCCGGGAAATCGGGGCGGTGGAAGGCTCCCTCAGCCTGAAGCGGGGGCGCACCGGCATGACCTTCCGCCTGGGGGGCTAGTGAAGGGCAAGGCTCTGTATGAAAAGGGTTTTTGGCTGCCTCCTTCGAGACGCCCCATGATGTTTTGCCATTAAACACCGGCGGGGCTCCTCAGG
>CAZOXD010000301.1:0-3613 GCA_964583525.1 uncultured Pseudomonadota bacterium
CGCAAAGAACTGCGGATTGCCTGCCCCACCCCGGCCCTCCCCGATGGGCCCTTCGACAGGCTCAGGCCAGGGGGTGAGGTTGCAGTTCCGCGGTTCCCCCTCGCCACGTTTGTGGAGAGGGGGTGCCCTCAGGGCGGGGGTGAGGTTGCAGTTTCGCAGTTAAAATCAGTGTTCATCAGTGTTCATCAGTGGCCAATTTTTACATTTTGCTGTTCCATCAGCGTTTATCTGCGTTCATCTGCGGTTCCCCACGCAGTTCGCTTTTCGCAGTTCTTTGCGCCATGGGGGCTATGCGCAAGGTGGGAGGGTGAGGCGGCCCCGACAGGCGTCCGCACCTACAGAATATTGGCGGCCATTTCGGCCAGGGAGGAGCGTTCTCCGCGCACCAGGGTGACGTGGCCGGACAGGGGCAGGTGCTTGAAGCGTTCCGCCACATGGCTGAGTCCGTTGGAGATGGAATCCACGTAGGGATTGTCGATCTGGTAGGGATCGCCGGTGAGCACGATCTTGGTGCCCTCGCCCACGCGGGTGATGATGGTCTTGATCTCGTGGGGTGTGAGGTTCTGGGATTCGTCCACCACCATGAACTGGTTGGGGATGCTCCGCCCCCGGATGTAGGTGAGCGGCTCGATGTTGATCAGGCCCTGGTCCATCAGGGCCTCGTAGCCCTTGGCAGAGTGGTGCTTGGAGACCGGCGAGCCGATCAGGTATTCCAGGTTGTCGAAGATGGGCTGCATCCACGGCTCCAGCTTTTCCTGGGCCGTGCCGGGGAGATAGCCGATGTCCTTGCCCATGGGAAAGATGGGGCGCGAGACCAGCATCTTTGTGTAGGTGTTCTCGTCCATCATCATCTGCAGGCCCACGGCCAGGGCGAGCAGGGTCTTCCCGGTGCCCGCCTTGCCCATCAGGGTGACGATGGAGATGGCCGGGTTGAGCAGGATTTCCAGGGCCAGCGCCTGCTGTGGATTGCGGGGCTGAACGCCCCAGACACCGGCTTCCGAATCGAGGATGGCGCGGAATCCTTTCTCCCTGCCCTGGTAGCGGAAGACCAGGTAATCTTCCGGGCGGTCGGCATCCTGGAGAATGACGCCCTGGTTGGGATGAAATTCCCCATCGAAGTCCGCCTGTTCCATCTGCCGGTAGCGCTCCAGATCCGCCGCGGTGACCTCGTGCATCACCCAGCCATTGTACAGTTCCGCGGCCGTGGGACGCTCCCCCTCGTAGCTCATGGCCTCGATGCCCAGGGCGTTGGCCTTGATGCGGATGTTGGTGTCCTGGCTGACCAGGATCAGCGGGACTTCGATTCCGTTGCCCTGCTGTTTTTGTTCCTCCCGCGATTCATGCAATAGTTGCAGGGCGCAGGCCAGCACCCGGTTGCCTGAGCGGCGCAGGTCCAGTTCCCGGGGGAGCCCCTGCACGTCCTGGTTCCAGATATGCACCCGGAAGCGGCTTCCGTTGCTCTGTTCCAGGCCCTTGGAGAGGCTGCCGGTGCGGCGGTACTGGTCGATGATCTTGGAAACCAGCCGGGCATTGCGTCCCGTTTCCGATGCTTCGCCCTTGAACTGGTCGATCTCCTCGATCACGGTGATGGGTACGATCACTTCGCCCTCAGGGAAGGCCAGCATGGCTTCCGGGTCGTACAGCAGGACATTGGTGTCGAGCAGGTAGCGGGTGAGTTCGCTCATGTATCGCGCAGGAAGGAAAGTAGGGGTATCGGATTCGGTGACCGGAATTGCATGATCCGGCGGACGAAGGAAAATCCGTGCCCTTTTGTGGTATGGAATGGTCTGAGGTTGCCGTGTTGGGTCATGTTCCCCACAATGAATGAAAATTCATTTTGCGCCATGACCGTCCCGAAAATCAACCTGGCAAGAACAACGGCCGGAATTGACATGGTTTCGTGGAGGATTGGTACCGGTTCATGACCGATTCCCGCGATATGCGGTGGCGTTTTTTCCGTGCCGTTTTTTCCGTGGCGTTTTTTCTGTGGCGCATGTTCGGTTTCCATTGACTCTAAATTAAACACTGCGACTTATATAATTGCGCATTCAATTGACGATTCTTATGATTCCGGATATTGATCGCGCCCTTCGAGACGGGCTCCCATGGAGCCCTCCTCAGGGACGCGGGTTTCAGTTCCCAGTTTAACCGCCTCCCTGAGGAGCCTTGCGGAGCAAGGCGTCTCGAAGGGCGATACGCATGTTTTTATGACACTATGTATAGCTATCAGGTTGAGATGATCGGCAATTTTTCCTTCTTCGCCATCTGGCATGGGAGCTGCGGATTAAAGTAATCAGGAGGGGGAAGGATCGGTGGGCGCCCATCATGCCGATGCCCACCCTGCCGATGTCCACCCTGCCCATGCCTATCATGCCAATGTTCGTCAATCCAGGTTCATTGAAGAGGAGCCAACCATGACCGCCGTAACCGTACCCAAGGGCCTCGACCGGGACTTCCTGCGCGAGGAAATCAAGAAGGAATACCGGGTCGTCGCGGATAATCCGGATCAGGGATTTCACTTTCATACCGGCCGCAAGCTGGCCGGCATCGTCGATTACAAGGAGCAATGGCTCGATACCGTCCCGGAGGACGTGCTGGCCTCCTTCGCCGGGACAGGCAATCCCTTTTCCATGGGGGAAATGAATTCCGGGGAGCGGGTGATCGACCTGGGGTGCGGCGCCGGCATCGACAGCTTTATCGCCGCTCATCAGGTCGGGGAGCAGGGCCGGGTAATCGGCATCGACATGACCGAGGAAATGTTGGCAAAGGGCCGTAGCGCCAAGGAGGAGGCCGGCCTTCCGCAATTGGAATTCCAGCAGGGTCATTTCGAGGACATTCCGGTAGAGGACGGATGGGCGGACGTGGTGATTTCCAATGGCTCGATCAATCTCTGTCCGGACAAGGCCCTGGCCTATGGCGAAATCTTCCGGGTGCTCAAACCCGGGGGGCGCATTCAGATTGGCGATATTCTCGTCTCCAAGCCGGTCTCCGACAAGGCCAAGGAGAACGTCGATCTGTGGACCGGGTGAATTGCCGGCGCTCTGCTGGAAGCAGAGCTGGAAGCCGTCGTCAAGGCCGCCGGATTCAAGGACTTCGCCATTACCTGGAGGAAGGAAGTCTTCGATGGGGCGCCCCAAACCTCCAGCGCGAAGGCCTTCGGAACCGTGGGCATCAACTTCAAGGCCGGCAAGCCCTGAGGATGCGCTGAACGGCGTTTCGTTGTCCGAGGTCCGCTCGCGGGTGCGGACCTTTATCTCCAGCGGCATGTCCGGGGAGTGAAGGGTATACTGGCATACCTCCATTATTTCCTGTGGCATGCCGGGATCGGGCCATAAGAAAGGAACTGGTCATGGCGGAAACCAAATGGAATATCAATGGGGATTTTATCCTGGCATGCAACTGCGATTTTGGCTGCCCTTGCAACTTCAACGCACGTCCCGGCGTGTGGTGGCCAAGGTGACTTGGTTTGCGGACAGGCTCTTTCCGGCGGTCGGTTTCATTGTGACCAATCTGAACTGGGCGCCGCGAAGGGTAACCCACTTTTACAACCAACGGGGGACAGCCGAACAGTGGATCAAAGAAGGCAAGTACGCATTGAACTGGACGCGCCTTT
>CAZOXD010000302.1:0-3589 GCA_964583525.1 uncultured Pseudomonadota bacterium
GACTTTTAGAAACTGCTGAAGATGCAAGGAATCAGCGCCATGCCCAGGTTCATAGCTGGGCCGTAGTTGATGCCGATACTGAACAGCCACTTCGAATTTTCGATGGAATTCATATTGGACATGATGTGGAAGACGCGATCAGGGTACGGGATACGCTTCGTCAAGTTAGGAACAACCTGGAAGTTTTCACGCGGACACATTATCTGAACAAAACCTAACACCCCCACCCCAAACCCGACATCAGGTTCCGGGTCTGCGTCCGATTATGGGCGGTAAGAAAGTACGAACAAAACGCGGAGGCCAACCTGAACATTCGACATGATGACTAACAAAATGGCTTGTGAGGATTCAACTGGGCGGTCACGCGGGGTAAGTGGATGGAAATCATGGTGATACGATTTCAGAAACCTTTTCCCCACGGGGATGATGTTGGAGTTCGTTAGATTTTCACCGATAGGATCATCCTCTATTGCCTGTTTTCTTCCCCGACCTTGTTCGCCCTGACCGCCCTTGATACGGTCGATTACGGTAACTTTGGCCCTTTTCTACGACCGAACTATATGATCCGGGTGATCAGGGAGGCGAAATGCCCAGCAGGCAATGGACGAAGGCCCGACGTGCGGCCCAGTCGGAGTTGATACATCAATCACGTCCATGGGAGAAATCAACCGGCCCCCGGACACCAGAAGGGAAGGCACGGTCATCCTTGAATGGGGTCAAGCACGGCCTCCGGTCGAAGGTCGTGGCCAATTTCCGCGCCCTGGACAGGAAGTATCGGCATTCCGTCAAGGAAGATTTCGAATTGCTCAGTAAGGTCGAAGATGCCCGTGCAGCGGCCTGCCAATTCGTGGCGGAACGATCCAGGGCTGGTGACCTGGACGCCAGGATGGAGGCATTGTATTTCATACATCGACAAGTTCGAAAGGCACACCAGCGGATGAACATGAAGATGGAGCCACTTGTGCGCTTGGCGAAGGGGCGATGAAGAGACGATTGGCGCTGTGCTGTTGCTTGCCTGTGGATGGGCCATTGATCTACCCTGCCGCACAATTGATGAAATCCGCACCGAAACGATCCTGGGATTGTTCGCTTCGAGTCAGTGGCGGGTGCCTGCGGCGCAGCAGTAATAGAATTGGACGGGATGAGCGCGCATATGAGCATCGCAAGGTCTACACTCTGCAAGGCGCGTTTTTTCCTCGCCCAGGCCGTAGCAGCGGAATCGATTGCCCATGCGTCTACCGACCGCATGGCATTCCTTGCCAACATCGAGGCCGCTATTGTCTATGGCAGATCAGTTACGTTCCACATACAGAAGGAGTTCAATAAGGATAAAGATTTTGCACCGTGGTACGCCAATGTCCAAAACCGACTGCGGAAAAATGCGCGGGATAGGTTCCTCTTGCAAGAGAGGAACTTTATCCTCAAAGAAGGGCCAACATCAATCCACAGGGCGGTGGAGGTGACGATACATTCGTCGATCCATATGGAGGCATCGGCAACCATGATTCTTGTCAGAGGGCAGCCGTGGTACCGTCGCAGGCCGCGAATTCTCTATGAGGACTTTCGAAGGTGCTTGCTCAATCATTTCACAGAGCAGCGCGAACGTAAGCGCAAGCGCATGGCTGCACAGCAACGACAATCCGAACCAGCGGCTGCGAACGTATCAGTTCAGAAGTTCGTCTTCGACGATCCCAAGTTTAACGAAACCCCGGCACAAGCGCTTTTGGGTGAATACCTTGATGAACTTGACGCCATCGTGAGCGACGCCGAGAGCCGGTTCAAGTCGTAGCAGCCCTTCCTGTTCCTGACGAACCAGATCAGGGGGAAGTTTTTGCAGGACTGGAATGGCGCAGGCTACGCTTGCGGTTGGATCAACAGGTCGAAGAAAGGGAGGGTGTGTCGATACCTGATAGGGGGCAACCATGAACAGAATTCAAGCGATCCTGATCGTGCTTTTTGCGTCATTGATCACGGCCAATGACCGTCCACGGCCACGGGGGCAGGATGGACAAACAGGGGTGTCATCGGAACCGGAAGGCGGGAAATTTTCACTGCCATCGTGGGCCGCTGGCCGGTCAGACCTTCGCAAACAAAGCCGAAGCCCAGGCAGCCCTGGGGCAATCCCAACAGGGATCACCCCCGGCCCAGGCTAGGAAGACACTACCCCCTCCATCTGCACCGGGTTCCGGGGCCGTTCGTTATGACCGAAAGTTGTACGGGGGATGGATTGATACAGACGGTGACTGCCAGAACACCCGTCAGGAAGTCCTGATCGAAGAAAGTTTGGTTCCGGTCACCCTGGATGCAAGGGGCTGCAAGGTTGTGGCCGGTCGCTGGTACGATCCTTTCACCGGTCGCTACTTTACCAATCCCCGCAAATTGGACATTGACCACTTTGTCCCGCTTGCTGAAGTTCATCGAAGCGGTGGCACCGCCTGGGCACCGGCGCAGCGAAAGCAGTACGCCAACGATCTATCCGATCCTAAAACCTTAATAGCGGTATCCGCTTCGGCGAACCGATCCAAGGGTGCAAAAGACCCCGCCGCATGGCTGCCGCCGAACCCGGAATTCCGCTGCGAATATGTCCGGTTGTGGATCGCAATCAAGGAACGCTGGGGCCTGCGCATGGACACACGAGAGGCGGCGGCTGTTCGGGCGGTGCTGGATCGATGTGGGTAAGGGGCATGGCGTCGGACATCGTGGCCGCCGCATCGAGGAACGGTTGGATGGGGAGTATGAGCCCCAGGCAGCCCGGGAAGACACCTCAGGCGCCCAAAGGCAAGGTTCGTTACCCGGCCTGTGCGCCGTCGGCATGGAGCTTGAGGGGCGGCGTGGATGAAGCGGGCCACGGGGATTTCGATCCCCAGTTCGGTGCCCATTTTAATAATGGTACCCTGGAGCACCTCCAGTTCCAGGGGCCTGCCCGCTTCCAAGTCCATGAACATGGAGGGCTTCGCTTCTGCAGGCACTCCATCGATCTGAGCCAGGATTCGTTCGGCTACGTCTGGGGCAAGGTTCACACCTTTGGCCCGGCCCAGCGCCTCAGTCTCGCCGATCTGTGCGGCCAACATCACCCGCAGGTCGGGATCGGATCGCACGAGGCCCATTGGGGAGCGGCTCACCGAGGTCAACCCTGCAGCCGCGGCCAGCATCAGGAACTTGTTCCACAGTTCCACCGTGATGTCCGCCGACAGTTCCGCATTGATTTCCGCGCTCTTCATTACGGTTAGGATGGTCTTGCCCCGTTCGCTCGCCTCGCCGGAGGTTTCCCCGAACTTGAGGTATTCGAAGGGGGTCACCTGGTGGATCACGCCGGGTTCGGCGATGAAGGTGGACAAGTTGCACAGCCCGGGCATGATCCGCTCGGTGCCCAGAACGGCGCCTAGCCGCTCGCCGATGTCCACCCCATTGAGCAGGGGCAGCACCGTGGTGGCGTCCCCCATCAGGGGCAGCATTGCCTCGGCCGCGGCGTCAAGCCCGTAGGCTTTTGTGGCCACGATCACCAAGTCCACCGGGCCGATGGAGGCCGAGTCGTCGGTGGCGTTCACGCTCGGCAGGTCGAAGTCCCCGAAATGGCTTTTAACCCGCA
>CAZOXD010000303.1:0-3574 GCA_964583525.1 uncultured Pseudomonadota bacterium
TCGCCCGGGTGAAGATCGTCCTTGAAGTCGTTCAGGGAACAGACCACCCCCCAGGGCAGCGGCAGCACATGGCCCGGATGATCCCAGGATTGGGCGGCCATCTCCCCCTCCGGTGTGAACACGGCGCAGGAAAAGTCCTCGAATTCGTAGATGACCGAGGAATAGGAGGCGCGGATGATGGCCATGCGCATTTCCTTGACCACTGCGATCAATCCCTCGCAAATCACCTCCAGGGTGATGGGATCGATGGCTTCCTCTTTTCCGGCATCGGTGGCGGGCTGGGTCATGGCGTTTCCTTCTCCATCCGGATATCTCCCCATTCCAGCACCTGGGCCCGCCACCCGGGAGGGACGATGACCGTGGAGCCGTCTTCCTCCACCACCGCAGGGCCGGAAAAACCGGCTTGCGGCGGGAGCCGCTCCCGCTGGTATACCGGGGTGTCCAGGAAGGCGCCATGAAAATATACCGGGCGGGTTGCGCTCCGGGCATCCTTCAGGCTTCCGCTCCTTTTTAGTGGGGGTGGCTCCGGTTTGGACACGCGTCCAATGGAGGCCAGCTTGAAGTTGACAATCTCCGGGGGCCCTCCGCTGCGGTGTCCGAAACGCCGGTCGTGCACTTCGCCAAAGGCCGCTTCCAACGCCTCGGTTGAGTCGATGGAGGCAGGGGTGTCCACCTCCAGTTCCCAGGACTGCCCCAGGTAGCGCATGCCCAGGGAGCGCAGAAATCCCGGGTTTTCCTCCTGCACGCCCTGGGCGGCCAGGGAAGCGCGGCCCTGTTCTTCCAGGGCGGCAAACTGCGCCTCGATTTCCGCAAAGGGAGTATCGCGCACCAGCAGGGTGCGGGTGAGGGTAGTGTCCTCCCGGATGTCCGAGATCAGCGAGCCGTACGCGGCGAAGTTTCCCGGCCCTGGAGGGATCACGATTCCGGCGATTTCCAACTCCTCGGCGATGAAGGCGGCGTGCATGGGACCGGCCCCGCCGTAGGCCGTCAGCACAAAGTCGCGGGGATCATGGCCCTTGGCGATAGAGATCTGCTTGATGGCGCTCACCATGCGGGCCACGGCGATGCGGACGATGCCGTCCGCCAGGGAGTGCGCATCCAGCGCGCCCCACTGATCCCGCAGTTGGGAAATGGCGGCCTGCGAGAGCGATTTGTCCAGGGCGATCCGCCCCCCCAGGGCGCGCCCGGCGGAAAGCCGTCCCAGCACCAGGTTGGCGTCGGTGACGGTGGGTTGTCCGCCGCCCTTCCCGTAACAGGCCGGGCCCGGCTCGGCACCGGCGCTTTGGGGCCCGACGGAAAGGATGCCGCCCGCATCGAGCCAGGCGATGCTGCCTCCGCCGGCGCCCACGGCGTTGATTTCGATCTGGGGCGTGCGGTTGGCGTAGGCTCCGATGTACTGTTCGCTGGTCACCGGCACTTTCAGCCCTTCGATAAGGCACACATCGGTGCTGGTGCCTCCCATGTCGCAGGTGATGAGATTGGAAAGCTCCAGTAGCCTTCCCCGGTTTACTGCCGCCGCCACACCACCCGCCGGCCCGGAAAGCACGGTGGTGATTGGCATGCCCGCGGCGCGTTCCGCCGTGGAAACTCCGCCGTTGGAAGTCATGATGAACAGTTCCCGGGCGTATCCCCGTTCCCTCAGCCCTTCCCGCAGGCGATCCAGGTACCGGGCCATCAAGGGGCCGATATAGGCGTTGAGGGCGGTTGTGTTGAACCGTTCGTACTCGCGGAGTTGGGGCAACACTTCCGCGGAGGTGCAGACGAACCGGCCGTTGCCCGCTTCCCGCACGATCCGCGCCGCCGCGGCCTCGTGGGCGGGATTTGCGTAGGAATGCAGAAAACAGATGGCGACGGAAACAGGCTGCGTGTCCGGCCGGGAATCCTCCCGGCCTCCGGGTAGCAGGGCGGCGGCCTCGCGCACCCGGTCTTCGTCCATGGGCACACGCACGGACCCGTCGTACAGCAGCCGTTCCCGTACCTCCAGCACCCGGTTGCGGGGCACCAGGGGAGGCGTTTTCTGGGCCTGGATATCGTAGAGATCGGGGCGGTTGGTGCGGGCGATTTCCAGCACGTCCCGGAAGCCTTCCGTGGTGAGCATCCACACCTCGGCCCCCTTGCCTTCGAGGATGGCGTTGGTGCCGATGGTCACGCCATGCACCAGCCGCTCCACGTCCTCGAGGGGGGCTTCCAGCCGGGCCAGGGCATCCAAAACTCCCCGGGTGGGGTCGCCGGGCGTGGAAGGCGCCTTGGCATAACGCAGCGTAGCAGTGGAGTCGTCGTAGAGGACGGCGTCCGTGAAGGTTCCTCCCACGTCAACTCCAACCCAAAGCATGAATCCGGACCGTTTCCGCAATTCCGCCGGTGGATGAGAGTAGGATCGGGGGTGGAACGCCGGGCGGCGGAAGGGTCCGGGTTCCCCACTGGTTCAGGATGTTGTGCCGGTCAGAGAGACCACCGGGGTGCCGTGCCAGCCCGCTTCCTTCTTGCTCCAATACAGATCGTGCAGCCGCGTGGAGAGTGGGCCGGGATCGCCCGATCCCAGTTCCTTTCCGTCCACCCGGGTCACGGGGAGGATGCCACCGGCGGTGCTGGAGATGAACACCTCGTCGGCATTGCGCACGGCTTCCGCGGGCAGGGGGCCCGCTTCCAGTGGAATCCCCTCCCCGGCGCACAATTCCATCACGGTGCGGCGGGTGATCCCTTCCAGGACGCCATGGGCGGGTGTGAATACACGCCCGTCCTTCACGGCGAAGATATTGAAGCCCGGGCCTTCCGTGACGTTTCCCTCCCCATCGCTGAGCACGGCCGTCTCGCCTCCACGGTCATGGGCCTCCCGCAGTCCGCGCATCAGGTCGCCCCAATGGAAATTCTTGGCGGTGGGGTCCACCGATTCCGGCGGTATGCGCCGCACGGAGCTGATCACAAGATGCAGCCCCCGCCGGCGCTGCTCTTCGGTGGCGATCCACACGAAGGGGATGGCGTAGGCGAAGAAGCGGTTCACGCAGGTGCGTGGATCCCGGGAGCCGGGCGCGGGCACGCCCCGGGTGCAGCCCATTTCCACGTAGGCATCCTCCAACCCGGCCAGGCGGACGCATTCCCCCAGCACCTCGCGGATGGATTCCCGTGAGTAGGGCAGAGTCAATCGCATGGAGGCGGCGCTGGCCTCGAAACGGTCCAGGTGATCCTCCAACCGGAAGAAATTCCCCTTCCACACGTGCACCACGTCGTAGGTAACGTCGGAGCGGGTGAATCCCCAATCGAGCACCGGAATGCGCGCCTCCGCGATGGGAACATACTCCCCTTCCATGAATGCGGCCCCGGCCGAAAATGGATTCCGATCGGAATCGAACTCCGGTGGCGGGTTCTTTCCGGGGAGGTCTTTCGGGGTGTTGCTGGATGTCATGGAAAATTCTCCGGTGGGGCAGAGCATGATCGTACCGGGAACCCGGTCATTGGAGAACAGCACATCACCCGTGCTTGGCGGCTGTCAAGGATACAGGGAGGTGCAAGCAGGGCAATCGCATTCTAACAAAACTGTAACAGCAACAACAAAATGCAAAAGCATGTGGGGGAA
>CAZOXD010000304.1:0-3566 GCA_964583525.1 uncultured Pseudomonadota bacterium
GCGCACCTGAACGGGATGTCAGGCCGGGCCGCGCCCTGCCGATGAATTGGGTTTCTTTCGCAAATCGGGGGAGACCTCACCCCCTGGCCCCATACGCGCTAACTTAATGGGTTGTCAATAATGTTGTCAGCTTTTCGGGTTGCATCAAACGCTTGCGCGGAGCCTCCCGCAATCCCATGGAAATCTTCCACCAGCTATCTAGCCATTGGCGTAAGGGCACATTCGGATTGACCGAGGCGCTAACCAAGCGAAGCATCAGTGATGTTTCCCGCCACAGGCAACGTGATCGTCCCGATGCGCGGGCGAATCGGGTAGCCCCAGGGGGAAAAACGCTCCCCCGAAGCAATCAGTGTTTCGACGAGGAACGCAACCAACAGTTTGCCGTGTATCCAGGCTCTGGCCGCTTCAGCGTCCTTTTTTTTCAGGTGTCCTACCCCAACGATGGATTTCAGGCGCTTGAAAGCAAGTTCAATTTGCCATCGGCCCCGGTAAATTTCCAGAACCAGAGTTGCTGTGACGTGTTTGCCAAGGGTTGTGAAAATGAAGGTATACCCCGCGGCCTCAAGAGTTTCAGGTTTGATCCTACGTCCTTTCTTGCTGTTTTCCTTGAGCGCCTTGCGGCGCGCATTATCAGTGGCCTGTTTGCTTTTCTTGAGGGCGCAGATTCGGCCTGGTATCAACCTGCCTTCATGGGAGATCAAAACACTCCAATCCCCGAGCCTCGTTCCAGATAGCGTTCTCAATCGCTCCAAAAGGGGGAACGATACGCCATGACGATCCACAACCGGCAGGTTGGTGAGATTGATTCGGATCAGCACCTCTCCGCCTCCCTTGACCACATGGTTTACGTTCGTACGGTTCGCAAAACCCCTGTCGCCGAGAAACAGGTCGCCGTGGTTCACCGAGAACAACTTGAACGACTCACCAATTTTGGGAGTGGTGATATGAACCTCGTCGCAATTCAAAGAAGGGAAACCGATGGAATAGTGAATCCGCCAGGATGTCCCGGTACTTCCCGGTTCCTGAACGGTGCTGCCATCGACGATTCGTATGTTCATCTCATGGCCCAAGACGTCATAAATATGAGGGTGCGCCCAGCAGGCCATCAATTGCGCCGCCATCCAACGAAACCACTCACCGGCAGCCTTTAGCCGCTTTAACAACGCCACATCGGAAACTGCGGCGATACCGCCTTGCTTCGCCCGAACCACCGTTTCCCGGAGTGAACACCCATCCGCCAAATGAATCAACAACGTTCGCAGCAAAGCATCCGCACCATCGAATTTCCGACAACGCTTCAACGCACCTAATTCCTTCGCTTTTTCTTCCCAATCCGCAGGCAAAAAGGACCGCAAGACGTCCCAGTCGTCCTCATACCCATTGATATATCCGTTTTTATTCATCGTCATCCTCCCTGGATGACGATCACCCTACTCCTTCTATTAATTCGATACAACCGTTAAGTTAGCGCGTATGCCCCCTGGCCCCCTCTCCAAGGGGAGAGGGGGAAACTGCAACTGCGGCCTCACTCTTCCGCGCATCCTTGCGCTCCCTCCCTCTCCGGCGCGAAGAGGGAAACGTCGAACTGCAACAACAAATGGACGCTGGTGGAATTGGGTTTCTTTCGTAATATTTTTTCGATTAATAAATATCTATTATATCAATACATTATAATGGATTATGCCGCGTTTGTCCAGGAAAAATTGGAGGCAGGGGAGCGGAGTGAATGCAATATCCCGCCTGTCCATTCACCCCGCCATGTATTTAGAACAGGGAAAATCTTATTTCGGCCACGGCATGGGGGAGGGGGAACCGGAGCAATGTTGGACGCAGACGGGCCGGCGGTATTGCGGCGGGATTGCGGCGGTATCGCCTTTTTCCAATCCGCGATGCAGTTCCATTTCACAGTCATTTGTTTCATTAAGCGTTTTATTATTGGGAATCTCCCGCATGTTCCCAGGTTGATCGTTCATCATGTCTCACTTTCTCCCCTCAAATCCCGGTACCGGTGATCCTCACCCATCTCGCCAGTACCAATGCATTTCCAGGTAGGACAAGCCCCGGTTCCGCTTACCGCTCTGTTATCCTCCTACCAGCGCCAAGTTCCCACAGCCCGCACAGAATCGGGCCGTATGGCCAAAGAGAAAGGGTAGTGCCAAGCTTGGTGCCGGTTACCTGCGAGTGGTTGGTCTATTCGCGGCTCTTCATCGGAAACAAAATAATAGATCAACATCCCCGTACCCATCACCCCCATCATCACGGGCATGGAATTGGATTGGTGATCACCCTCCTCGTCAGGTGACGACGCCAGGATCACAGCGCCCACCACCATCAATCCGCCCATCACCAAAGCCCAGGTGGGCTTTCCCCCGGAATCGAACATCATCCACATCGTCCTCTTCGCGCTGGGTGGCCCCGCCTGGACGAGAACCGGTTCCGCCTCAGAGAGAGCCTGTATCTTGCCGATCCGGTCATTATCATTCCCGCTCTGAGCAGGCATGTTCGCCGAGTACAGGGTATCGGATTCAGATATCGCGGCAGCAGTTTGGGTGGTGATCGCAACGGCTATAGCAATCGTGGCGCCCATCGCCATTTGAAAGATAATCCGTTTCATGATGTCTCCTTCCGTTTGGGTCGAAGTATAACTATTACCAATCCTCCTGTACGAGATGACGATTGACAGACGGAAATGGATACACTGGAAAAAAATCCCCGGTCTGCATTCAGCATAAGGTCACGGACATCCCTCGTTAGACCTGATGGAACAGGGTGAGGCTGTGAGCTGATGGACGGCGAAAAACCCGATATATGAAGGTTCCGGCGCTCGCCGTGTTATGCGGGGCGGCAGTTGGGACCACGGACTGCGTTTCCCGCAGTGCCCCATTCGCCACAACGGCTACTATTCCCAATGGTACAACTACCTGGGATTCCGCCTCCTGAGGATGCAGTATATTTTTCATTTTTACCTTTTCAGCTTCTAGCAGGTCGCGGGAAAGCTCATTGATTTTGGTATAAATATAAAGGAGTCAGACTGACCCAACAACCTTTTCATGGAGGAAAAGGGATGCGCGGACAGGATACTCAACAAGCTGTGATGTTCTCCTACATTTCGCCGAAGGAACGGGTAACGGCTGAACACCCCTTGCGCCCGATCCGTTCCATGGTGGACCAGGGCTTGAAGGAAATGAGTCCTGTGTTCGAAGAACTTAACTCGGACACGGGCCGCCCAGGGATTCCGCCGGAAAGGTTGTTGCGCGCCTTAATCCCGATGCCTTGAGATTCGGCCCTTCCTTTCTGGACAAGTTTTTCCATCTATGGTGTTTGCTTTTCCCTGGACATTCGCGCTGAAACCGGTTATAATGTGTTGATATAATAGATAATTATCTATTTTCCTTGTTTTTTACGAAACAAACCCGATTCGTCCGTGTTCATTAGTAATTGTGGTTGCAGTTTCACTCTCCACGCCTGTCCTGAGCCTGTCGAAGGATCTTGTGGAGAGGGAGGGAGCGCCTGGATTGCGAAACGAACCCAATCCGCGTTGGCAGGGGTGGGGTAGGCAGTTCGCG
>CAZOXD010000305.1:0-3506 GCA_964583525.1 uncultured Pseudomonadota bacterium
GGGGCCGCAACCTGCTCATCCGCAAAAGCGGCCAGGTCATCAACCTGGGCGGCCGTAACGAAGCCCCCATGGAGCCGGGAGACCGCGTGCGGCTGGAAACCCCCGGCGGAGGGGGCTATGGGAAGGTGGAGACCAGCAAAGCGGACGGGGGCAAGGCGTAGGGGGACGAAGGGGAACGCCGGTCAAAGCGGGAATGGTCGTTGAAGCCAGGTATTGGTGGGGAGGTTGGGAAAGAATACTGAATGTGGTAGAAAAATGGACGCTTTGACAACGGAGCAAAGCCCCTGACCATGAGGAAACTCCACCATGGCGACCAAGGGCAAGAAGGGCACCCACCGCAAGCTGACCGCCATATTCAGCGCGGACGTGGTGGGGTATTCCCGGCTGATGGGCGCCGACGAGGAAGCCACAGTCGCGACCCTGACCATCTATCGCAAGGTCTTCATCTCCGAAATCAAGAAACATCGCGGCCGCGTGGTGGACGCCAAGGGCGACGCCATCCTGGCCGAATTCGCCTCCGTGGTGGATGCGGTCAACGGTGCGGTGGATATCCAGAATCGGCTTGCGGAGCAGAACGCCGAGCTTACCGATGACCGCCGCATGGACTTCCGCATCGGCATCAATCTGGGAGATGTGGTGGTGAAGGACGATGTGATCTATGGGGACGGGGTCAACGTCGCCGCGCGGCTGGAATCCCTGGCCGAGGCGGGCGGCATCTGCATCTCCCGCCCAGTCTTTGACCAGGTGGAGTCCAAGCTCAATCTGGAATGTGAATACTTGGGCGAACAGCAGGTGAAGAACATTGCTAAGCCGGTGCGGGCATACAAGGTTCTACCCGAGCCGGGGGATGCGAAGCACCGGGTGGTGCAGGCAAAGCGGGCGGGAGAACCGTCTTCCCCCGATGGTTCGGGAAAACCCTCTATAGCCGTGCTGCCATTTCAAAATATGAGCGGTGATCCGGAGCAAGAGTTTTTTGGAGACGGGTTGGTCGAGGATATTCTTACCAGCCTTTCCGCGGTTTCCTCGATGACCGTGATCGCGCGAAATTCGACATTTGCATACAAGGGCAAAGCGGCGGATGTGCGCGAGGCAGCAAAGGATTTGGGCGTCCGCTACGTGGTGGAGGGGAGCGTGAGGCGGAGCGGAAACAGGCTCCGCATCACCGCGCAATTGATTGACTCCATCGACGGCAGTCATCTTTGGGCAGAAAAATACGATCGAATCGTTGATGACATTTTCGACATTCAGGATGAAATCACGAAGGAGATCGTCACCGCTTTGCGGGTCAACCTTAGTGATGGCGAAACCGCGCTGCTTTTGAACCGGGGCACCAGCAACGTGCAGGCCTGGGGTTACTGCGTGCAGGCAGTGGATTTATATATAAGATTCAATCCTGCCGATAGCGCCCGAGCCCGCGAATTGGCGGAAAAGGCGGTAAGTCTCGATCCGGACTACGCCACTGCATGGGCTGTCCTGGGCTCTATCCATTTGTACAGTGCGCGCGGAGCGTTCACCGGAGAAGCCCGCGAGGAGATTTCGCGGGCCGCGGCGCTGGAAGAAAAGGCGCTGGCTCTGGACGCCTCGGATGTTCGGGCGCTCAGGTTAAGCATCGGGGTGCAAATGTCCTTGCGCAACTTCGATCGGTCGGTCGCCGCGGGCAAACGGGGAATATCGCTCTATCCCGGCAGCGACCACTGCCGGGCCGCCTACGGGATGGCGCTAGTCCATAGCGGGGAGGTGCAGGCAAGCATACCCATGGTAAAAGACGCCATGCGCCTCAACCCACAACATCCACTCTGGTATAATACTGTACTGGCCCGTGCGCTGGATTGCGCCGGCCATTCCGAGGAGGCCCTGGAGGAAAATGCCGCGATTCTCGCCAAGCAATCGAACTACTTCCCGGCCCATCTGCACCGCGCCGTGATCCTCTCCAGGGAAGGCCGCCTGGAAGAGGCGAAAGAGGCCGTGGCCGGCGTGCAGAGAACCAATCCCAGTTTCCGGCTGGCCCATGTGCCGGACTATCTCATCATGCGCAATCAGGAATATGTGGATGCTTTCGCGGAAGCCCTGCGCAAAGCCGGCCTGCCGGAATGAAACGCACCGCTTCCTCTGAAATTCATCCTCCCCACGCCCCATCCCCTCTCCATTTCGATCCATGCTATCCTGCTGAAATTTCCACTATCCATTCCCGCTGGAAATAGGTTAAAATCGGGCCGATTCGGGGAAGGAGAGGAATGCGATGAGCGACACCCGCATTTTCAACAAGCGCCGCCGTTGGCTGCTGCGCCAGCACATTTCCAGGACGGAGATCGCCGCCGGCGTGGTGGTGGCGTTGCTGCTGAGCGGGATGCTGGCCTGGGTGGCCGCGCAGAAGAACAACTTCAACGCCGGTGAGCGCGACCTGCCCTACGAGGTGCTGGTGCGCAATCCCGTGGTGGACCGCCTTTACCGCACGCCGTTCAAGGCCTGGAGTCCCCCTCCGGGGTCCGGCCCCCCGGGAGGACCCGGCGGGCCCGGAACATCGCGGAGCCCCGTCGATCTGGGGCTGTTTCCCCAATCGATCCTCGGCTCCGGGTGGGCCATCGGATCGCGGCCCAGGAGGTTTACCCCCGCTACCCTCTTCGAGAAAATCAACGGGGAGGCGGACAAATTCATCCGCCAGGGCTTCCTGGAACTGCATTTCATCCGGCTCAAATCGGCCCGCTCGGACGATGAAATCGCCATCGAGTTGTTCGATCAGGGCGATTTCGCCGGGGCGCTGGGAATCTTCTCCGATCACAAGAGCGCGGACAGTCCCGTTGAGACCCGGGGATCTCTGACCTTCTTCCGCACATCCGTGGGCGCCATCGGGTTCACGGGACGGTATTTCTTCCGCATCGCGGGGAATGCGGAATCGCAAGCGATCGCATCCAAGACCGGGGAATTGCTGCGGGCCTTCGCCGGGCTTTCCGTGGCGGAAGCGGGGCATCCCTACCCCTTCCGGTTGCTGAACGCGGGGCTGGGCATCGACCCCAAAGGCATCGCCTACCAGCGCAATAACGTGTTCCAGTACGACTTCGCGGGGGACTTCTGGTTCGGGCAGCCCGACCCAGGCCGGCCGGGAAGCGTTTTCGTTCACGAGGCCCCTTCCCCCGCCGCCGCAGCCGCGCTGTTCCGGGACATCGCGGAGGAACACGGCTACGATTACCAGGTAGTGGATCGTACGGAATCCTCCCTGTTGATGCGCCACCCTCACCTCAACAGCGATTTCGCCATGGAAGTGAAGGGGAGGTTGATCTTCGGCGTGGACAACGAGGGGGACCGGAAACGCACGGTGTCGCTGATGAAGCGCCTGGCGAAATCCATCGGGGCGATGATGCCGGGCCAGGCGCAGCCGGGCATGGACGCGGGCAAGGCCTCGGGAATGGACAGCAAAGCCGGGGAGGATACGCGTGGCCGGTAACTCAACCCAAACACCGAATCGCCATCCGGGCTATGATTCGGGCTACGAGAAGCTCCCCATGGGG
>CAZOXD010000306.1:0-3482 GCA_964583525.1 uncultured Pseudomonadota bacterium
TCCTGGCGGGACTGGCCCAGTGCCTTCCAGAGACAATAGGTGGCCAGCCCGCGGTAGGGACGGAAGTCTTCCATCAGCGCTTCCTGCTCGGCGGGGGAAGGGAGGGCCTCCAGCGCGAAGTGCAGCTTGAGGGAAGCGCGCAGCCCGGCGTCCCCCACCGGCAGGGCATCCACGCGCCCCAGTGCCCGCAGCAGCCCATAGGCCGCGCTCCAGGGGCCGAGCCCCTTGATGGAGATCAGCGCTTCCCGCGCTTCCTCGTCGGGCATGCCGCGCAGGGTTTCCTCCACCAGCCTGCCCTCCTCGCAGGCGCGGGCCAGTTCCTTCAGATAGACCGTTTTCTGGCGGGAAAATTGCGCCGGGCGCCAGGCCTCCTCCGGGATGGCCAGCACCTGCGCCGGCGAGGGAAAGGGATAGGGCGGGTTGAGGGCGGCGAGGGCGTATCCGTCATCGAGTCCGTCGCCGGCTTCAATTCCCACTCCATTCCCGAGGGCGATCAGGCGGTTACGGAGCCGGTAGGCGAAGGCCAGGTTGATCTGCTGGCCGATGATTGCCCAGCACAATCCTTCCCACAGGGACGGCACTTGGGGAATACGCAGCCCGGGAAATTTCCGCGCCAGCACGCCCATCACCGGATGATCCTTCACGGCCCGGCGGAATCCGCTGACGGGTTGATTCAAGCCCAGAAAACCCGCCACCCGCCGGTGCAGCTCCACCCGCATTCCTACAGCGAGGCGGCCGCGGGCCTCCACCCGGCAGGACTTTTTCCCGAAGGTCAGGGTAAGCGGCACCTGCCGGCCGTCCAGTGGATAAAACCGGGTGTAGGCATTTCCCTGCACACGTTCGGCCAGGTTGTGCGCGTCGCGGCCCAGGTAGGCCAGGGTTTCCGGCACATTGAAGCCCCCTCCCGCGCCCAGGCCGTACGCCAGATCGTAGGGCTTGCCCTTTCCCATCTCCTGCAGCAACTCCGGTGTTGCCAGATATTCCTTCCTCAAGGCCCCGGTCAGGGCGGCGGGGGTGCGGAATCCGGCCTGATCCGCCAGGGTGGCCGTGAGGGCGCCGCCCCTTGCCAACGCCTCCGCCGCCTTCCGCAATCCATTTTCGGGAGCGGCCGTGCCGGTTTCAGGAACGGCTGTGCCGGGCGCTGCCTGGCCGTTGGAGTGGGATTTCGCCCTCGCCACCCGCGGTTGCGCTGGGGTCATGGGGGTTATTCGAAAAGGGAGGGTTGTTGCACAGAGGAAACCGCCGATCTTATCGAATCCGCGGGCCGGGCGCCTTCCAGGGCCAGCAGGGCGGCCTTGATGGGCAGGCCGCCTCCATAGCCGGTGAGGCTGCCGTCCGCGCCGATCACCCGGTGGCAGGGCACCACCACCGGCAGCGGGTTGCGGCCGTTGGCGGCCCCCACGGCGCGGCTGGCGGAGGGTTGTCCGATGCGCCGGGCCAGCTCGCCATAGGTGATCGTCTCCCCATACGCGATGCCGCACAGCGCCACCCACACCCTGCGCTGAAAATTGGTGCCCTGGGGGTACAAGGACAGGCTGAAATCCCTGCGCTTCCCGGCGAAATACGCTTGCAACTGCCGCAGGGGCTCGGTGAGATGGGGAGATCCGGGCTCGTGAACCCAATCGGGGCCGGATTCGGCAGGCCGGTCCCCCTCCAGAAAGCAGATCCGCCGCAGTCCTTGCGCCCCGCCCGCAACCAGCACATCGCCCAGGGGACTGATCAGGGTGGCGTAATGGATCGTTTCCATGGCAGGACTCCCGGAATCGGCACGGCGGGTTTTGTATGAGGCATGGCTCGGAAAGGCGGAAATTCCGCAGAGATCCTCCCCTTCCAACCCTCCTGGTCCCCATACCGTTTTTCCCCTCGATCTGGCAAGGTGGAAATTGCAGTGGGATCCAACCTTCCCTGATCCTTCCCAAGCGATTAGGCTGTGTCTATATAGTGCTTTTGGTTGCCTCCTTCGAGACGCCCCCGAATTTTTACCATTAAATACCGGCGGAGCTCCTCAGGAAGGCGGTATAAACAGAATAGCCTCATCCATCCGCGTCACTGATGAGAGCCCGTAGGGGCTCGTCTCGAAGTGCGAATTGTGGGTCTTCCCGCACAACCTATTCCGGAACCCCCTTTCTTCCATGGCCACCCAAACCAAGCCCAAATCCCCCCAGCCCAAATCCAGGGAGAAGGGCGCCGGGGGCGGCAAGGAGAGGAAGAAGTCCGCGCAAGGCGCCCCCCCCCCAGCGGCAACCGCGCCGCTCCCAGCCAGATCCTGTGCGGCTGGCTGTGGCGCGGGCCTATCTGGAATTCGTGCGGGGCGGGGACTTCCGGGCCGACCCTCCGGCCGCGCTCACCGATCCGGGCCAGCGGCGCTTGTACGTGAATCTGCTGCGGGGCCTGGTGCGCCACCGGCGCTTCCTGGAAACCGAGGTGGAACGGCTGGCCGGAAAGCCCCTGGAACGCCTGGATGCGGAGGCCGCCGCCGCGGTGATGCTGGGGGCGTACCAACTGCGCTTTCTCGATCTGCCCCCCCATGCCGTGCTGAACGAGACCGTGGCCCTGGCCGCGCCCCTGCGGGTGGAAAGCGCCCGCGGCTGGATCAACGCCCTCCTGCGGCGCATCCAGCGGGAGGGGAAGCGGGGAACGGAAACCGAGGACCGCTCCCCGCCCCTGTCCCTGGGCGTGGAGACCTCGCACCCGGACTGGATGGTGGAGCGCTGGCGGACCGCGTTCGGGGAGCGGCGGACCGCCGAAATCTGCCGGGCCAACAACCGCTACGAAGGCGCGGCCATCCGGGTGGAAACGCGGCGCATCGCTCCCGTGGCTCTCGCCAAACGGCTGGCCGACGATGGCATTTCCGCCCAGCCCCACCCGCTCCTTTCCGGAGCGCTGTGGGTGGAAGGAGTGGGCGAGTTGCTGAAATCCCGCGCCTTCGCCGAGGGGCTATGCTACGTGCAGGACGTTTCCTCGCAACTGCTGATGGCGTGGGTCTCCCCGTGGCTGACGGGGCGGGTGCTCGACGTCTGCACCGCGCCGGGGGGAAAGCTCACCCACCTGCGGGGGCTGGACGTCCCCGGGCGCTGGCTGGTGGGGGCAGACCGCTCCCCAAATCGGATGGGCCGGGTGCGCGAAAACCTGCACCGCCTGCGGCTGCCCGCCACTCCCCTCCTGCTGGCCGACGGGGAGCGGCTCCCGTTTCCCTCCGCTCCTACAGCTTTCTCTGTGCCGGGTTCCATGGAGGACGCGCCTCTTTCCCCGGGATCGCAGCAACCCTTCGCCGGATGGGACGCAGTGCTGGTGGACGCCCCCTGCTCGGCCACGGGGATGATCCGCAAGTACCCGGAACTGAAATGGCGCAAGCACGGGGATCAACTGCCCCGCCTGGCCGGCAGGCAACTGGCGCTGCTGGCCGAAGCCGCCCGGGTGTTGCGGCCCGGGGGAAGCATCGTCTACGCCACGTGCAGCCTGGAACGCGAGGAAAACGAGGA
>CAZOXD010000307.1:0-3480 GCA_964583525.1 uncultured Pseudomonadota bacterium
CGTTCCCGCCACAGCTTGTCCAAATGGTGAGGCCGCACCTTGCGCCGGTACAGGGGAGCCAGATCCGGCAGCACCGACCCGATCCGCAAGGTGGCCGATCCGGATTGCGCGCAGCAGTAATGGCCGATCAGATTCATGGAACGTCCCTGTATTCAAGGAGGGGATCAAGCAGCCGAACCACGGCCCCCACACCGGGTTGCGGTAGGAAGTGAAGGGTATTCTACCCCAGCACCCGCGGATTGCAAAGAAGGGCCGGCTGGAAGCGAGGGGACGGGGTCTGCTGACCGCCCCTCACTTTTTCATGTTTTGAAATTCGGAGAGATATAAGCTAAAGGGAAAATCATATAAACCCTTGTATTCCATGTTTTTGTTTTTTTCCCTCTCCGTGTACGGGGAGGGAAGGAGCGCCGTGAGGCGCGGGAGGGAGGGGTGTCTGCCGGAATTGGAAGCAGCGCGAGTGTACCGGGGGAAACCCCTCCCCTGGCCTGCGGCCATCCCCTCCCCGAACTCGGAGAGGGGAAAAGCGTACTTCCCACCAACAATACCAAGTCGAAGGTTCAACCGTAGAAAAAGTGAGGGGCGGTCAGCGGGGTCTGGATTGGCCTTGCCCGGCGGGGCATGATATCCGGTGGTCAGCGCGGATGAGTCCTCGCTGCGATGCTTGCTCATGGAAATGTACGCTTCCATGGAATTACAAAAGCCCCCACTTCCCACTGCGGAGAATCGCCCATGAAAATCGGTATCGTCCCCATCAACATTGGCGCCACCGCCGCCCCGGACAAGCTGGCCGCGCTGGCCCGCCATGCCGAATCGGCCGGGGTGGAATCCCTGTGGACGTTCGAGCACGTCATCGTGCCGGTGGAATACGAATCGAAATATCCCTATCACCCTTCGGGAAAGATGGCGGCCTCCCCCGAGACCCCTTTTGTCGACCCCCTGATCGCGCTCACGTTTGTAGCTTCGCAAACCTCCACCATCCGCCTGGGCACCGGAGTGAACATTCTCCCCCAGGCCAATCCCCTCCTGCTGGCCAAGCAGGCGGCCAGCCTCGATTACCTCTCCGGGGGGCGGCTGCTGCTGGGATTGGGTGTGGGGTGGCTGGCCGAGGAATTCCGGGCCATGTCCGTTCCCTTCGAGCGCCGCGGCGTCCGGGGGAACGATTACCTGGCCGCCATGAAGAAGGTCTGGAGCGGGGAGGTGGTGGACCACGAAAGCGAATTTCTCTCCTGGCACGGTTTCAAGAGCTATCCCCTCCCGGTGCAGCGTCCCCATCCTCCGCTGATTATCGGGGGCAACTCCCCGGCCGCGCTCCGGCGGGTGGCCCGCTTCGGGGACGGTTGGTTCGCCGCCAGTTCCAAACCCGAAGACCTGACCCGGGGAATCGCCGCCCTGAGGGAGGAAACCGAGAAGGCGGGCCGCGACCCGTCCCGGATCGAAATCACCACTTTTTGGACCCAGGCCGCGCAGGGAATGGAATCGGTGCAGGCCTATGCCGAAGCGGGCGTGGCCCGGCTGGTGGCGCCCCTGGCCACCCTCGGCGAAGATCCCAGCGAGGGCATCGACCGCCTGGCGGAAACCGTGATCGGGAAGGTGTAGTTAAGGCAGAAATGAAACGATTAATTCGGTGAGGGAGGCCGCCGCCTTGGTTGCACCAGAGGGTGGGGCAAGGATGAGTTTAGCGATTCCAGCGAATGCGGCAACTGCGATCATTAGCATGGCTGCAAGGATAGTGAAAAACTTATTTAATTGGGCGCGGAGTTCTTTTTCGATGTGGGCTTTAAGGGAAAGTTCTAACTTCTCTAATTCGGACTTTATAAAATACTCTGTTCCGGGACTAACAAACGGAGATTTATAGGGATGCCAGGGAGAAATGGATTCTGGATAAGAAGAAGGAAACGATGCTGATCCACTGAGGAGATCGTTAATTATTTCATCCTTTCCGGGAAAAATTAGACGGAGAGCCGATATGATTTCCTCCCTCGAGGGGTTGTTTGATTTTGATTCTTCTTCAGCCATTTTCTTTCCTCGAAACTCAAGTACCACTATTTTTAGGGTAAGGCCATTCATATCATTTTGTATAGGGGGATGCGCTATTGGTCAGTAGGTTTCAAATTCAACCTCCTTCCCCCGCTCCCGGGCGGATGGTAGAGTGCGGGTGAATACTGTCCGCCGTCCCCACCCTATCGGCAACCCGGCTCATGCGCATTTCCTCGTTTATCGGTCTCCGCTTTCTGCGCTCCCCCCGGCAGGCCCGCTCGATTTCCGTGGTGACCTGGATATCCGGTGTGGGCGTGATGCTGGGGGTAACCGCCTTGATCGTCTCCATTTCGGTGATGAACGGGTTCCGGGAGAAGTTCTTCCTCTCCATCACCGGCACCATGGCCCATGTGCGGGTCACTCCCGACAAGGGGAGCTTTTCCGGGCCGGACGGCGCCGCGTTGTTGGACGCCCTGCTGGGGGTAGGAGGGGTGAAGGCCGCCGCTCCTTACTTCTCCCGGCAGGTCTTTCTGCGGGCCGGCTCGGAAATCCGGGCCGTGCTGCTGCGGGGAATCGACCCGGGGCCGGAGACCCGGGTCAGCGAGTTGCAGCGCTTCGTCAGCGCGCCTCTGCCGGACCCGGATGCTGCACCGCCGACCCTGGCCAGACTGCTGGAATACCCGCCGCGCCCCGGGGAGAGGGTGGGCATCGTGCTGGGACGTCCCCTGGCCGATGCCCTTGGCCTGGGCGCCGGGGACAGCGTGGAGGTGATCTCCACCGTGCAGCGGATCACACCCATCGGGCCGGTGCCCCTCATCAAGCGCTTCCGGTTGGCGGGGGTGCTGGAGACGGGAATGGGCGCCATCGACGAGGTGACCGCCTATGTGCATCTGGGCATCGCCAGCCGGCTCCACCGCGCGGCCAAGAGCAGCGGGGGTTATTCTCTGCGGGTGGCCGATTCGGAGGACATTCCCCTCGCCGCGATCCGCCGCGCCGCGGAAAATACCGTTGGCGAAAACCTGCGGGTGGTGACCTGGAGCGAAGAAAACAAGAATCTCTTTCAGGTGATGCGGCTGGAAAAGCTGGGCATGTTCATCGTGCTGACCCTGATCATCGTGGTTGGGTTCTTCAATATCATCTCTTCGCTGATCATGCTGGTGCTGGAAAAACGCAAGGCCATTGCCGTGCTGATGTCCATGGGCGCTTCCAACAAAATGGTGCGCCGCATCTTCTTCATGCAGGGGGTGTGGATCGGCGCGGTGGGCACCCTGGCCGGGCTCTCCCTGGGGCTGCTCATCTGCTGGGCGGTGGCGACCTTCGACCTGGTGCCCCTGCCGCCGGGAGTGTTTCCCCTGGCCCGTCATCTCCCGGTGCGGGTGGACTTCGAGGATGTGGCCCTGATCACCGCCTGCTCGTTCGCCATCTGCCTGCTGGTGACGCTCTACCCCGCCTCCGCCGCCGCCCGCACCAATCCCATCGAAAACCTGCGCAACGAGTAGGGGG
>CAZOXD010000308.1:0-3463 GCA_964583525.1 uncultured Pseudomonadota bacterium
ATTCCACCCCCAGTGCTTCATCGATGCCCTGGAATTCGCCCAGGGCCGCTTTCAACAGATCGACGAATCGACGGCCAGGGTTTCGGTGAGGGTAGTTCTCTTGTTCATGATCTTCGCTTAATAAAGCATTTGAGGATTACAATTTGCTGGAAAAAGCCAACACGCATAAGACTCCCAAAAATGCGCTGACCAACCATGCCAGAACTAAAAACAAACCTGATCCAATCTTTGTAAATCCAAATCTTTTGGTATTGGGATTGATATGCAAAATGATACCTCTACTTCGCTTCTGTAAGTGGAGGTTTTGCGACAACGCAAAGGAAAGGCAAAATGCAAGGGCAAAAGAAAAAAGGAAAAACCAAATTCTAATCCCAAATGGGATATCATCGGGCAAATTGAAGGCTTCGACAATTATAACACTTCCAACAACGACAATTACCGCTGGGATTTGCCAGGTCAAGGAATCGCGATGCCGCCAATCTTCCGAAGCTTGCTGGTATTCCAATTCTTCCATTTTGTCCATGATCGTTCCTGGTGAAGGTTCCTACTGATTCGACCAAATATGAAAGGGCCAACCCCTCACTGTATCATTCCACCCCCAACGCTTCTTCGATGCTCCGGAATTCTTCCAGGGCCGCCTCCAGTTGATCGGCAATTTCGGCGGCCAGGACATCCGGCGGGAATGGATTTTCGGCGTTTTCCATGGCTCCCCCCTTTCGCCCGGATGCTTTCGGGTGATTCGGCGGCAGTATCGTCCGGGGTATTGAGGCGCCGTTTCCGGCCTCCCCCGCGGCACCTCCGCCTCCCTCAAGCCACCGGGATTTTTCGTCCTGGCTGCGATCCGGGCCAACGGAGATTTTGCTGTTTATCCCATTCTTCCTCCAATTGCTTCAGATTGGCTTAGGGTAGCCAATTAATGCTGGATTCCTACATAAAATTCAGGTAATTGCAGTAAATAATCGCCTGCAAAAGCCGTCAATAGTTCCATGTAGTGAAAGGCGATTGTTTCATATCCTATCAACTCAGAAAGAAATGGAGGAGCCATGAAGAAAATAGACAGAGGATTATTTGTCTTGCTGGTCGCCATTTTGTTGGTAGTTTTCGGATGGGTTGGAAATGCCTTGGCGGACAACAACCAGCCGCTCCAGGAAAATTGGGCGCCCAGCGAATGGGGAGCGAACGACAAGGCCGGAGCGGTTAACCGCACCACGCCCAGCATGGTATTGCAGGCGATGAAACTGGTCAAACGCGGGAAGGTGGCGACCCTGGGTAAAATTTACGCAGGGGACGCGCCGGCCTTTGGCAGCCGGGGCTGGCGCATGACCATCCCGGGCATGCCCACCGGCGGGCCTTTCGGCGAGCAGGAATTGTATTACAACGACGAGTATCTTGCCACCGAGATCGGCCAGATAGGCACCCAGTTCGACGGCCCGGGTCACATCGGTGTGAAAACTTCCAAGGGACTCTTCTTTTATAATGGCCGCTACCTGCACGACAAGGATATGTCCTCCTACGGTTTGGGTTCGCTGGGCGTGGAGCATGTCGCCCAAATCGGATTCGTCTGCCGCGGCGTTCTGCTGGATGCTGCCCGCCACCGGGGAATGAAAAGGTTGCCCATTCCCAAGGAAAACAGCATGAGCGATCCGGGAATCATCACCGCATCCGACGTCAAGGCGATGGTGCGGGCGCAAGGCATTGCTCCGATCAATACCGGCGATTGCGTGTTCCTGTACACCGGTCATGGTGACTTTTGGCATCCCACCAAATGGGATAGTTTCACCGCCGCCCAAAAGGCCCAGCGCAAGGCAGTGTTCAATTCCGGCGCGCCCGGCTTCGGCCTGTCCGCCTGCGAGTACCTGGCCTCGCGTAAGATCATCCTGTGGGGCGCCGATACCTGGCCTTCGGAGGCGGTGGGCAAAGGATTCGGCGGAGAAAATCCCCAGCCCTTCGAATGTCATATCAAAATGATGACCAAGCGGGGAATCTGGAACATTGAAAACCTGGACCTGCACCAGTTGGTGGAGGACAAGGCCTACGAGTTCCTGTTCGCCTGGTCTCCCCTGAAGATGAAAGGGGCCACCGGGTCGCCCGGAAATCCCATCGCCATCTATTAAAGCGGGGTTGACGCAAATGCGATAATAGAAGGGAAGGTGAAGCAGGGGGCCGGAGGGGAAACGCGAGACTTCGAGCGTTTCATAATCATCGGTGCGTGGCACAGTCCGGTAGCGCACCTGCTTTGGGAGCAGGGGGCCGGAGGTTCGAATCCTCTCACCCCGATTTCGGTTTCATTTCTTATCCAGGGGTCCGCATCCATGCCGGACCCCTTTCTTTTGTAATACTGTATAATAATAATATCATTTTTATTTGACATTTCGAGATTTCAATGGTACCGTGAAACCAGTTGATGCATGCGTACCCTCAGATTGGAGGAAGCCATGAAATCAGAAACGTATCAATCGCAAATGCACTACCAAATCATGGGCATCGGCATGACGTTGTATGCCAACAAGAAAGAGTCGCCTCTTTTCCAGGTGCTCAACGATGCACTGACCGGACAGGATTGGGTGGAGTTGGAAAAAATCAAGCAGAGCTTCGACGCCCTTTCACCGGCGGAGAGGACGTCCATCCTGCGGGACCGGCAAAATCCCATGAAAATCGCCGATGCGATTTCGCACCTCGAGATGAGGTATTTCCTGGACTATGCCGTTTAACTCCACACCGCCTGATTCGGCGGCAGGTGCAGGTTCCTCTCCCCACCAGGCGCCCGGCGAACCGGCTGGGCGCCCGAGTTTCTACTCCCCGGCTATTCTCACTCCGTCCATCCCGGCGATGCCGGCTGAATCGGACAGGAGCCAACCAGACGAACCATCATGTTCGAGGAGACAGTTCGTCGAGTAATCGGTTCACCATTTCCTCCGGGTCCCCCTTCACCTTCACCGTGAGGCCGTTGCGGGGTTCCTCCAGCGTGTCCAACTGACTCCGCAGCAGATCGTCGTTCATGTAGGAATGCCGCCGGCCGGCGAGATTGCGGCGCAGACGTTCGAAGCTCCCTTTCAGGTACACGGTGCGTACGGTGTCCTGGTCCACGCCAAGCCGCGCCCGGTAGACCTCCTTGAGAGCCGAACAGGCCAGCACGGCATGCTCCCCCCGCGCCAGGGAGGATTCGATTTCGGCGCGCAATGCATCGAGCCAGGGCCATCGCTCCTCGTCTTCCAGGGGCACCCCGGAACGCATTTTGCGAATGTTGCCGTCCGGGTGATACTCGTCGCCTTCGATGAAGCGCCATCCCATTCGCGCGGCGAGGCGTTTGCCGAGGGTCGATTTTCCCGAGCCCATCGGCCCCATCAGGATCACTACCATGGCCTCATCCCCCTTCCTTTCCAGTGATCCGCACTACGCGGCACAAGGTGATGTACAAGGACGAATCGAAAATCGATTGAATCCATCCTCCCCATGGGGGTAA
>CAZOXD010000309.1:0-3408 GCA_964583525.1 uncultured Pseudomonadota bacterium
CCGCCGCCCGCCGTGCGCCCAGGGGGTGTTCCGGGTTCACCGTTACGATTCCCATTCCATTCAGACCGAAGCGCTGTTCGAAATAGGCATAGGCGCCGTGATAGGCCACGAAGGGGTGGCGGGCGACAGGGGCCAGGAGAATCTCCAGTTCTTTTTCCAACGCCACCAGGCGGCCGGCGAGGCGTTCCGCATTGCGGCGGTACACGCCGGCGCGATCCGGATCCGCTTCCGCCAGCGTCTTCGCGATTTCCCTTGCCATGGCGGCGCCATGGCGCGGATCGAGCCAGATGTGCGGGTTGTACGCCCCCTGCCCGGCAGAGTACCCGCGATCCCGGTTGTCTTCCACCTCTTCCCGGTATTCACGGAAACGGTTCCCCCGGGCCGCCGCACCGGATTTCCCGGCCCAAATCCCCGCTTTGCGGAACTTCAGCAGGCGGATTCCTTCCGACCGGGCCAGGGTCACCACCGTGGCGTTGGCGGCGAGGGTTCGCAAGGGCTTGGCCAGGTAGCCCTCCAGTTCTTCGCCGATCCAAAACACCACCGTTGCATGGGAAAGCACCCGCGCGGCGGAAGGCCGCAGGGCCTGGCCATGGGGGGAGCCTCCTCGCCGCGCCAGCAGGTGCGGGGAGCCCACACCGGCCATGACCCCCGCCACGAGGGCATGCACCGGCCGGATGCTCACCGCCACCCGGGGCGATTCCAGGCCGGCGGCAACCCCTCCCCCCATCCCAGCCACGGGGCCGATTACGGTACCGATCCAGAGGGTGAGGGCCGTTCCCAGCACGCGCAGGGCCGGGGTTCCTCCCCGGCGGAATTTGGGATGGAGGGACACGGAGAGATGGGAGGAAAGTGGGGTCACTGGAGTTCCTGTACTATTCGGAGAAGGTGAATCTTCGCACCCCATTGGGAGCCCATTGAGAGATTCCGGGAAGAAATCTGGTAGGGATTCAGTTAGAAAATTCGTTGTTATTCTGAGCGGAGCGAAGAATCTTGCCTGAACCCCGAAAACCCCAATCCGCGCCGACCAGATGTTTCGTTTCGCTCAACATGACAATTGTTGGTTAGCATAGGACACGATCGGAAATGGAACAGCGTGCCGAAAATTTTGAGTTGAAATTCAAACTGACCCGCTACCAGAAACCTTGCCCGGGGCAAAGACGTGTTGTTATGTTATAACATCAACACGCGCGTGGGAAGGAGATGGAATACCGGGAGCAGGGGGGCTTCCCGCATCGGCATGGGAGGAACAGACGATCATGGTCCTGGAAGGCAAAACGGAGGCGAGGCACAACCACCGGCGCTGCGTGAAACAGGCCCTGGACAGCGCCCATCGCGTTTGCGAAGTAAACGGGTCGCGGTTGACCGATCTGCGGCGCCGGGTGCTGGAGCACGTATGGCGGGGGCACGATGCGGTCAAGGCCTACGATATCCTGGCAGGGCTGGGAGAGGGGGAGCGCGCGGCCAAGCCTCCCACGGTCTACCGCGCCCTGCACTTCCTGCGGGAACTGGGGCTGGTGCACAAGCTGGAAAGCCTGAACGCCTTCGTGGGATGTTCCGAACCCATGGACGCCCACGAGGGTTGGTTCCTGATCTGTTCCCTGTGCGGCACCGTACGCGAGCTGCGTCGGCCCTCCGTTGCGCGCCTGGTTTCGGAAAGCGCGGGCCGGGTGGGCTTCCGGGTGGAGCGTCAGACCATCGAAATCCATGGAACCTGCTCCCGCTGCCAGGAGGGAACCGGATGAAACCGACCTCCCATCCTCCCGACGCGGAACGGACCCCGGATTCCCGGCCGGGGAATGCGCCGATTCTGATCGAGGCCAGGGACATTTCCCTCCGCCTTGGCGCCAGGGACGTATTGCGGGGGATCAACCTGGAGGTGCGGGCCGGGGAGATCGTGACCCTGGTTGGACCCAACGGCGCCGGAAAGACCTCCCTGGTGCGTGTGCTGCTGGGCATTCTCCGGCCTTCCCGGGGCGAAGTGCGCCGCAAATCGGGATTGCGGATCGGGTATCTTCCCCAGCGCCTGCGGATCAATGAGCACCTGCCCCTCAGCGTGAGCGGACTGCTCTCCCTGGCGCTTCCGGGCAGATGGCCATGGTGGGTGGGAAAAACGGAGCGGGAGGCGAAGCCGGCGCAGGAGCGCGCCATCCGGGCAGCATTGGAGGAAACAGGGGCCGCGCATCTGGAACAGAGCCCCCTCCACGAGCTTTCCGGAGGGGAGGCGCAAAGGGTTCTGCTGGCGCGCACCCTGTTGCGGCAACCGGAGTTGTTGATTCTCGACGAACCGGTGCAGGGCGTGGATGTGGGCGGGCAATTGGATCTTTATCGGCGCATCACGGATTTGCGGGGCAGCCGGGGTTGCGGGGTGCTGCTGGTATCCCACGACCTGCACCTGGTGATGTCGGCCACGCACCGCGTGATTTGCCTGAACGGCCATATCTGTTGCTCGGGCCATCCGGACACGGTGCGCAAGGACCCAGCCTATCTGGGCTTGTTCGGCCCGGCTGCCGCGGACGGATTGGCGGTCTATGCCCACGAGCACGACCATTCCCACGACCCCCCGCAGGGGGGCGGCTCCCATGATCCCCTGCACGGGGATAATGCGGGGGAGTAATCGGCCGCGGGAGTAATCCACTGCGGGAGTAATCCACAGGGTGAAATCATGTGGGAAGAATTCATCTGGAGGGCCCTGGCCGGGGGAATGGGCATCGCCGTCATGGCGGGACCGGTGGGGTGCTTTGTGGTGTGGGGGCGGATGGCCTATTTTGGCGACGCCCTGGCCCACGGCGCCTTGTTGGGTATCGCCCTGGGTCTGGCCCTGCGGGTCAACCTCAACCTCACGGTGCTGCTTACGTTCCTCGTGTTTTCACTGTTGCTGGTGTTTCTGCAGAGCCGGCGCCAATGGGCCAGCGATACCCTGTTGGGCATTCTCTCCCACGGCACACTTTCCTGCGGGCTGATCGCCTTCAGTCTGTTGGAGAGCGGACGGGCCGGATTGATGGAATTCCTGGTGGGCGACATTCTATCGGTGAGCCGCGTCGATCTGCTTTGGATTGGCGCGGGGGGGACTGTCGTGTTGGGAGTGCTGATCCGGTTTTGGCGCGGCTTTCTCGCCATGACCGCGCAGGAGGAACTGGCCCGCGCGGAGGGAGTTCCGGTGGGATTCCTGCGCCTGGTGCTGATGATGCTGGTAGCCCTGGTGATCGCCCTGGCCATGAAAATCGTGGGAGTGCTGCTGACCACGGCGCTGTTGGTAATTCCCGCCGCCACGGCCCGGGATTTCTCCCGCTCCCCCCAGGGAATGGCGCTGCTGGCCGCCTGTTGCGGCGTGGCGGCAGTGGGAACAGGGATGTTCGCGTCGCTGGAATGGGATCTGCCTTCCGGCCCGGCCATGGTGGCCGCGGCGGC
>CAZOXD010000310.1:0-3278 GCA_964583525.1 uncultured Pseudomonadota bacterium
CCACTCAGGGTGAAAGGAAGTCCAAGCTATGGGCGAAGAGCATGGCGATCACCAGCCGGGAGGGGAAGGGGTCGCCGGGGGGGGAAGGGATGGGTCGTGGGGATGGCCTGCCCCCGCTTCCCGGCAATCTTGTTCGACGGGAATATTTTGTGCTAGGAAGAATGGAGATTTTGGAACACTAATCCGGTGGTCGATAGTCGGGCGTGGTCAACGCCGCTTTTCGCAACTTGCGGCCAGGAGACGGCATCCATGTATTCGCATCGTGTGGAAAAGGAAGTGTGTGTTGTCGAAACGGGTGGCTCGTTGACCCTTTCCGACCCCCAAAAATTTAAAAAGTTCGTCCTCGAACTCCTGGAAGGCAATGAATACAGAGGACTGGTTGTGAACTTTAATAAATTAAACCGCATTGACTCATTTGGAATCGGTGTGATCGTAGCGTTGTTCAAGGCGGCCAAGGAACAGAGCAAAACGTTTGCCATCACGGAAATGAACGACAGCCACAGACGGCTGTTTACCGTGACAGGGTTGGACAAGGCGATTGACATATATAATTCGGATGATGACGCCATAACCTCCATGACGATCAAGGTCTAGGATCTATGGACCCGCGCGGATGATCCCTTAATGGGATCGAAAAGGTGGGCGGGGGAGAAGGGCCTGCGAGCCCGCGGATCAGGGTATCTCGCATCCATCCGGGTGATTTCGGGAGGGTTAAATCGAATTCCCGCAAGGCGCTGCCTATATTGGCTGGTACTGAAACCCCATGAGGGTGAGGTCGTCATCGCATGGCCGGCCCTTGGCGAACCGGGTAACATAATGCAAAAGTTTGTTCAGGGTGACGTCAATTTGCGTGTCTCCATTTTGCATCAGAAACTCCGTCAGGCGCTCGATTCCGAACTCGTCTTCCTCTGGGTTTAGCCATTCGGTAATCCCGTCCGTGTACAGAAAGACCTTGTCGCCGGCCTTTAGGTGGTACTCCAATTCCACATATGGCGCGATTTCCTCCCTGAACATCCCCAGCGGAGTGCCGCCCTCCTTGAGGTGAACCGGTGTGTGACTGTCCACGGGCACGATGATCACCGGAGGATGGCCCGCGTTGGTTACCGAAAGTTTTCCGGAGGGCGCGATTCTCATGAATACGCCTGTAATGGACATGTCGCGCTCCCGTGTCGCGAAGAGAGAATTCAACTGGCGAATGATTTCATCGGTGGAAAGGTCCTCCCTCAGGCTGTCCAGCCCTATTTGAGCCATCATGGTCATGATTGCGGCCGCCACTCCGTGGCCGGTAGCATCCCCCAGGAAGATGTTCGCCGCCCCATCGCGATCGATGGACATGTCATAGACGTCTCCCGAAACGCCCCCTCCGTAGGGAATGTACTTCATGGCGCATAGGAGGAAGGAGGTGGTGGGGATTACGGATAGAATGGCGGTTTGAAACTCCGCCGCGAGGTCAAGGTCCTCCTGCATCACCCGGTTTTTTTCGACGATGGCTTCCGTGGCCTCGTGAATTTTCTGCTCGAGGTCCCGGTTGTATTCCTCCAGGATCGTGTTCAATTTCTCCAGTTCCTGGTGGGCATGCCGGATGCTCTCCGCCATGCTGTTGAAGGCCGTGGCCAGGTCGCCCACCTCATCGGGGCTTTCCCTCAGGCGATATTCCAGATCGCCGGACCCGAATGCCTGGGCGCCCCGGATCAAGGCGTGGATCGGTTCCAGGAAACGGTGGGATAAGAACATCACAGCGGGAATCATCAAGGCGATGGTGGCCAGCGCAATGCCGACCAGGTAGGCGATGGCCTCGATGGTCCGTGCGATGGTGGTGTCCTGGGAGAGGCGGGTGCTCATCACCCCCAGCAGGCGGCCCTCCTCGCCGCTAAAGGGGTAAAACCCGCCGTAGTAGGCGGTCTCCAGCTGCAATTCCTTGTGGGATACGTCCTTCGGAGGGAGGCCGTCGAGAAAGGCTGGAGAAATTTCCGGGGCGTTCCACAGGGGGAACAGACGCGCCTGTTCGGCGGTGGAAAAGGCGATATCGATCTCGGTGCTTTCCGACAGCCCGAGCGCATAGTCCAGATTGAAATGTTTGTGGATCACGATGCCCGTCCGAAAGGGGGGCTTCCCGGCGGCGCTCGGCACGCTAGCCGTTCCTGTCACTTCCAGTCCAAGCAGGTTGCCGGTTTTCTTCACCTGCGGCTCGCCGCCAAAGGCCAAGGCCGGAGATTTCGGCCAATCCGCAACCGGCTCTTCCCGCCACGGCGCCGACAGGCAATCGATGTGAGGCGGGCAGTCTTTATTCAAACGGGCGGGCCGCCCCTGTCCGTCGTGCAGGTAGAACTCGAAGCGTTGATCCCCGTCGTCGAAGCGGAAGACCGCCATCAACTGGCCGTCTGGATAATGAAGGGCGATGCGGTCGAACTCTGCGGCCGCCGCGAACTTTTGCATCTCCCCGGTGAGGCTGTTGCCCGACTTGGCGAGCAGGGGAAACATGGAGTGCTCCCGCTCGTTGCGCAGAATAAAGGCGATGGCGTCGGTGACTTCCTTGCCGCCGGTGAAGGTTCGCAGGGAGGCGGCCAGTTTGTGGGCACGAAGTTCGATGTCGTTGTTGACGAAGCGCAGCGCATCGTCGATGCGGGACCAGGCTTCTGCGTCGTGCTGGCGGTGCACCACCAGGGACACCACCACCGTAGAGACGGCCATCGGCAGAAGAATCAACCCCACGGTGATGAGGAGGAACTTATGTCTGATTTTCATGGATGCCCCACCGTCCTTCCCCGTTTCCCCCACCACCCGGCGCGATAAGGATGTAATCCCGCCACCGGGAAACCGAATTCATTATAGCCGAGCGCTTCGCGAAATCCAAAGGAGGGTGGGAGGCGCGGGAGATGAGGACGGCATGGCCCTCTTTTCACTCCTCTGCGGCTGGAATACCACTCATTTTGGCGGGGGAATCCTCAGCCGCATCTGCTTCCTGGAAATCGGGTTGGGAAACTACACCGTATAACGGGGCACGTCCAGCGGGGACAATCCCGAATCCCGCCGTTCGCTGATTCTGGGGTTCCGGTTCCAGCGGGAGTGTGAGGGGGAAGGGAACCGCCAACTGCATGGATCCACAGATTACGCAGATGAACGCAAATGGCACCGGCAACAACTACTGCAATAAGCTCAAGCCAAGTCAAAAAGACGTAAAGAACTGCGAACTGCAACGGCAAGGGGAACCGCGGATGATCGCGGATGGTGGGGAGGATTCGAATGCCCGGGGCCGGAATCGAACCGGCATGGGGAAT
>CAZOXD010000311.1:0-3243 GCA_964583525.1 uncultured Pseudomonadota bacterium
GCCGATGAGGAATTGCTCTGCATTGCCTCCCAGGGCGGCGGCGCCTACCTCTCCCGCGCCCTGATCGAATCGCGCATGACGGCGGACTACCCCGTGCTGCGCCTGGCGTTCGATGATGAATTCACCCGCTGGCCGGATCACTTGCGGAAAGCCGAGGTGCTGGATTGGTGCGAGGCGGAGTTGCTCCCCCAGCTGGAGAAGCTCGACCCGGACCGGCTGCATTCCTTCGGGGAGGACTTCGGCCGCACCATCGATTTGACGGTGATCGCCCCGGTGGAAGAAGCCCTGGATTTGACCCGCCACGTTCCCTTCCTGGTGGAGCTGCGCAACGTGCCCTTCGAGCAACAAAAGCAAATCCTGTTCTACATCGTGGACCGGCTCCCGCGCTTCTCCGGAGGCGCGATGGACGCCCGGGGCAACGGCCAATGGCTGGCCGAGGTCGCCCAGCAAAAATACGGGGACTCCGTCGAGGCCGTGATGCTCACGGTTGAATGGTACCGGGAGAACATGCCCGCGTTCAAAGCCGCCTTCCAGGACGCGGAAATTCTACTGCCCAAGGACGCCGACGTGCTGGACGATATCCGCGCCTTCAAGCTGGAAAAGGGCGTGGCCCGGATTCCCGATAACGCCCGCACGGGGGAGAAGGGCAAGAAGCGCCACGGCGACGCGGGGATCGCCCTGGCCCTGGCCCACTACGCCAGCCGCCAGGACCCCATGATTTATGAATACCACCGCGTGAACCTGCACGACGGTGGCGGCCCCACCAGCGCCAGCCGTCCCCTGCGCATCAAGCAGGGTTTTGGGCTGGGGAAAGGAATCTTGTAATGGCCCATGCGCAACTTGTAGACCCGCGCGGAAATCCCGTATCCACCGCCGATCTGCGCCGCGAGTTCGCCGCGCCGCAAGTGGCCGGGGTGCGCCAGGTGTGGTCCCATTCCGTCGCCTCCGGGATGACGCCCGCCACCCTCGCGCAAACCATCCAGAGCGCGGACTCCGGCGCCCATCATGCCTTCCTCACCCTGGCGGAGGAAATCGAGGAGCGCGACGCCCATTACCGTTCCGTGCTGGGCACCCGCAAGCTGGCCGTCTCCGGACTGGAAGTGATTGTGGAAGCCGCATCCGAAGACGCCGGGGACGTGGAACGGGCCGACGCGGTGCGGGAACTGACCGAGGCCCCGGAGTTCGGCGGTGCCGTGGATGACCTCTTGGACGCCCTGGGGAAAGGCTATTCTGCGGTCGAGATCAACTGGCGCACGGACGGCCCGCGCTGGATACCCGCCTACGCCCACCGGGACGCCCGCTTCTTCCAGTTCGACAAAGCCACCCGCCGCGAGTTGCGCATCCGCGATGAAAGCGATCACGCCAACGGCCTGGCTCTGCCCCCCTACAAGTTCATCGTGCACGTGCCCCGCCTCAAGACCGGCCTGCCGATCCGGGGCGGCCTGGCCCGCCTGGGAGTGTGGGCCTATCTGTTCAAGGCCTTCGCGGTGAAGGATTGGGCGGCCTTCATGGAGGTGTACGGGATTCCCATGCGCATCGGGCGCTACGGCACCAACGCCACCGATGACGATATCAAGAAGCTGGTCTCCGCCGTGGTCAACCTGGGATCGGACGCCGCCGCCGTGATCCATGAATCCATGCAGATAGAATTTCAAAACGCCGTGGGGGGCAAAGGCGGGAACTCGCAAATGTTCGAGCAGGCCGCGAACTGGTGGGACAAGCAAACCTCCAAGGCCGTTCTCGGCCAGACCGCTTCCACCGAAGGCACCCCCGGCAAGCTGGGAAACGAGGAAGCCCAATCCGAAGTACGCCGCGATATCCTCGAAGCCGACGCCCGCCAGCTATCCCACACGCTCTCTTACGACCTGGCCCGGCCCTTCATCGATCTCAACTTCGGCCCCCAGGACGCCTATCCGCGCATCGTGTTGTTTGTTCCCCAGCCCGAGGATACCAAGGCCCTCACGGATTCCCTTGCCAAGCTGGTTCCGCTGGGGTTCCGGGTGGGGCAAAAGCCCGTCCGCGAGAAGCTGGGCCTACCGGAGCCGGAAGACGATGAGGAATTGTTCACGGCCACCAGCGCTCCGGAACCGGCCCCGGAGGGCGCGGCGAACATGGCGGGGGTGTGTCCCATCCACGGTATTGGCGGGACGGGCAGGCTTGCCCGGCCCGCTATCATCGCCCACAACGCGGGCGCGGATTCCCCCACCGGCTTCGACGCCCTGGATGATATCGAAGCGGAAGCCCTGGCCGAATGGGAGGAAGTGCTGGCCCCCATCGTCAACCCCGTGCGGGAACTGATCGCCAGCGCGAATTCCTATGAGGAACTGGTGGCCGGTCTGGAAAAGCTGATCGGCAAGATGGAAACGCGGGGCCTGGTCAAGGAACTGGCCACCGCGTTCTTCAAGGCTAGGGGGGCGGGGGATGCGAAAGACAATCCCTGATGGCCCGATTCAAACCCAAGCCCGGATTCCGCTTCACGCCCACCCCGCCCAGGGAGGCCTTGGATTTCTTCCGCGCCAAGGGTTTCAAGGTGGGCTTCGATCACCGGGACGTGTGGCGGGAGGAACACGCGGTTTCCTTCACCGTTGCCAAGGCCATGAGCCTGGACGTGCTGACGGCGATCCGGGGGGAGGTTGACCGAGCCCTCGCCGAAGGCCGCACCTTCCGCCAGTTCAAAGGGGACGCGGAGCCGATGCTCAAACGCCTGGGTTGGTGGGGGGAGCGGGCGGTGAAGGACCCAAAGACCGGGATTTTCAAGGCCGCCCAATTGGGAAGCCCGGCCCGCCTGCGCACCATCTACCGCACCAACCTGCGCACCGCCCGCGCCGCTGGCCAGTGGAACCGCATCGAACGCACGATCAAGTCCCACCCCTTCCTCACGTACCGCCTCGGGCCATCCCTGGAACACCGCCCGCAACACGTCCGCTGGCACGGCCTGACGCTGCCCGCCGACGCCGCCTGGTGGAACACCCACTATCCCCCCAACGGCTGGGGCTGCAAATGCCGGGTGCGCCAGGTCTCCAAGCGCGAAACGGCCAAGCTGGGCGGCCCGGACAAGCCCCCGCCCATCAAGTACCGCAACTGGAAGAACAAGCGCACCGGCAAGACCGAGCGGGTGCCCGTGGGCATCGATCCCGGCTGGGATTACAACCACGGGAAGAAACGCCGGGCCAAGGCCCAGCAATTCCTGGGAGCGGCGAAAGAGGAATTCCAGGCGGCCTTCAAGGCCCCGCCCGTCACGCC
>CAZOXD010000312.1:0-3221 GCA_964583525.1 uncultured Pseudomonadota bacterium
CCATGATCCTTTGGTAGGCCGCCAGCATGGCCTGGAAGATCTCGGCATCGCCGCCGGTGTCGGGATGGAACTGCTTGGCGAGGCGGTTGAAGGCGCGCTTCACTTCGTCCCCGGTGGCGCCGGGTTTGAGTTCCAGGGTGCGGTAGTCGGCCTCCTCGGCCAGGCGCTGCTTGTCCTGGGGGTTGATGCTGTGGATGCGGTTGCCATGGGTCTGCTTCCAGGCGTCCCACCCCTGGGGCTGGGGGGGCGGCTTGGGGTGCGGTTTGGGAACCTCCCGCTGGTCCTCCCCCCCCGCGGTTTCGGAATTGCCCGATTCGCGCCTGGGTTTTTCCGTTTTCCCGCCCCGCGCCTTGAGGTTGGCCAGGTGCTCTGCCAGCTTTTCCCGGTTTTGCTGCGCATTGGAGGTGGTTTCGGCGGTGGATTCGGTTGTGGAACCGCTCGCGCTTCCGTCCGCTTTATCGGATTCCGAACCGCTCATGTGAGCCTTCTCCGCTGTTTCCCGCTTACAACCACGACAGCCCTGTGTTAAGCTTAAACCCGCAGGTTGGCTTCTTATATCACGGATCGCGCCAGGAAACACGATGGCGCGCGATGCCCGGGCAGAATGCGGCCCTTTGAGGAACGAATAACGATCGGGAGGAATACCGGCAATGGATATGCCCCTGGAGGAATTGAAGGAACGTCTGGATCAGATCAAGCAGCGGCGCAGCCAACTCGAAGACTATCTTTGACATCCCCGGCAAAACCTCTCAACTGAACAAACTGGAGCAGCAGTCCGGCGCGGAAGGCTTCTGGGATCTGCCGCCGGAGGAGCGCATCCCCGTCCTGCGCGAGATGCGCAACCATACCGCCATTCTGGAGGAATGGAAGGGGTTCGCCGCCGGCCTGGAGGAGTTGGAAACCGGCGTGGCCCTCTGCGAGGAGGAGGACGATCCGGAATTTTTGCGGGAAATGGCCGCCCTGGCCCGGGCCGAGGAAAAGCATCTCACCTCCCTGGAAATCAAGAACCTGCTGGGCGGGGAGAACGACCCCAACTCCGCCATCGTGATGGTGCACTCGGGCGCGGGCGGCACCGAATCCGCCGACTGGGCCGCCATGCTCTACCGCATGTACACCCGCTGGACGGAAAACCAGGGCTTCACCCTGAAGGTGCTGGACTATCAGCCGGGAGAAGAGGCCGGCATCAAGTCCGTCACCTTCGAGATCAACGGGGACTACGCCTACGGCAACCTGAAGACGGAATCCGGCGTGCACCGCCTGGTGCGGCTCTCCCCCTTCGACCAGGCCAAGCGCCGTCACACCTCTTTCGCCTCGGTATTCGTCTACCCGGAAGTGGACGAGTCGATCCAGGTGGAAATCAACGAGTCCGACTTGAAGATCGACACCTTCCGCGCCTCCGGGGCTGGCGGACAGCACGTCAACACCACCGACTCCGCCATCCGCATCACACACCTTCCCTCGAAGATCGTGGTGCAATGCCAGAACGAGCGCTCCCAGCACAAGAACAAGGCCGCCGCCATGAAGGTGCTGCGCGCCAAACTCTACGAGAAGGAACGCCTGGAGCGCGAGGCCGACCGTGATCAACTCAACGCCCAAAAGCAGCAGATCGCCTGGGGCAGCCAAATCCGCAGCTACACCCTGCATCCCCATCAACTGGTGAAGGACCACCGCACCGAACACAAAACCGGCAACGCCCAGAAGGTGCTGGACGGGGATATCGGCGATTTCATCGAACAGGCCCTGCTGAAAAAAGTGGTGTAAATAAAACCACAGTTGAACCGCCGATAAACGCGGATAAACGCAGATATAATCTTGACACTCATTGTTGGATATCTGTGTTCATCAGCGTTCATCCGTGGCTTACAATAAAAATATGAAACGCGTTTATCTGGAAACCCTGGGCTGCGCGAAGAACCGGGTGGACTCGGAGATCATGCTCTCCGCCCTGGAGCGGGGCGGGTACGCCCTGGCCACGGACCCGGCCGAGGCGGAGGCGATCGTCGTCAACACCTGCGCCTTCCTCACTTCGGCCACGGAGGAGAGCATCGAGCGCCTGCTGGCGCTGAGCGATTTCAAGGGGGCGGGAGCGTGCGAAAAGCTGGTCTGCGCGGGGTGTCTCAGCGAGCGCTACCGGGAGGACCTGCTGGAGCAGGTGCCGGAAATCGACGGCCTGTTCGGCTCCAGCAACTTCCACGAAATACCCGCCCTGCTGGACGACCTGTTCGCCAACCGGGGCGGCCGCCTGGTGCGCCTGCTGAAAAAACCCCACTACGCCCACTTCGAATCCCGGGAGCGCCTCCAGACCACCCCCGCGCCCTTTGTCTATGTGAAAATCGCCGAGGGCTGCTCCAACATGTGCTCCTTCTGCAACATCCCTTCCCTGCGCGGATACTTCAGCAGCCGCGGCATCGAGGCCATCGCCGGGGAGGTGCGGGGCCATGTGGAGCGGGGCGTACGGGAAATCAACCTCATCTCCCAGGATACATCATCCTACGGCATAGAGCGGGAGGATGGGGCCAATCTGGAACAACTGCTGCGGGCCCTGGACGCCATCGAAGGAGAGTTCTGGGTGCGGTTGTTCTACACGTATCCCAACTCCTTCACCCGAGGCGCCATGGAGGCCATGGCGGAGTCCATTGGGGAGGCCCGGCACATCGTGCCCTACCTGGACATGCCCTTCCAGCACATTGCCGGCGGGGTGCTGAAGGACATGAATCGGCGCATCAGCGAAGAGGAAATCCGCTCCAAGCTGGAGGAATTGCGTTCCACACTGCCACAGCTGGCCCTGCGCACCACCTTCATCACGGGATTTCCCAGCGAGAGCGACAGCGACTTCGAGCGGCTGCGGTCGTTCGTGGCGGAGGGATGGTTCGATCACGTGGGCGTGTTCGCCTATTCCCACGAGGACAATATCAAGTCCGCCAGGCTGGGCGACCCCGTTCCCGCACGGGTGAAACGGGAGCGGCGCAATGCACTGATGGAAACCCAGCAGACCATCGCCGCCGCCCGCAACCAGGCGCGGGTGGGGAGCGTGCTTCCGGTGCTGGTGGAGGGCATCAGCGAGGAGACCGATTTGCTGCTCCAGGGGCGGGCCCCCTTCCAGGCACCGGAGGTGGATGGGCTGATCTACATCAACGAGGGGCAGGCGCAAGCGGGGGAGTTTCACGCGGTGGAAATTACCGAAGCGCACGTGTACGATCTGGTAGGCAGGATCGTATAAC
>CAZOXD010000313.1:0-3195 GCA_964583525.1 uncultured Pseudomonadota bacterium
GAAGGCCGCTGCCTGCTGCTGAACGCGGGAGACACACATGTGGAGCCGATTGCCGAAGTGGAAGCCTTCCTGCCCATCATCCACGGCACCGACGGCGAGGACGGCGCCTTGCAGGGCCTGTTGCAAATGCTGGGGACGCCCTACGTGGGGGCGGACGTGCTGGGCTCGGCCATCGGAATGGACAAGGACGTCATGAAGCGCCTGCTGACCCAGGCCGATCTGCCGGTGGCGCAATTCCGCACCTTTACCCGCAAGGCCGAGGCCGATGCGGCGTTTGCCGATTTGCAGCGGGAGTTCGGGCTGCCCCTGTTCGTCAAGCCCTCCACCCTGGGTTCCTCGGTGGGAGTGAGCCGCGCCGAATCGCGGGAGGCCTACGCCGCCGCCCTGGAAGAAGCCTTCGCCTATGGGGAGAAGGTGCTGGTGGAGCAGGCCATCTCCGGCCGCGAGGTGGAATGCTCGGTGCTGGGCAGCCGCTACTCCGAGAAGCATCCCCCCGCCGCTTCCCGGGTAGGGGAGATCGTCCCCAAGGGTGGATTCTACTCCTACGATAACAAGTATCTGGATCCGGATGGGGCCGCGCTGATCGTCCCGGCGGAACTGAAGCCGGGGGTGGAGGAGCGGGTGCGGGAACTGGCCCTGCGCGTCTTCGACGTGATGGAGTGCGACGGCATGGCCCGGGTGGACTTCTTTCTCCGGGAGGGTGTCGGTGGTGGTGGCGTGCTGGTCAACGAACTGAACACCCTGCCCGGGTTCACCCCGATTTCCATGTACCCCAAGCTGTGGGAGGCCAGCGGACTCTCCTACACCGATCTGCTGACGCGGCTGGTGGAACTGGCCCTGGAACGCCACCAACGCCGCACCGCGCTCAAGCGCGAGTTTGATTTTGGGTGAGGTGGGACTTTGGGTAAGGGATGCCCACCAGATGCGCAACACCTCGCACGGCGACCTGGAATATCTGTGCGTATCCACCATGATCGCCCCGGAAGTGGCCGAATACCCGGATTCCGGCAAGATCGGCATCATCGCCGGCAGCGCCCCCGGCGGGGACAAGGCGCGCCGCTCCCTGTTCCGGTTTTACAAAAAAGACGGAGACGTGGATTATTACGAGGGAGAGTGATTTAGGTAAAGGTAAAATAAATTTAAAACTCAATTGAGGTTTCCAATGACAGACGTCATTGCAAAGGTCGGCCAGGAACTCAAAGAAGTGGACTTAGCCCCGGAACTCCAGCAGGCGGGGAAACTGATTTCAAACCTAATAGAATACGAAGCGTATGTAGGCGAAGTATACTCGCTGGGCTATTCAGAAGCCCTTGTTCAAATTCACGATCATGAACGAGCAAATGTTGGTGGAATTCCAGCTCTCTCCTTCCTCATCGCTACACGTATGCAAAAGGGAGAGACCATTGATGTAACTAAGGAAGATGCTTCAGTTCTTTTATTGCGTGTGCTCGATCACGCTGACCTGCCGAACGCCCAGGAAGCACTTCGCGTCCGAGTTGAGACTGCTCAAAGGGTAAGTGGCGAAGTTGATCGGCACTGGGACGACCGAGAAGTAATGGATGCCACCACCCACAACATTCTTAGCTACGCAGGTGTCCGATGCAGGGTATTGGGCACGTTTTATGTGACGAATATTGTAAGGGAGAAAAATTCGGAGTACGTGCTGACCTTTGGTTCGGATATAAGTAATTACTACCCAAACCGTGGGCTAAAGGTCTTCAAACCGCGTGGTGAGTTCCTTGAACGCATTGTTAATTATCGCGATCCCAATACCTACTCTGATTTATCTGAAGCTATGGTTGTATTTGGGAAGGTCCGATACGCTTCTACGCACCGCCCCTTCCAGCAAGTTGCGGATGTTCCAATTTCTTTCGTCCCACAGGATTTGCTTGGACAAAAAACCGCCTTATTTGGGATGACGAGGACCGGAAAGTCAAATACGACGAAGATCATGTTGAAGTCAATTTTTGAATTGCGGTGGCATGAGAATCCTATGCGTATTGGCCAACTCGTCTTCGACCCAAATGGTGAGTATGCAAATGAGAACACACAAGATGCAGACAATCAGGCTAACCCAACGGCTATCAAAAATGTGGGTGCATTAGGGCCGCCTGAGGCACAGGATATTCTCAAGGACGACGTAGTGACCTACGGCATCACCGGACATCCGAACGATCCGGAACGGCGGCTCATGTTGCTCAACTTCTTCCTCGACGAAAACCTGACTATTGGAAAGAGCATTATCGATACCGTTCTCGCCCCGAATCGTTCCTCGGCGTACATTGGCAATTTCTGCGATGTAAGCTTGGAGCCGCCAGATCCGATCGATAGGTCAGCCACGACCCGCCACAGAAGGCGAGTCCTTGCATATCGGTCTTTGCTTGTGAAAGCTGGATTAAAATCACCGAAAAATATTCAACCACAGACAAAAGGCCTTTTTAACGTGGACCTTATCAATGCAATTAATTCCGGAAGTGGCAACGATCCTGGTGGCTATTCTAACTGCGCCACAATATTAGCCAAAACCGCGCCCACGTGGGATGAACTTGCTCAAGCGTTTGGTCTCCTCCGCAATTTCATTCGAGACACCGCATCCGGTTGGACGGCATTCGACCAAAATTATGTCCAAAAGAGTAGCACAGGGTCCTGGGCGGATGACGACCTAAAGAAGATTTTGGAGATGTTTTTTTATCCAAACGGGTCGCACCTTATAGGCAGGGTCAATTCACAGCATACACCTGATACAACTACCGATTATGCCGAGGCGATTTACGAAAGTGTCAAACAAGGGAGACTAGTCATCATAGACCAGTCCAGTGGTGACCCCGAATTGAACAAGGCTGCTGCTGACCGGATAATGTGGCAAATTTTCGAAAAAAACCAATTTCTTTTTCGAAATGCCCAACAACCTGTAAATATATTAGTTTTCGTCGAGGAGGCCCACAACATCCTGCCGGCCTCAAGCGAACTGGACCTTAAGGATATTTGGGTGCGTACTGCCAAAGAGGGGGCTAAGTACAACATCGGACTTGTTTACGCAACTCAAGAAGTTAGTTCTATTCAGCGAAATATCCTTCGGAATACGAGCAATTGGTTCATTGGTCACTTGAACAACACAGATGAGACAAGGGAACTTCGTAGGTACTGTCCCAAACTCAGTTGAAAGTGGGTGGCGGCATGAAGTGACATGATCAA
>CAZOXD010000314.1:0-3182 GCA_964583525.1 uncultured Pseudomonadota bacterium
CCGCATGAAGGAAAAGCTGGCCGAGCCCGTCGCCGCCCCCACCCCGGTGTAGGGGTGAGGTTGCCGCTCGGCGCAGCAAATTCCGTAAACGGAAGGATCACCCATGGGAAGCATTCTGGCCGGGGATATCGGGGGCACCAACACCCTCCTCGCACTGTACGACCCGGGAAATCTGCGTGAGCCGGGCGTGATGTAGATCTACCGTTCGGGAGATTACGAATCGCTGCTGGCCATCATCAACGCCTTTTTCGCCGATTGCTCGGCGGAGGTGGAAAGCGACGCTCCCACCCGCGCCGGATTCGGGGTGGCGGGGCCGGTGGAAGGGCGGATCGTCAAGCTCACGAACCTGCCCTGGGGGGCTCGGAGGGTGACCCACTTCTACAACCAGCGGGGCACTGCCGAGCAGAGGATCAAAGAGGGAAAATATGACCTGAACGGGACACGCCTATCTTGTCATGGCTTTGCCGCGAACCAGGTGCGACTGCAATTGTTTGCCTTGGCCTACAACCTGGGCAACTTCCTCCGCCATTTGGCTCTGCCCCGATCTATCTGCCACTGGTCATTGCGCACCTTGCGGACCAAGTTGATCAAGATCGGCGCGAAAGTCATCCGGCATGCCCGCTACACCTGTTTCCAGATGACGGAAGTGTCAATCACATGGAAACTATTCGCAGCCATCCGGAGATGAATCCGGCGATTGATTCAACCTGTACCTGTGTGACCAAGCTCGAACGGGAAAGTTGAAGTCAGGTCGCTGATTACGGAAAAATCCAGACAGAATTTCTTGGAGTCTCGCTTTGCCGAAAGCCCCAGAAATCAATGGTTTCAGCAATTTTGGGAGCCCAACAAGAGTCGTAATGGCTGATATTTGTGGAGTTCAACCAGAAATTCGTGTACGGAGGGATGAAAATCCCTTTCAGGAATCGTAAACAGTTTCATATGGGAACTACCGGATTATACATAGCGTCATAAAAACATGCGTATCGCCCTTCGAGACGCCTTGCTCCGCAAGGCTCCTCAGGGAGGCGGTTAAACTGGGAACTGAAACCCGCGTCCCTGAGGAGGGCTCCATGGGAGCCCGTCTCGAAGGGCGCGATCAATATCCGGAATCATAAGAATCGTCAATTGAATGCGCAATTATATAAGTCGCAGTGTTTAATTGGACCCAGTCTGCTCTTTCGGCTGGTTCTGGGTGTACAACGCAGAAAAACATAATCGGAAAGGAAGAGCATCATGAAAACCAAGGCAGCGGTCATGTACGAATTAAACGCTCCGCTAGTGGTGGAGGAGATCGAGCTGGATCCGCCCCAAGCGGGTGAAATACTGGTCAAAATGACCGCCACCGGAATTTGCCACAGCGACCTGCACGCCATCCAGGGGGATATACCCATCCCCGTGCCCACGGTATTGGGCCATGAGGGGGCCGGCGTGATCCAGGAGGTTGGGGAAGGCGTGACCCGTCTGCAAAAAGGCGATCACGTCATTCTGACCTTTCTGCCCTCGTGTGGGAAGTGCGCCATGTGCCATCGCGGCCGGCCGAACCTGTGCGACCTGGGTGCCATCCTGCTGAACGGGACAATGATCGACGGTACCACGCGCATGCGCACCTCCAAGGGGGATAAGCTCAATCACTGGCTGTTCATTTCCACGTTCTCCGAGTACACCATCGCTCCCGAACTTTCGGCAGTGAAGGTGGAGAAGGACGTTCCCCTGGAAAAGGTGTGCCTGCTGGGTTGCGGCGCCACCACCGGATTCGGTGCCGCCTGGCGGACCGTCCAGGTGGGTCCGGGCGATTCGGTGGTGGTGGTGGGTATCGGCGGGTTGGGCCTGAACACCATCCAGGCTTGCGCCATGAGCGGCGCTTCCACGATCATCGCGGTGGACCTGCACGAGGAGAAGCTGGTGATGGCCAAAAAGTTCGGCGCCACCCACACCATCAAGTCGAATCGCGATGTCATGGGGATCGTCGGCCAGATCATGGAGATCACCGGGGGGATAGGCACAGATTACGCCTTCGAGGTGGTGGGGGAGGATACCGACGAGACCATCGCCATCGCTTTCAATGCCACCACCAAGGGGGGTACTACGGTGGTGATCGGAGTCGCTTCGGCAGAAGTCCAAACCATTCCGGTTTCGCCTTTTATCCTGCCCCTCTTCGCCAAGACGGTTAAGGGCACCCTGTTCGGCAACGCCCAGTTTCAGTACGACCTCCCTAAGCTGGTCGGGCTGTACCAGGCTGGGAAAATGAAGCTGGACGAGTTGGTCTCTCAGGAACTGACATTGGAACAGGTCAACAAGGGCTTCGACGACATGCGTGCCGGAAATAAGGTGGCCCGTTCGATCATCCGCTACAATTGAAGCAGGCGGGCCCCTCACGGGGCTCGGCCCCCCGCCGAGCCCCTGGGAATTCAATCTCCATCCGGAGAATCGCCGCTTAGGGGACTTGGCAGGGGCTATCCGGGTCAAATAGTTTGTGGGTCCGTGCACATGAGTTGAGGGAACGGCACAAGCCCGTGGCAGTTGAGCCGATACTTGATTTTCTTCAGAACATTAGTGACCAAATTTCGAATTACCAGGCCATTGTGGCAGCTGAATCGCAGTCCGGCACAAAAGACCGCAAGTCACTGGCCGAAAAGAATAGTAATTATTGCTCCCAATTAATGGCGAATCATGAGATAGCCCGTACTATATTCCGCTCATACAATAATCTCGATTGATCACCCCACCACCCCTAATATCTTGCCCTGATTTCGGCCGCCGTTTCATCGGTGAGACCACCCTTGCGGGCGATCTTCTCCAATTCCTTCGCGGCCGTTTTGAGTTTCCCCCGGAATTCGGTTTGCCACTTCTTTTGCAGCACGGGGGCACGGGTGAGCCGGGCTACGGAGAGGGTGATTTCCGGGAGCGCATTCCCGAAGGACTTTCAAATCACCGGCTCGGAATCTAAATCTCAACCTGCCTGCACACCACCCCCTCGCCCTATCCTGTGCTTGTCAAAGAGCATACGTTAGGGTGGGTAACGGCAATGGCCTATTCTACCCCATCCCCGCCGTTTCACACCCATTGGGGGGGCGCGGGGAGCCAAGCTCCCCGCCTGCGGTTTCTTTCCAGTAGCAGTTATCTGCTTTCCTCCCCGTCCATCTCCGGTTTCAGTAGCGGTTTGCGGTTCAGCGGTTCCCTCC
>CAZOXD010000315.1:0-3152 GCA_964583525.1 uncultured Pseudomonadota bacterium
CGAAGGGCCCATCGGGGAGGGCCGGGGTGGGGCAGGCAATCCGCAGTTCTTTGCGCCTTTGCGCCGTGTCCTGAGCCTGTCGAAGGGGCTTTGCGCGAGGCAGTAGCCGTTGCAGTTATCCGCGTTTATCTGTGTTCATCGGCGGTTCCCCATGCCGTTGCAGTTCGCGGTTCAAATCCGCGTAATCTGCGCAATCTGCGGATTCCTTTGCTGTTGTAGTCAAAATCAGTGTTCATCAGTTTTTATCAGTGGCTTGATTTTGCAGTGGTATTTGCTTTTCCATTTCCCTTCTTTCCGATCTTTTCCATGGACATTTCATTAATTATATGATAGGGTTATGGAAACCGGGATTCTTTGGAGTCCCTCTTTTTTTGTCTCTAGCAAGGTGTACATATGGCTACCAAAAAACAAATCGCGGCCAACCGGCGTAACGCCAGGAAATCCACCGGACCCCGCACGGAAGAAGGCAAGGAGCGCTCGTCGCAGAATGCGGTAAAGCACGGACTGACCTCGCGGCGGGCGGTGCTGGCGGACGAGGACCCCAAGCAGTTCCTGGAATTCCGCATCGAGGTTCACGAGGACCTGGGGCCCATGGGAGGCGTGGAAACCACCCTGGCCAACCGCATCGCGGCGCAGATGTGGCGGCTGGCGCGCGTCCCGGCCATCGAGGCGGAGATGATGGACGCCCTGCGCACCCATCCCGAAGAGGGAGGCGGCCTTGCGGCGGCATGGGATGAGGACGAGTCCACCTACGGGGGCAGCCTGGCGCGGCTGTCGCGCTACGAGGTGGCCCTGGAACGGAGCCTGACGCGGATGCTGAAGGAGTTTCATAGGTTGCAGGATCGCCGTCTGAAACGCGACGCGGCGGAAATGGCGCAGTACGAGCACGAGTCGGACCGCTATGTGCCGGGCGGAATGGAAGCCCTGGACCGCAATCCGGACGGCAGCTACCCGAAACCCCAGAGGCCCGGGGGGCAGGGCGGGGCGGGAGGTGGCGGCAGGGCGGAAGCGGGATTACGAAACGAACCCGATTCGGGCGGGGAAAGCGTAGGAATTCACGCCTTCCGGGGAATTCCCGGGGATGACGGAACCTGAAATATCCCTCGCTTCACGGGCCGGAGCCGGGCGGGTATGGGCCAGGGAGGGGGAAAGCAACGGCAACTGCGCATCCGCGGATGAATCCTTCGACGGGCTCAGGACACGGCGCGGATAGACGCGGATAACTGCGACAACGACTACAAATTGGTTTTGATTGCCGTTGCAGTTCCCCCTCCATGCGGCTGTTCGAATTACCGCGGGGAGGGGAGAATCGTGCGACTCGCAAGCGATTCCGAAGGCCAGGGGTGGGGTGCGGTTGCCCTTAAAACAGCCAGGAGAGGCCCAGGTTGGTGTAGGTGCCACCCAGTTCGAGGGTGGCGTCGCCGGAGAGGCCGGGAATATCTGCGAGGGCGGAGGTGATGCCCACTTCGAGGAGGATGCCCATGCGGCCCGCCATGACCCGGAAGCCGGCGTGGGCGTTGTAGACCTCGTCGGGCGAGGTGCGCAGGTTCAGCCCGCTGGATTGCTCCAGGGTGACGTAGTAGTTCCCGATTCCGAAGCCGAGGAAGGGCATGAAGGCGCCCAGGCGGGCGAGGGTGTTTAAGGTGAAATGCATCCCCTTAACGGTGATATAGACCCGTTCCCCGTCGGCGAAGATGAAGGATTTATTATAGCTCAGCACTTCCAGGCCGATATCCAGTCCCACCCGCGATGCGCTCACCCCGTAGATGTCGAACTGGATGGAAAACGGCTGGGAGACGCGGTTCCCCCTCAGGGCGCCGTGCCCCTGGGTGGTCTCGATTTCCGAGATGAAGGTGTCGCCCGAGGAGGAAGGGTCCAGGCTGCCTTTTTTCACGGTGAGGAAATAGGCGGTGCCGGTCTGGCCCCACGCTTCCCCTGCTCCCAGCGCCAGGGCGAGGGGGAGCAGTCCCAGCAGGAGCAGTCCCGGCAGGAGCAATCCAGCCAGCGCCGTTCGTATGTGATTCACCATTGCCACCCCAACTCGAAATAGAGTGTGATGTCCGACTCGTTGCGTTGCTGATTATAGTCTTCGATAAAGCCCAGTTCGAGCAGCATCAGATCGGACTGGTGCTTGTACCCCCAAACGGACACGTCGGTCTGGCGGGAGATGGCGAAATCCATGTTGGTCGTCCCCTCCAGGTAGAGGCTGGTCTGGCTGACCGATTGCACCAGCAGGGAGTTCTCGGAATTGATGCGGAATTCCAGGCCGAACATGCGGTGTTTCAGCTTTGTGGAAAATTGATCGGGGTCCACGTCCAACACCGTCACCCCCACTTGGTAATGGGCCACCCAATCCGCTACGGCCTTTCCCAGCAGGATATAGTAGCCATAATCGGCCTTGCCGCTGCTGATCAGGCCGCGGGAGCCGGTGGGGTTGGATTCCAACGGCATCTTGTAGGAGAGCTGGATGCTCAGCGCCGGCAACACGTCCCCGCCTTGGCCCAAGGTCCATTTCAGGTTGAACACCGGATCCTGTGGTTCCGATCCGAAAGCTTCCGAGGTGTTGTGAATGAACACTCCATCCTTGATGACGTAAAAATCGAAGCGGTTCTGATCGGAATAGGTGCGGTCCTCGTTCAATCCCCCGAAAACCTTCTCCACGGACTGGATTTTTCCATCCAGAGATCCCCTGCCAAAGCTGATCCAGGCCAATTCCAGGCCCAGTTCCAGGGAATCCCCGATGCCATAATCGAACCGGATCAGATGCCGTGCCGCCTCCACGTCCAGATACACCCCATACCCCGTAGCGGGAAAATCCGCGGCAGTGATGCCGGCATCCACCACGGTGGAATCGATGATAGGAGTGGTGCCCGCCTCCGGGGACTGGGTGTTGATGAAGGTATTGGTGAGGGAGTATTGATACCGGAACCGCACGGAGCTATCCGGAATCGTCACGGGCGAGCCGGGCGTGTAGTTGAGGTAACCCAGGGTGACCGGATACTGGTTGCGGATGGACAGCGGGCCCAAACCCCCATTCTCCACAGCAACCGTCGTCGCGGCCGGCGCCGTGAGCAGGGCGCAGATCACAACCCCCAGTGCGCAAGCCTGCGCGATGCGGGATATAAACCCCAGCGCGCAAGCCTGCGCGATGC
>CAZOXD010000316.1:0-3005 GCA_964583525.1 uncultured Pseudomonadota bacterium
GGATAGCTGACCCGGAAGCTTTCCATGGGGCTGGCTTGCACGCCCCAGGAGGAGAAGGGATAGCGGAAGCCGTTCTTGTTGAGGGCGCGCAGTCCCTCCACCACCCGTGGCAGGAATTTGGGAGGCAGGGCCATCAGCAGTTCGTCGTCGGCTACCCCGCCGAAGCGCCGCTCGGCGAAGCAGGGCAGGGACAGCGAAGGCTCCCCGGTCTTGAGCGCCTTGCCCCAGGAGTCCGCGCAGGCGCTTTCGCCCACCACGGTGAATTCCAGCTTTTTGTATCCGGTGTACTGGAGGCCGTTGATGAAGAAAATCATCTGGCCCGGTGTGCCGTAGAGGAGGCAAATTTCCGGCTCCAGGCGTCCCGAAACCAGTGGAGAGACGGCCACGGCCTCGCAACGTCCACTGTCCCCCGGCACGTCCATGGCGGCCTGGTGGGCCGAAGCGTCCTCAGGCGTGCCGTACCAGACCCCCACCATGTGCTGCCCGGAGAGGAATTCGCCGTTGCGGGGGTGCAGGCCCACCGGCGTGCCGCACTGGGCGCCCATCAGGTCGTCATAGGTCACCCCAACCGTCCAGCCGATCAGGCGCGCCTGGCCGACGATCTGGTCCATGGTCATCTTGTCCTTGGGACGCCGGATGCGCGGGATGGCCTCCATGTCTTCGGCCCTGGCGAAGCGCTGCATGCCGATGGGAATGGTGCGCAGCTTGAGGATGCGGGTCAGCTCGTCCACCAGGGCGGGGTAGTCCAGGGATTCGCTCTGGGACGCCTCCTTGACTGCAGTGTCCTTGCCCGGGGTTGTCGAGGGTTGGCTCATGTCGTCTCCTGTGCGGCGAAAGGGAGGAATGGGAACGGTGGTATGGGAACGACGGCGCGGGCCATACCAGCCCTGGCAGATCAGCGCCCGTACCGGCGCTGACGGCGGTGATAATCGCGCAGGGCGCGCAAAAAATCGATCTTGCGGAAGGCCGGCCAGAATGTATCGCAAAAGTAGAACTCGGCATACACGCTTTGCCAGAGCAGAAAGCCCGAAAGCCGCACCTCCCCGCTGGTGCGGATAATCAATTCCGGGTCCGGCAACTCGGAGGTGTACAGGTAGGGCGTAATGTCCCCCGGCTCCAGCCGGTCGGCAATTTCCTCGATGCTGGCCCCTGCCCGGGCCTGGTCCCGCAGGTAGCGGGAGAAAGCCTGCACGATCTCCTCCCGCCCGCCGTAGGCCACGCCGATGTTCAGGGTGCGGCGGGAGTAGTGGGCGGTGGCCTGCTCCGCGTCGCGGATGGCGTTGCGCACCGATTGCGGCAGTTCCTCGGTTTGGCCCAGGGAACGCACCCGGATCTGGTTTTGGTGAATGCGGGGGTGGGAGACCAGTTCCAGGAATTTCTTTTCGAAGAGCGCCATCAACCCGGACACCTCTTGGGGATCGCGCTTGAAATTATCGAGGGAGAAGATCCACACCGTGATCACTTCCACGCCTAAATCCTCGCACCAGTTGAGCACCTCTTCCAGCTTGTCGGCGCCACGGGCATGTCCCTCGGCGATGTCCCCCAACTGGAGCGTCCGCGCGAAGCGGCGGTTGCCGTCCATGATGATCCCGATATGGCGCGGAACGTCCCAAGTGTGCACCTGGGCTTCCAGCCTTTTCTGGTACAGGGCGTAAAATGGGGCGAGGAGGATTCCCCGCGCCACTTGGGCCCATTGCACAAGGGGGGATGCGGCCGATTCGATCCTGTCGATGAGCCGGCCGGCGTTGCCAAATGCTTCGTTCATGCGGTTCGGTTCCAATGCGGGTGGGAGGATTGGAGTGGAAATTCACTTTTCGGAGCAAAATTGATCGGCGCTGGAGGGGAGGGAATCGCCTGGGATTCCCGGCCACCTGACTTTTCCATTATATCGGGTCGGCTCCCCACCGTCCAGGTCACCTTCCAGGACGTTGTCCAGGAGCGGGAAGGGGGAGGACAGAGCTGCCGGATTTGTAATTCTTATGGAAGTATAATCCCCCGTTATGCTGAAGGGAACGAAGAATTTCCTGGATGGGCGCAAAATATTCTTCACCGCGTTCATCGCCGACAAATTCAAAATGAGCCGCCTCCGATGGGGCAGTGCGCGGGAAGGGACACCCGCGCCATTGTTCCGGTGCAGTGGGGCGAGGGAGCGGCAGCGGATTCGGGCAGGGACGCCGGCGTCATTGTTCTTTGGCGGCGACTTCCCGGGTTGGGGGGGATACCCGGGGGGCTACCAGTAATACACAAGGCCCAGGGCGGTTTCGGTTTCCACCTCCCTTTCCACGGTCAGGCGGACGTCCCAGGACTGGGCGCTGCCGAACCGGTTCTCAAAGGAAAAGAAGGAGCCGTTGCCCAGAGAATCGAGGTACCATCCATATCCCCCCTCCAGCCGGGCCATCCACCCGTCGAAGACGCGCACAGTGAAGCCCAGAACGGCGGAAATACCTGCCGACCCGGTGAACTCGTTCCTGGAGATCAGGGAAGGCTGGGCCATGGCGTAACCGACGATTCGCTCCGTTCCCAGGTAGGCGGCCTTCCCCAACCCTCCCGTGAGATGCCCGTACAGGCAATCGACGCATCCCAGATGGGCCCGTTCGGCGCCGAACACCAGCCTCCAGGCCAGGCCGCCATCGCCGGGCAACCCGGTTTCATTGGGGTTGAGGGACTCGGCCCGGAAGAAATCGAAGCGAAGCAGCTTGATCCGCTCCCCGGCCCGCCAAACCCTGAGGTCGAAGACCGCCAGGCCCGAATTGGACAGATGGCCGGCCTCGTTGCCCAGCAGATCGTGGTACGCGGCGCGGTATCCCAGTTCCACCCCGTCTCCCAGGGTGCGGTTCCACCGGTAGCCCAATTGAATATTGGCCGGGGGCGAGCCCTGGGTGGGAGGCTTGATCCGGCCTTCTGGATTCGCTGGGATGGGTTCCAGCACCGGCAACTGGCTGCGAAGTTGCAGCGCCCTGAACCGCATTTTCTCGTACTCCGATCTTCTGGTCATATTCCCTGCT
>CAZOXD010000317.1:0-2999 GCA_964583525.1 uncultured Pseudomonadota bacterium
CGCGCATCTATCGCCTGTTGGACCGTCTCACCCTCACGCTGGGCGCAGCGAGTCTGCTCAAATGATATCCTTTGTCGAATCCCGATACCTCATAAAGGCGTTGCATTTCCTTTTTGCCTTTCAGTTTCGTCTTGAAGGGACTGGCCTTGAGCACCGTGGCCCCCAGCTCCCAATATACCGAGTCGGAGATGAGGAGTTGGGTTTTGGCTTTTTTGGTGGCGTCCTGGATGCGGCTGGCGGCGTTGACGACATCCCCGAGGATATTCAATTGCAGGTGCTTGGGATGCCCGATCCTTCCCGCCAGAACATCGCCGAAGTGAATCCCGATGCCGATGTCGATTTTCTCGCCGAATTTGTTCTTGAGGAACACGTTGAACTCCGGCAGATCATCGAGCATCTGCAATCCACTACGGACCGCATCCAGGCAGATTTGGTGGGGATCGCGGGCATAAAACCCGAACAGGGCCATCATCCCATCCCCGAAATATTGATGGATGTATCCCTTGTAATTAATGACCGCCTCGCCCATCACCTCGTAATAACGATTGAGGAAATCGAAAATATCTTCAGGAGAATTGCGTTCGGTGAGAGAAGTGAATTCCCGGATGTCGGTGAACATGACAGCCAGTTTGAGATTCTTCCCCCCGCCGCGCACGGATTCCATTCCATCCTTAGCTATTATTTGAATCGGCTTTCCGCCTTCCAGGGCGTCCTGGTGAATTTCCCGGGATGTTACCAACTATTCCTCCGAGTGAGGTTTCTACCCCATCCGTTTTAACGCAGGAATCGTCAAATCGGCCCAATTGTCCAAGGAAATTTTCTGCAAACTCCATCCAACCCGTGGAACTCCCTTCCCGGCAACGGCCCTGGCCCCCCTCTCGTACCGGGATCACCCTTGCTCCCCTCCCCACCTTCGGTAGGCGATTCGGCCGGCCACGATGGTGGCTTCCACCCGCCCGCGCAGGGCCCGCCCGCCATAAGGCGTCCAGCCGCATTTGGAAGCGACCCGGTCGTCCCCCTCTGCGACGATCCAGCGGGCCTCGGGATCGGCCAGCACCAGATCGGCGTCCCGGCCCTCCGCGACGGCGCCCTTGTTCAACCCGAAAAACCGGGCGGCATTGCCCGAGGTAAGCGCGATCATCCGCTCCAGGGACAGGTGGCCGCGCCGCCATTGGTCCAGGGCCAGGGGAAAGAGATACTCCACCCCGGGAATTCCGCTGGGCGCGGAATCGTACGGGGCTTCCTTCTCGGCCAGGGTATGGGGGGCATGGTCGCTTCCCAGCCCGTCGAACACCGCCCCGCCCTCGTTGCCCGCCAGCATTGCGAACAACGCGCTGCGTTCGGCCTCCGTGCGCAGGGGGGGATTGACCTTGTAGCGGTTCTCCAGCGGGGGCGCGATGTCTTCCACCGCCAGGAAAAGATGGTGCGGGCACACCTCCACGAACACCGAAGCGCGGATGCCGCTCTCCTCCGCCATGCGAACGGCCCCCGCCAGCGTGCAGTGGGTCAGGTAGAGCCGAACGCCATGGGTGGCAGCCCATTTCAGGGCCTGGGCCACGGCCGCCAGTTCTCCCTCGCTGCTCCGCAACCGGTGGTGATGATAGGCGTCGCGGGGATACCGGGCGGCATTGGCCCCGATCTGCTCCAGATCCTCCGCGTGCACCATCACCGGCAGCCCCAGTTCCGCGGCGGCGCGGAAATGCGCTTCCACGGCGTCCGGGGCCAGTCCCCCCTGCCCGGTGGAGGGGCCCATGTAGATCTTGAGGGCCTTGACCCGTGGATGCCCGGCGGCCCGGCGCACCTGCTCCAGGTTGTCCGGCTCCGCGCCGAAATTGAAATACACCTGGGCCGGCGCTTCCCGGGCCAAGGCGATCTTCTCCTCCAGCGCGGCCAGGGTGGTGGTGCGGGGGGAGGTGTTGGGCATGTCCATCACGGTGGCCGTCCCCCCCTTCACCGCAGCCCTTGCGCCCGTGAGCAGGGTTTCCTTGTGTTCCCCGCCCGGGGTGCGGAAATGGACATGGGGGTCGATCCCGGCGGGCAGCACCGTCAGCCCCCGCGCTTCCAGCACCGGTGTGTCCGGGGAAGCCTCCAGCCCCGGCCCGATCCGCTCGATCGTTCCTCCCTGGATGGAAAGGTCCGTCCATTCTCCCTCCCTTCCTCCCGGCAGGACGGCTCCCCGTATCAGCAAATCGCTCATGGGTTTCGCTTGGGCTCCTGGATAACGGCGGGTGGTTCGTTGTACGGCTCGCGGTTTCTGCGCTCCCGGAAATGCGGGAATTTCCGTGCAATCCGGAAAACCGGGAACGGTGGAAAATCCCGATTGTTTCCCTCCCGCAAATCGGCCTACCCTAGAACGGCGGCGAAAGGGTGTAAACCCGCATCCCCGCCGGTGGCTTTCCCGGGCGGATGGTCCCCCGGGCAGATGGCCTCCCGGGCAGATGGCCCCCGCGGAATTCCACCCATAAAACCAAAATGGCAGAGGCTTCTTGAAATCAACCCCCGCACCCTCATCCTCCCTCAGAGGCTCCCCCCCCCCGCTGGCCTTCGCCACGACCAGCGCGGGCAAGCTGCGCGAGGCGGAGCAATGGCTGGGGGTCCCGGTGGAGGGAATCGGCCTGCACCTGGAGGAATTGCAGACCACCGACCTGGGGAATCTGGTGCGCCACAAGGCCCGGCAGGCCTATTCGCTGGCCGCCCGGCCCGTCATGATCGAGGACACCGCCCTCGTCTTCACGGCCTGGGGGACGCTGCCCGGCCCGTTCGTCAAGTACTTCCTGGCCGATCTGGGAACGGCGGGACTGGTGCGGGCGCTGGAACCCTGCGGGGATTTCCGGGCCGAAGCAGTGTCCACCATCGGGTATCACGACGGGGAGTCCGTTCATCTCTTCGAGGGGCGGATGGAAGGCACGATCGTTCCGCCCCGGGGAGACCATGGATTCGGCTGGGATGCCATCTTCCAGCCCCGGGGGGCATCCGTCACCTACGGCGAAATGGCCCCG
>CAZOXD010000318.1:0-2985 GCA_964583525.1 uncultured Pseudomonadota bacterium
CCCCTCATCCGCGACTGGATCGCTTCCCGCTGGATCCCCTCGGAAGTGTAGCCGAATAGCAGCGCCATCCCCCGGCACGGCGCATCCCCCTCCTCGCGATTACAGCAGGATTCCACCGCTGATTTACCACGATCCAATCATGATTCCACGGTGATTCTACTGTGCGAAATCCGGCTCCATTCGCCTTGACATTTAAAATCACCGTATGTATATATGTTTCTTCGATTATGAAATCCCCGGACAATCCCGGCTTGCGGGCGGGAGTTGCTCCAATAACGATGAGGATAATTGCACGGAAATGGACGAACGGCACATCGATACTCTATTGATTCACGGGAGGGAAACGGCCCGGCGGCCGGTGGAAGCCACGCTTCCCCCGGTGACGCTGTCCACGGCATTCGACTTCGACTCCGCGGAGCGCATGGAGGCCGTCTTTACCGGGCGGGAGGACGCCCCCTTCTATTCGCGGATGCAAAATCCCACGGTGGAGGCCCTGGAGGCCCGGGTGAAGGAATCCTGCGGGGCGGCCTCCGCGCTGGCCCTGGCATCGGGAATGACGGCGATTGCCCTGGGGCTGACAAATCTTCTCCGCTCCGGGGACGAGGTGCTGGCCAGTCCCTATCTGTTCGGGGGCTCCTACACGCTGTTCACGCGCACCCTGGCTGATCTGGGAATCGTGACCCGCTTCGCCGACCCTACCGATGCCGGCGCATTCGAAGCGTTGATCGGCCCCAAGACCCGGGCGGTGTTCGTGGAGGCCTTGGCCAATCCGGCGCTGGTGGTGCCGGACTTCCCCGCCCTGCGGGCCCTGTGCGGCCGCCACGGCCTGCCGCTGCTGGTGGACGCCACCCTGCTCACTCCGTACCTGTTCGATGGGGAGGCGCTGGGGGCCGACGTGGCCTTCTTTTCCGGCACCAAGTACCTGGCCGGACCGGCCAGTACGGTGGCGGGGTTGATCGTCGATACGGGCCGCTTCCCATGGCATGAGAGCGCGTTGTTCGATTTCGGCGATTTCAAGCGGGCCGGCCAGGGAGCCTTCATGACCAAATTGCGCAAGCAGGCCATGGCCGCCGTGGGACCGTGTCTATCCCCCATGTCGGCGTTCCTGCTGCTCACCGGTCTGGAGACCCTGCCCCTGCGGATGGAGCGTCAATGCGAAACCGCCCAGCGCGTGGCGGCCTACCTGCGCGAACATCCCCGGGTGGAAAAGGTGTCCTATCCGGGGCTGCCCGATCATCCCGCCCACGATCTGAGCCGGGCGCATTTCAAGGGCCGCTTCGGCGGCGTGCTGTCCTTCCACCTGGAAAACAAGGCCGAATGCTTCCGGGTGTTGAATGCCTTTGACCTGATCCGCCGCTCCACCAACCTGGGGGATACCCGCACTCTGGCGGTTCATCCGGCATCGACCATTTACGGGACCTTCTGGAAGCACGAGCAGGAGGAAGTGGGCGTGACGGAAAACATGATCCGTCTCTCCCTGGGCATCGAGCATCCCGGAGATATCCTGGCCGATTGCGATCAGGCCCTCAATGCCGCATGAACAGCGGCTGCTTGAATACTGGCGCCTGGACAGCGCGGCGAAATCCCCCCATCCTCCCGCTTTACAGCCGGCTTTCACCAGAATAGGATCGCCGCAGAAGTTTCCGGAATCGCCTCGTCCCGCTCTGTCTCGGAGAGGATGGCCGGTTTCGAATTCGCACCCCCTCCGGACGAAACCCATGGCATCCTCCTCCAGTTCCGCCAACCCGAAACAGGTCGCCGTGATCGGAGCGGGCATTGTCGGCATCTGCTGCGCGCTTTACCTGCAGCGGGACGGCCATCAGGTCACGGTGTTCGACCCCCAGGGACCGGGCGAGGGCGCCTCCAAGGGCAATGCCGGCATGTTCGCCACCGATCACATCCTGCCCGAGAGCGTGCCGGGAATCTGGCGAAAGATACCGGGGATGCTGCTGGACCCCCTGGGCCCGCTCACCTTGCGCTGGAGCTACCTGCCCCGGGCGCTGCCGTGGCTGTTGCGGTTCATCGCCTCCAGCCGCCGCTCGCAATTCGAGGCTGCCAGCGAGGCGCTGGTGGCGATCACCAATCAGGCCATGGATGCCTACCAGCCCCTGGTGAAAAGCGCGGGGGCCGGGGACATGATCCGGGACACCGGCTGGCTGTTGGTCTACGAATCCAGCCAGGCCTTCGAGAAAGCCGCTCCCCTCAAGGTGCAGGCGCGCCTGGAGCGGGGCGTCGAGGTGGAGGTGCTCAACGCGGACGGCGTCCACGAACTGGAACCCGCCCTGAGCGGCCGGGTGCGCCATGGGGTGTACTATCCCCGGGACTCTCAATCCACCGATCCCTTCCGGTTCGTGCAGGTGCTGGCCGCGGACTTTCTGCGCCAGGGCGGGACCATTCTCCGGGAGAAAGTCACTGCTGTGTCTTTCCAGGAGGGAGGCCCGCCCACCCTGCGCACCGAATCCGCCCACCACCAGACCGGCGCGGTGGTGCTGGCCGCGGGCGCACATTCCAAATCCCTGGCCCGGCAGATGGGCGCGAAGGTGCCCCTGGACGCGGCGCGGGGGTATCACGCCATGCTCCCCGAGCCGGGTGTGCATCTGAAGGTGCCGGTGATCTCGGGGGATTTCCACTGCGCCATGACTTCCATGGAAGGAGGACTGCGGGTGGGGGGAACGGTGGAGTTCGCCGGTGTCGACGCTCCGCCCAACTACGCGCGCGCCGACAAGCTGGTCTCCGTGGCCCAGCGGCTGCTGCCCGGGTTGAACGATGCCGGCCATACCCAATGGATGGGCTGCCGTCCCGCGATTCCCGATTCCCTCCCCGTGATCGGTCCCGCCCCAGCCTCGCCGGATGCGTTCTTCGCCTTTGGCCACGGCATGGTGGGACTCACCAACGGCGCCATCACGGGCAAGCTGATCGCGGAAATGGTGGGGGGGCGTCCGACCACCATCGACGTCACGCCCTACCGGGCCGGGCGGTTTTGAA
>CAZOXD010000319.1:0-2969 GCA_964583525.1 uncultured Pseudomonadota bacterium
ACGTTCCCACCCCCCACCACCAGGCAGTTCCGATTTGTAATGGAAAAAAACACCGGCAGAAAATCCACTGCGCTCTCCTTGTTCTCTACGTGTGGGGTTTCAACGTGTGCAACAGGGTTTCACTGCCCTGCCAGCCGTGACAAAATCACAGATTGTGTAGAGGTTCATTGTAAATTATATGGAAGGGAGCACCTAGAAATAATTGGCGGAATATTACTTGCCGAAAGGGCATGGAACCATGGCCGGTAAGGTCGTATTCGTGGGTGCGGGACCGGGGGACCCCGATCTGATTACCGTACGGGGGCTCAAGGCGCTCCACGCGGCGGACGTTGTCTTCTACGACAGCCTCGTTGATCCTTCCCTGCTGGAAGGGTTGCAGGCCCAGACCATCTTCGTGGGAAAGCGGCGCGGGGAGCATTCCGTGACCCAGCGGAAAATCAACAGCCTGCTGGCGCAGCAGGCCGGCAAGGGGAAAACCGTGGTGCGGCTGAAGGGAGGTGACTGCTCCGTGTTCGGCCGGTTGGGCGAGGAACTCCTGTACCTGGTGGATCGGCGGATTCTCTTCGAGATCGTGCCCGGCGTGACCAGCGCCACTGGGGCGGCCATCTTCGCGGGAATTCCGGTGACCCATCGGGGGGTGGCCGACAGCTTCGTGGTGGCGGCCGCCCACCGCGGCCAGGACGGCCAGCCCATATCGATTCCCCGCTACAACCCCACCACCACGGTGGTGCTGATGATGGCCTTGGCCACCGCCGAATTCTGGCGCGAAGATCTGCTGACTCAGGGATATCCCGGGGATCTTCCAGTGGCCTATATCTGTGCGGGGGGCACCCCAAGGCAATCGGTGCTGGTGACCACGGTGGAGGAATCAGTGCGGGCCGTCCAGGGCGCCGGTCTCACCACACCCGTCATGGCGGTGGTGGGACAGGTGGTTACGCTGCGGGAGAAGCTGCAATGGTTTGGGGAAGGGGGCGATGCGCCCGGAGAGGACTTGGCCCTCTCCAGAGGCTGTTGAAGAAAAATTCATGGATTCATAAGTTCCGGAAAAGTAAAAGTGGCGGCGGGCGTCCCTGCCCGCCGATTCCCTGGGACGACCCACTTTCTGATCCCGGGTCGACATCCGCGCCGATTTCCGTTATGCCGGAAGGGGAGTATCCCTGGAGTGTTCCTCCAGATTCCGCAAGCCAAATCGAATTCAATGGGTACCCGACATCATGCCCACGGCCCTGAACCGGCAACTGATCATCGCGGTATCCTCCCGGGCTTTGTTCGACCTGGAAGAGAGCAACCAGGTGTTCGAGCAGGACGGCCCGGAGGGGTTTATCCAGCACCAGATCGAGCGGGAGAACGAGGTGCTGACACCAGGGGTGGCCTATTCCCTGGTGCGCAAGCTGCTGGCGCTCAACGAGCGCGACCCGGGCCTGCCCAGGGTGGAAGTGATCCTGATCTCCCGCAACAATGCCGACGCGGGCTTGCGCATTCTGCACTCCATCGATTCCCATGGCCTGAAGATCAGCCGCGCCGCCTTCACCACCGGGCGCAGCCCCTACCAGTACGCCAAGGCCTTCGGGGCACACCTCTTCCTCTCCGCCAATCCGGAAGACGTGCGTGATGCCCTCAAGGCGGGAATCGCCGCCGCGGTGATTCCCGCGCCGGCCAACGTGCGGGAGAGCGCCGCGCCCGGGCAGGGAGAGGAAATCCGCATCGCCTTCGATGGCGACGCCGTGCTCTTCTCCGACGAATCGGAACGGGTCTACAAGGAGGAGGGCCTGCCGGCCTTTCGAGCCCACGAGGCGACCCATGCCCAGGATCCTCTACCCAAGGGCCCCTTCGCCCACTTCCTGGATGTGCTGCATCAGATCCAGAGCCAGTTTCCCTCCGAGGCCGCGCCCATCCGCACGGCGCTGATCACGGCGCGGGGCATGCCCTCCCACGAGCGGGTAATCCGCACCCTGCGCGCCTGGGGCATCCGCATCGACGAGGCGCTCTTCCTGGACGGGCTGGACAAGCGGGAGTTCCTGCGGGCCTTTGGGGCGGACATCTTCTTCGATGACCAGACCGTCCATGTGGAAGCGGCGGGGAGTGTCGTCAACGCAGCCCACGTGCCCTTCGGCATCGCCAATGAATGAAGGACCAACGAGTGATGGGGATGGAGGGGGGAATTTTCGGGGGACCGCCGAATCGCACCGGTTCCCGATGGGGGGAGCCTACACCTTCCCCTCCAAAGAGTTGCGGTAGATCGTGGCCAGTTCGGCGGCGCCCACGGGAACGGGGTTGCCTCCGGCTGTGGGGTCCTGGGCCGCCATTTGCGACAATTCCTCCACCCGCTCCTCTTCCACCCCCAGCTCCGCGGCGGTGTGGGGAATCTCGAACTGGGTGCGCAGGGCCAGCAGCCAGTCCTGCACGGCCTGAAATCCCGTCCCGTCCAGTTCCAGCCAGGCGGCCAGCCGGTTCAACTTCTCCTCGATGGCCGGGCGGTTGAAGGCCAGCACGTAGGGGGCGAAGACGGCGTTGGTCAACCCGTGATGGGTGTCGTACACCGCGCCCACCGGATGGCTGAGGGCGTGGATGGCGCCCAGCCCCTTCTGGAAGGCCACCGCGCCCATGGCCGCGGCGGACATCATGTGGCCCCGCGCGGCCAAGTTTCCGCCCTCCTGCACGGCCACGGGCAGCCAGTGCCGTATCAGGCGCAGCCCCTCCACGGCGATTCCTTCCGCCATGGGATGGTAGCCGGGAGCGCAGTAGGCCTCCAGGCAGTGAGCCAGGGCGTCCATGCCGGTGGCTGCGGTGAGGTGCGCGGACAGCCCGATAGTGAGGGCCGGGTCGGCGATCACGATCACGGGCATCATCGCCGGGTGGAAGATGATCTTCTTGGTGTGGGTCTCCTCGTTGGTGATGGCCGAAGCGCGGCCCACCTCCGATCCCGTGCCCGAGGTGGTGGGTACGGCGATCACCGGGGCGATGCCCTG
>CAZOXD010000320.1:0-2879 GCA_964583525.1 uncultured Pseudomonadota bacterium
CGGCCTCGGTTTTTACAATTTTCTCGGTATTTGGACGTATTGGGACACCGGGCGGGTTTTTCTTGCCTATCTTGAAGTGGGGGCGTAATCCATCCAGGTCCGGGCGGGGTTACCCCACCACATCCCCGCTGAGGATGGCGGTCAGCTTGCGCTGGATGTCCGATGAGGCCATGGCCCCCCTTCACTCCAGTCCGGCTTTGGCCACCTCCGCCAGCAAGGGCTGCAACCGCGCCGCATCCTTGAAGTACCGGCCGTCGGTATTTGCGAGCAATCCCGCCGGATCCAGGGTTGGGTAATTGTCGCGAAATATGCGCACCAAATCCTCGACTTTCTCCGTGCGTCCCGCCGCACCATAGGCACCCAGCAGCCAAAGGGCTACGTCGGTGGACACAAAATATCTGCTTCCCGACCATTTCCAAAGCGACGTATGCCGATCTTGGAATGTCTGGAGATATTCTGCGGCCTGCTCGTACCGTTGCGCCTGGAAATGGATTTTCCCGGCCCGCAACAGGGTCAGGTCGGCCGGAATGGGATCGAGCCGCAGGGCCCTTTGGATCGACCCGAGGGATTCCGCCGTATTTCCCGCATACATCTGGATCTCCGCCAGATTCGCGTACCATTCCGCTCCGCCCGGCTCCAGCGCCACTGCCTTGCGGGCATGGGCCAGCGCCTGTCCGTGCCGCCGCTTCGCCAGTTGCAACGCGCCCAGCAGGGCGTAGGGCCCGGCCAGGGCGTCGTTGAGGGCCAGCGCCTGCCTGGCCAGGGCTTCGGCCCGCTCCAGGGGATCGGGAACGGTGTAGTTCATGTCATAAGTCACCGAGTACAAATGCCCCCAACCCAGAGCCACCAGGGCGGACTCGAACTCCGGGTCCAGCGCCAGGGCTTTCTTGAAATACACCTGAGCCAGATCGCTTAAAGTAATTCTATCCCTGACCACCTCCACGCCCTTGCGGTACAAGGCCCACGCTGCCAGATTGTCGGTGGTGCGGCGGTGGATGCGCTCATTCTCCTCCAGGGTCAGCTCCACCTTGAGAGCGGAAACGATCTTTTCCGTGATCTCGTCCTGCAGAGCGAAAACATCCTGTAGATCCCGGTCATAGCGCTGTGCCCACTGGTGCGCGCCGGTCGCGGCGTCGATCAGTTGCGCGGTAATGCGGATGCGATTCCCGGCTTTACGCACGCTGCCCTCCAGCACGTATTTCACCCCCAGTTCCCGGGCCACCCGCTGGATGTTGACCGCCTTGCCCTTGTAGGAAAAGGACGAGTTGCGGGCGGTGACGAGCAGGCCGGAAACCCGCGCCAGGTCGGTGATGATGTCCTCGCTGATGCCGTCGCTGAAATACTCCTGCTCAGGGTCGCCGCTCAGGTTCTGGAAGGCCAGCACGGCGATGGATGGCCTGTCGGGCAATGGGAATGCAGCTTGCTTTTTGAAGGTAGCAATCACCACCTCGGTGGAGCGTTGCTGGTAATAATTCCAACCCGCAACGGTACCAACCACCACGACTGCTCCCACGGCAACGACCAGTGCGATAGTGCGCCATTCTCCGGCCAGCGTCCTTTTGGCCCTTATTACCCTGTGGGCCGCCGCTCCCGGTTCGGAGAGCACCTTGTAGGCCCGCACCGGCTCGGGGATGTTCTTGACGATCTTCTCGCCCAGATACTCGAAGTGCAGGGGCAGCCGCGATTGTACCTGATCGTAGACGTTGCGGGAAATACAGATGCCGCCCGGATCGGCCAGGGATTCCAGCCGCGCCGCGATGTTCACCCCGTCCCCGTAGAGTTCCCCCTCTTTCAGCAGGACGTCCCCCATGGTCAGGCCGATGCGGAAGTGCATGCGGGAATTCTCCGCGAGGGAGAGATTGCGCTCGGCCAGTTCGCGCTGGATTTCCACCGCGCAGGTGAGGGCGTCCACCACGGAGCCGAACTCGGCCAGGATGGAGTCCCCGGGCCGGTTGACGATCCGCCCATGAAATTGCCCGGTGTACTCGGAGAAAACCTGCCGGTAGGCGGTGAGGGTTTCCAGGGTCTGATCGGGGTTTTTCGCCATCAGGCGGCTGTAGCCCGCCACGTCGGTGACGAATACCGCGGTCAGTTTCCGTTCTACTTCCCGTGTCGCCATGGCGCACCACTAGCTGGGTTGCTCTGAATCTGGAAAGAGGGATACCGGGTAAAGGTACTTGTAAGGGGGAGGATTTGCACCTGAAAATGAAGCTTGCTTACTTTGTCCTTGTTTCTCCGGTGGCCACCCTGCTGGATCGTCCAGCAGTTCTACTTCCTCCAGAGCGCACACATCCCCGCCACCTCATTTTTTGCTTTGAGACAATCAGGCAAGGAAGCCCGGAAGTGATCCAGGGAAGGGACGGGCAAGGAGGCGGGACGTGGCCCAGGGAGGGGGCGCAGCAATTTTGTACCAAACTTTTGCCCAAAATAGCCCTTGTACCAGCTTGTGCCAAAAAAATTGGGACTCAGCAATAAGCCAAGTCCCTGATATCAAGGGCGAATGATGGGGATTGAACCCACGACCCCCGGATCCACAATCCGGTGCTCTGCCGACTGAGCTACATTCGCCATGTTGAGCGGAACTCTTTATTGTTATCCACGCCCCCGGGGGATGTCAAAAGGAAACTGGGCGCGGGGGCAGGCCCTCAGCGGCGGAAGAGCCACGGCGACAGCGTGAGCGCCAGGGAGGCGAGAAGGCTGGTAGTAATAGGGTTATGAATTCATCCCAGAATATGGGATTAAGGGGGCTGAAATGCTTGCGAGTCGCGCATTTCTTCCCTTGCGGGGTGCGGGGGCGGAGCCTCCGGCAATTGCCAGGGGCCGGTAGTACTACTTGGTTACATTAGGCCCCTCACGCGATTTTTGGAAAAACGAGATGA
>CAZOXD010000321.1:0-2878 GCA_964583525.1 uncultured Pseudomonadota bacterium
TCGTCGATCTCCCCCTTGCTCACGGTGAGGGCCGGCATGAAGCGCAGGGTGTCCGGGCGGGGGGCGTTGAGGAGCAGCCCCTTCTCCAGCGCTTTGGCGGCGGCCTCCGCCCCCACTTCCCGGGGCAGATCCACCGCCATCAGCAATCCCTTGCCCCGAATATCGGTGAAGCCGAATTCCGCGCCCAGATCCTTGAGATGCCGCCGCAGGTAATTGCCGCGGGATTTGGCGCGGCGGGGAATGTTCTTCTTCAACATCAGCTCGATCACCGTCTTGGCTGCCACCATGGCCAGAGGCTGGGCGCAAAAGGTGCCCCCCTGGTCTCCGGCTTCGAAGACGCAGACCCGGTCCTTGGCCAGCAGGGCGGACACCGGGAATCCTCCCCCCAGGCCCTTGCCCAGGGTCATGATATCCGGCTCCACCCCGTATTGCTCGTAGGCGAAGAGGGAGCCCGTGCGCCCGGCGCCGGTCTGGATCTCGTCCAGGATCAGCAGCACCCCGGTCTCGTCGCAGAGTTGGCGCAGCCCCTTCATGTACCGGGGCGTGGCCACGTACACCCCTCCCTCCCCCTGCACCGGTTCCACCATGATGGCGCAGGTATTGGGGGTGATGGCCTGCTTCATCGCCTTCAGGTCGTTGAAGTCCACCTTGCGGAAACCTGCCACCTTGGGTTCGAAGAGGGGCTCCCAGGCCTGCTTTCCGGTGGCGGACATCATGGCCAGGGTGCGGCCGTGGAAGCTGTTCCAGGTGGTGATCACCTCATAAGCGCCATTGCGGTGCAGCTTCCCATACTTGCGGGCCAGCTTGAGGGCGCCCTCGTTGGCTTCCGCGCCGCTGTTGGCGAAGAACACCTTGTCCAGGGCGGAGTTTTCCGTCAGCAGGGTGGCCAGCTCGATCATCAGCGGGTTGTAGAGGGCGGGGCTGGCGTTCATCAACTCCTTGGCCTGGCGGGTGATGGCGCGCACCACGGCGGGGGGGGAATGCCCCAGGGAATTCACCGCCCATCCCTGGATGAAGTCCAGATAACGCCGGCCGTCCGTATCCCACAGGTAGCTGCCCTTGCCGCGCACGAATACGATTTCCGGGCGGGTGACGACGTACATCAGGGACTGCTCCGCCTCCCGCACCAACTGGGAGGTTTCAGGCATTGCCAGGACTTGCTGGGCCATCAGGGGCTCCTTTGTATCCATGGGATGGGGTGGGTCTTTGCCGGGTGGGGAACATGGGCCAACCATACCCGGGACCTCCCGCTTTCTAGCATAGCGTACATCGCGGGGAAAAGGAGATTTCGGTGAAACACCCGGAATTCGACCGGAAAAGGCTTCCCTTTTCCGCTTAGATCCCCTAACCTGGAACAATATTTTAATGTTAAATTATATTTTAATGCGAAATAATTATCGCATGACAACCCACAATCGGGTGCTCTCTTCCAACGCCATCACAAACAGCCCTACACTCCTCCCTTCCACTCAAGGAAAACCGTCATGATCAACGGAATCCATCATCTGGCCTTCATCACCAATGACATGGACAAGACGATTCGCTTCTACCGCGACCTGCTGGGATTTCAACTCACCGCGGGACTGGGCAACGAGGAGTTCAAGCATTATTTCTTCCGGATCTCGGAGACGGATTCCATCGCGTTTTTCTCCTACGATCATGCCACCCCGATGGAATACAAATTCCATGGCGTGCCGACCGACAAGCCGCTGGGCTTCGATCACGTTTCCCTGGGAGTGAACACCCAGGCCGATCTCTTCACCATCAAGGACAAGGTGGAGGCGGCGGGGCTGGAGGTGACCGGACCGGTGGATCACGGGTTCATCTGGTCCATCTACTTCTTCGACCCCAACATGATTCCCCTGGAAATTTCCTGGCAGAACATGGAAATCGTCAAGCCGCCCGTGCTGGCGGACAAGGACGCCTCCGATGTGGCCCGGGAGGGAGCCGAGCCCCAACCGGGGCATTGGCCCGAAGTGACCCGAAGCACGCCGCCGGACGAATGGAGCGCTTCTCCCGGCGCCGGTTTCGAAATCCGTCCGGTGGCCCTCGGAGAGAACCGCGGCAGGGTGATCGGGGAATAGACTGCGGCGGCCGGGCCGGCTTTGTGGCAGCAGCCTTTTTGCCGGCAAGGATTGTCAAATACGGAATCCGCGAAACCACAGGGCTACAGAACTACGGGGGGAAGGAAATCGCCAAAAGGCGGGTTCCGAAGAGGACCCTGCCCTTTCAGGCGAACATCTTTAGGCGCTGCTTGCGGGGTTTGGCGTTTTGCACGGTGCCATTTTCCGCGGCATCGAGCTTGACCACCCGTTTCCCGGAAGCGATGAAATACCGCCGGGCCTGCTCGATTTCCTGCTTCAGATCTTTTTTCGATTTGGTCATCGTCCGGTTCTCGCACCATTCCTCTCGTTGCCGATTGCGGGCTGGCTGTCCCATGGTTTCCGTGCAGCCCGACGCGCAGGCTTGCGCGGCGGGCCATGTACGGTCAGCCCGACGCGCAGGCTTGCGCGGCGGGCCATGCGGGACGGCCCTGCCCGGGTGGTTGCTGCGTGAAGCAGGGAGGGATTCCCCGTGCCGGCGGAGTCTGGGGTTGAAACCGCGTCATGGTTTCGAAGGAGGCCGTGGACCTCAATGCTCCTGAACGCAGGAGAACGGTTCCGCCGGGATTCTTCGGAAAATCCCCCTCGGCTTACGTATTTGGTATCGGAAGAAGGCCGGAAAACTTTAGGCTGGATTATTTATGAATCACCCTTTTTCATGAATCACCCCCTTGCAAGTGCCGGTGCCACGCAATCTTTGGCCTTGCTCGCCCCTCGACGAGCAGCCCGACGCGCAGGCTTGCGCGGCGGGCCATGTACGGTCAGCCCGACGCGCA
>CAZOXD010000322.1:0-2863 GCA_964583525.1 uncultured Pseudomonadota bacterium
GGGAGTGTCAAAGCAGGACGTAGAACAGGATGGAGAAGAAGTGCAGCGCGCTCCCGGCGAGTACGAACACGTGCCACAGGGCATGGTTGAACGGAATGCGCTTCAGCAGATACAACCCCGCGCCAACGGTGTAGGAGATTCCGCCCAGCAGCAACAACACCAGTCCGCCCACGGGCACCGTGCGCACCAGCGGCACGACGGCGATCAGCATCACCCACCCCAGCAGCACGTAGAGCAGCGTGGAAATCCGGTCGAAGCGCCCCGTGAAAAACAGCTTGAAGGCGATTCCCAGCAGCGAGAACCCCCACACCACCCCGAAGATGCTCCATCCCCAGCCCCCGTTGAGGGGCACCAGGGTGAAGGGGGTGTAGGTGCCGGCGATGAGCAGGAACACCGAGGCATGATCCATCACCCGCAGCACCCGCTTGCGTCCCGGGTGGCGCATCCCGTGATACACCGTGGAAGTGGCGTAGAGAACGATCAGGGAGGCGCCGTAGATGCTGAAGCTGACGATGTGCCAGGCATTCCCCCACAGGCTGGCCAGGGTCACCAGCACGGCGGTGCCCCCCACACAGGCCGCCAAGCCCACACCATGGAGGGCGCTGTTGATGACTTCCTCCAGCCTGTCCCTGCCGGAGACCGGATAAAGCTCACCGGCGGGCAGCGCTTGTTCCATTTGCGTGGCCATCGTTCCCTGAACCTGAATTGAAGACGGGAGGAATCCCGGAAGTGACGTCACTTTTCCAGTATACGTCCGCATTCTCTCCCGCGCCACCCGCTGGTGTACCGGATAGTTGGAAGGGTGCCTCCCCCTCACACGCTCTTGGGAGTGAGGCAGATGCTGGCGTTGCCGCTGCCCGAGCTTTGGCCGTAGGGCCCGTACTGCCGTCCTTCCAGCGTCCCGGCGGATCGTTCCAGTGCTCCGGCGGCCCCGATCATTCCGCAGAGGGTGCGTCCGCCCATTTCCGCTACGGCGGTGGAGCTGAACTCCGGTATCCAGGCGGTGAGTTCCCCCACGTTTCCGCCTGTGAGCAGTTCGATCAATCTGCGGTCCAGGGCCTGCAACTCCTCCGGGGGCCATAGCTCCGGGCCGCGCAGAATCTTGTGGGAAAGCGCGCAACTGGAAATGAAGGCCGCCCGGCGTCCCATCCGCTCCGCGACTTCGTGGGCCAGCCGGCCCACGGTCAGGCTTTCCTCCAGTCCCGCGCAAACCACGGTGGGCAGGGTCACCACTTTGATCGCGGCCTCGGGATCCAGGTAGTGGAGGGGCACCCAGGTTCCGTAATCCCAGTGATAATGGGGGGACTCGTTGAGGCCGCAGGGAATTTCCGCTCCGCGCACCGCCTCGGCCAGTTGCGCGGCGTATTCCGCATCCCCGGGGTACTTGTAGGGCATGCCGGGAATCATGTCCGGCGCCTCTTCCGCCACGCACATGCCCTCGTGCACCTCTTGCGCGGATACGTACCAGTTGAAGGTGGACACCCAATGGGCCGATTGCAGGACGATCAACTCCACGTCCAGCGCCCGCAGGGCGTCGCCCATTTCCCGGATTCCGCCGATCATTCCGCGGACGAATTCAGGCGCGTTCTCCTCGATCCCCATCCGCGGCGTGTGGGGAACGACTGCGCTGGCAACCAGGCCTCCGGCCATGAGCTGTTTCTCCTCTTGGTATCGATCCGGTGGGAATCGGTGGGAATCGGTGGGTTCGTTTCATCCTCGCGGGGATGGGGGTATTATCCTTCCACGATGCGGGTATGGTTGTAGATGTCAATCTCCACTGCCGGGACTCCGCGTCATACATTTTGTGGGGAGTAGGTCATGGGTGCGGGGGCAGCCTACCCCACCTTCTCCATCCCGCGCAATCATCCCCGCTACCGCCATTTTTGCTACTTGGGGCCAATCCGGGATAGTATTTTCGCTCCAACGTCTCAAACCATGCGGGCTCCATGGACATCAAGATTGGGCCAGGGAAATGGACCACGAAATATGGACCACAGGGAACTCATCGCATTGCTGCACCGCCTCAAGGGCGGGGAACTCTCACCGGGGGATCTGATCCGCCGTCTGGAGGGGGATTCCTTCGAGGACCTCGGCTTCGCGAAACCGGACCATCAGCGTCTGCGCCGGTTGGGGTTTCCGGAAGTTATCTTCGCGGAAGGCAAGCAGGACGGTCATCTGCTGGAAATCTGCCGGGCGCACCTGGACATGCAGCCGCGCCTGCTGGTGACCCGCCTGGAGGCCGGGCGTGCGCCGGCGCTCCTCGCGGAATTCCCGGGCGGGGTCTACAACGCCACCGCGCGTACCCTTTCCTTCGGGCTGGAGGGAATCGAGCCGGTGGGACAGGTGCTGGTGCTCTGCGCGGGCACGTCGGACCTGCCGGTGGCGGAGGAGGTGGTGGAGACTGCGCATATCATGGGCGCCCGGGTGGAGCTGGCGGCGGACGTGGGCGTGGCCGGGATTCACCGCCTGCTGGCGCACCGCGAACGGATCGACGCTGCGCGCGTATTGGTGGTGGTGGCCGGCATGGAGGGCGCGCTGCCGTCGGTGGTGGCCGGGCTGGCGTCCTGTCCCGTGATCGCGGTGCCCACTTCGATCGGGTACGGCACCGGCCTGGGCGGCGTGGCGGCCCTGATGGCCATGCTCAACACCTGCGCGCCGGGAGTGACGGTGACCAATATCGATAACGGCTTCGGTGCGGGATACGCCGCCGCCGTCATCAACCGGGGCCCCCGGGGGGAATAGGGTTTCCCCGCAGGTTCCTGCCGCAATGGCGGGGCCGGCCCTATTCCAGGTTTTGTTTGAAAAGTGTTGTTAAACACTGCGACTTATATAATTGCGCATTCAATTGACGATTCTTATGATT
>CAZOXD010000323.1:0-2835 GCA_964583525.1 uncultured Pseudomonadota bacterium
GGTTATTCTTCCGCCAGGGCCGTCAACATGGGCTGGAATTTGATCTGCGTTTCCTCATATTCCTGGCCCGGGTCCGAGTCCGCCACGATGCCGCCCCCGGCATACAATTGCAAGCGGTTCTCCCGCATCACCCCGGAGCGCAGAGCCACGGCGAACTCCGCCTCGCCCTGGGCGTTCATCCAGCCCACGGGAGCGCCGTACCATCCGCGGTCGAAATGCTCGCTTTCCCGGATCAACCGGAAAGCCTCCTCCCGGGGATGACCCCCCACGGCGGCCGTGGGGTGGATGCCGCCGAGCAGGGACAGCACGGATACGTGGCGTTTTGGTTTGAGGGTAATGGGCGTGTAAAGGTGGTGGACGTTGTTGAGGTGCACCAGTACCGGCTCGGAGGGATAGCTCACCGCGCCCAACCCTTCCAGGGATTCCAGCAGCCCGTCCACGACGATGTTGTGCTCTTCGCGTTCCTTGCGGGACTCCAGCAGGTACCGGGCCAGCGCTTCGTCCGCTTCCGGTGTATTCCCCCGGGGCACCGTGCCCGCCATGGCCGCCAGCTTGACATGCCCGTTTTCGAAGCGGGCCAGCCGTTCGGGCGTCGCCCCCAGAAATACCTGACCCTTTCCGGGATCCACCAGGAAGTTGTAGCAATCGGGATAAGCCTTGCGCAGGCGGGACAACAGGCGGAACGGGGAAGGCTTCTCCGCGCAGATCAGGTCCAGCGCCCGGGCCAATACCACCTTGGACAGGCCCCCGGCGCGGATGCGTTCGCGGGCATTCCGGACGACATTCATCCATCGGCTTCGGCCATCCCCACGCTCATCGGTACTGAAGGCGCAGTTCCGGTGATGGTTCCCCTCGGGAACATTCCCCGGTAGCAGCGCAGCGCGCAGGCGGAGGATGATATCCTTCAATTTGCGGCTCAGGGTGAAAAGGGTGTCTTCCGGCCCCGCCTCGGCGGTGACCAGGGCCAGGGTGCGGCCGCCGGTGCGGATCATCATCCATTCCGGCACCACCAGTTGCGCCGCTCCGAATCCGGGCCAATTCTCGGAATTGAGGGCGTCGAAGAAGGAAAACCCGCCCAGGGCATAGGGACCGCCGCAGGAATCCCCATCCGCGGAGCCCGTCACCGCGTCGTGAAGAAAATTGTCCACCAGCCCAGCCAGGTTGCGGAAGCGTTCGGCGCCCTCGGCGATGAACCGCTTTGCCGCGCCCCCCGCCGCGATGGCGAAGGAAGAGGCGGGATGATCCCAGAAAAACCGGAAACCTTCCGAATCGGTCAGTTGTTCCAACAGGCGCAGCGGGTCGCCCCCTTCCAGGGAAAATCCGTAGCAGGCCAGGGCGCGCCGTTTTTCCCTGCGCACCTTTTCCACCACCCGTTCCAGGAGAAGGTGCAAGGCCGCGTCGTTCGGCTCGCTGAGAGAAGGAAGAGAAGTTGCGCTGTTCATTTAGGAAAGGGGCATCCCTGGTATGGGAGGGTTGAATGGAGGCACATGCGGCTTCCGGGAGAACCATCGGATTGAATGCGCCGATGGCTTGCCATTACCCGGAATTCGGACCATAAACATTTGGAAAGGTATGCTTCCATTCCCGGCGTCCCCGGTATATGGGCGCCGGAACAAGGGTTTCCGCATCGATTCGATGCACCGCTCCCAAAGGGCAGGCGCATCCTTGGTGGTTCCCCCTAATTACGACAATTGGCCGCTCCCCCGCAACACCCTTCATCATAGTACCGGAACTGTCCCCGGATCAAGCGCGGTGCGGGGTCCTTGCGCGGGGCGGCGATCCATCCCATTTCGAATCCCATTGGATCGGATTTCATCATCCGCGGAGAAGCACCCATGAGCCAGAGCGGTTACGAAGATATTCTGTTGGAAAAAAACGAAGGCATCGCCAGGATCACCATCAACCGGCCGCAGGTCTACAACGCCTTCCGGCCCCAGACCATCGACGAGATGCTCGCCGCTTTTCAGGACGCCTGGTATGACGAATCCGTCGGGGTGGTGGTTCTCACGGGCGCGGAAGGGAACTTCTGCACCGGTGGCGACCAGAAAATCCGGGGTGACGAGGGCTACGTGGATTACCGGGGAGATGTGCCCCGCCTTCAGGTGCGCAACCTGCACCGGATGATCCGCGAGGTGCCCAAGCCCGTGATCGCGGAGGTGGACGGCTGGTGCGTGGGGGGCGGGCACGTGCTGCACCTGCTGTGCGACCTCACCATCGCTGCGGACCGCGCGCAGTTCGGGCAGACCGGTCCCCGCGTGGGGAGCTTCGATGCCGGGTTTGGCACGGTGCTGATGGCCCGCATCGTGGGCGAGAAGAAGGCCCGGGAAATCTGGTACCTGTGCGAGTTCTATCCAGCCGCCGAAGCCAGGGAAATGGGCTTGGTCAACAAGGTGGTACCTCATGCGGACTTGCGAGAGGAAACCGACATCTGGTGCCGGAAGATCCTCGCCAAAAGCCCCACAGCCCTGCGCTTCCTCAAGGCCTCCTTCAACTCCGACACCGATCACGTCTACGGCCTGCAGGCCATCGCCCATGGCGCCACCCATCTCTTCTACGGCACCGAGGAGGGCAAGGAAGGCCGCGACGCCTGGAAGGAAAAACGCGAGCCGGACTTCTCACGCTTCCGCCGAACGCCCTGGTAAATGCGGCCTGAAAGGGAGGACTGCGCCCGGTGCATTCGCATTCTCGGGAAAGTCTTCATGCATGAAACTTATCAAGAAGAAATTACGGAGTGGGGGCGGGCGTCCCTGCCCGCCCCCGGCGGCCTTCATCTCCCGCGGGCAGGGACGCCCGCGTCACTCTGGATTATCGTGCGGATGACGATATAAAATGATA
>CAZOXD010000324.1:0-2832 GCA_964583525.1 uncultured Pseudomonadota bacterium
AACGGCGAGACCCCTCCCCCACACCGCTTTCGCGGTGTCTCCCCTCCCCCGCGGTAATATGAACAGCCGCGTGGAGGGGTGCCTTCCCATGACGGGTCGAGGTAGTTTTCCCTCCACGTGTACGGGGAGGGAAGGAGCGCCGTCAGGCGCGGGAGGGTGGGGTTTCTCCGAGATCACACTCAACCATTCAATCATAAATATCCTTAGCTTCCACTGGGTTTGCCAACGCATCTCAATACCACAGTAAATCACAAATTGAGGGCCACCACGGTCACCCCATCCCGTCCTTCTCCCTCTCCTCCCGGGCGGAAGGCGGTCACGTAGAGGCTGCTGCGCAACCGGTCCCGCAATCCGGATTTCAGGCGGCCCGTGCCATGGCCATGGATGACCATCACCGGGGAGACGTGCTTCATGGTGCACTGGTCGAAGAAGCGCTCGGCCTCTTCCAGGGCTTCCTCCAAACTAAGGCCCCGCACGTCGAGGGTATTGTCTCCGGTGGAGAGGGGGAAGGGGATCTCCCGGGTGGACTCCGGCAGCAGGGCCGCCGCGCCGCCATCCTCCGCCGGGGGATGGGGAGCGCTTTTCTTCCGGGAGGCGCTGCCTTCCCGTACCCTTGCGGCGGGGCCTTCCCGCTCCCTGGCGGGAGAGGGCAAGGCGGCCACCTCCTCCAGGGCCACTTCCATGGCCAGCGCTCCCAGGCGCACCCTGGCCCGCGCGCCTCCATCCAGGATGGAATCCAATGTCACCCGGCGGTTCATGGCCGGCAGCCAAAGCTCCGTGCCCGGCTGCAATCCTGTCAGGGTGGCCAGGGGAGCGGGAACCCCTGGATCCCCGGCCGTTTTCCGGCGATCCGGGCGGTCGTATTCACGTTCCAGCGCCGCCAGTTCTTCCCGCACCTTGCCGGCCATGGGGAGGCTGTTGGCCCGCTGCAAGTGCTGGATCACTTTCGCGATGCGGTTTTTGGCGGCCCGGAATTCCCCGGCCAGTTCCCCTTTTTCCCGGCTGCGCACCTTCTCTTCCCGCTCGGTAAGGTTCCGCCGCCCGCGCAGCATGGATTCCTCGCGCTGCTTCAGGCGCTGCGTTTGCCGCCGCAGCTCCTCGCGCTCTTTTTGCAGCTTGATGCGCGCCTCGTGATACTCCACCAGCAGTGTATCCAGGGCCTCGGGGCGGTTGGCCAGGGCCGTTTCCGCCTGGCTGGCCAGGTCGCCGGGAAATCCGTGCCGGCGGGCGATGTGGAGTGCGTAGCTGGCCCCGGGCAGGCCCACCTCCAGGTGGTAGGTGGGCTCCAGGCGTTCCAGGTCGAAGGCCATGGAGGCGTTGACCACGTCCTCGTGATGGGCGGCGAACTCCTTCAACTCCCCGAAGTGGGTGGTGATGAGGGTGGTCGCCCCCCGCTGCAACAGCCACTCCAGCACCGCCGCGGCCAGGGCCGCGCCCTGGGCCGGTTCGGTGCCGGTGAGCATCTCGTCCAGCAACACCAGGTGCCCGGGCGCCACGTCCCCCAGCCATCCGGACATGAACTGGATTTGGGCGGAAAATGTGGAAAGGGAGGCGTCGATGCTCTGCTGGTCGCCGATATCGGCCCATACCTCCTGAAACAGGTCGCAGCGCGACCCCGCCCGCGCCGGAACGTGCATGCCGTGCCGCACCAGCAGGGCGCACAACCCGGCGGTCTTCAGCAGCACCGTCTTGCCCCCGGTGTTGGCGCCGGAAATGACCATGCAGCGGGAGCGCCCTTCCAGCCGGATCCGGTTGCGCACCACAGCGCCCGCCTTCCCGTCCAGGGGGGCGCCCGCGCCTGCGGCAGTCACAGCGCCCGGGGCCGATTCCTCTCCCAGGAGCAGCAGGGGATGGGCGGCTCCATGCAGATCCAGCACGCCCTCCGCTTCGACCCGGGGCGCCGTGCCCCCGCAGGCTTCGCTGAAGAGGGCTTGGGCATGGAGGAGGTCCACCTTGCCGATCCAGTGCTCGTTATCGCGTAGCGGCCCGGCTTCCGCGCCGGCCTGGGCGGACAATTCGTGCAGAATGCGGTCCGCCTCCAACTCCAGCCGTTTTTCCAGCACGGCCAGGTTGTTGGTGTCCTCAACCACCGATTGGGGCTCGATGAACAGGGTGGCCCCGCTGGCCGAGACGTCGTGGACGATGCCCTTCAATTGTCCCCGGAAATCGGCCTTGACCGGCAGGACGTACCGGCGCCCGCGCAGGGTGTAGAGGTGATCCTGGAACACCGCGGAGAGATTGCCGGCCTTCAGCAATCCTTCCAGCTTGTGGTGAATGCGCTCCCGCAGTTGGATCAACTCGGCGCGCAGCCCCGCCAATTGGGGGTAGGCCGCCTCGTTCAAGGCTCCCGCGGGAGTGAGCGCCGCCGCCAACTGCCGGGTCAGCCCGGGCAGGGGGTGATGGTTTCCGGCCAGTTCTCCCAGGCTCTTCCAGGCGGGATCGGATTCCAACTCCGCCTTCAATTGCCGGCCGGCGCGCAGGTTGGAGAGGATCCTGAACAGTTCCTCCGCCTCCAGCCGCCCTTCCCGGGTGGCGCGCTGCAACAACTCCTCCAGGGGATGAATTTCCGCGAAGGCCAGCACCGTTCCGGCGGAGCGCAGGGCCTTCATCTCTTCGATCAGCGCCAGGGAATGGCGCACCGCGCCCAACTTGGAGAGGGGGGCCAGGGAAGCCAGTTTTTCCATGCCGTGGGGTGTGGCAATCCGGTGGCCCAGGGCTTCCAGGATGCGCGGCCATTCCAGGGCCTGCTGGGTGGCGGCCGAATTCCCGGGCTGCGCTGTGGGCGGTGTTGGCGGTATGAGCGGTGGAGGGGGCATGATCCTGGTGCTTAAT
>CAZOXD010000325.1:0-2824 GCA_964583525.1 uncultured Pseudomonadota bacterium
GAAAAATTCAATTCTCTACCGGAATCCGCCCCTCTCCGTTTGCGGAGAGGGGCAGGATCGCGTCAGCGATCCGGGGTGAGGTTCCCCCCCGATCCCGCGATTCAAACCGTGATTTCCGGGAGAAACTCCACCCTTTCCCGCCCGCGTTGAATATCGCCCATTCCAGGCACCCCATGACCACCACCACCACCAGCGACGTGAAATCCCGGCTGCGGGGGCTGCCCTCGGTGACGGAAGCCGACCGCCACCTGGAGCTGCGGGGCCTGCCCTCCGGCAAGCCGGTGCGGGCTATCGTGCAGCGGGAAATCGACCGCTTCCGCAAGCAGGCCCTGGAAAGCCTGGAAGAGGCGCCGCCCCCGGAAAAGAACGATGTGCTGCGGGCCATCGAGGCGGCGGTTTCGCGGCCGGCGCCCAACCAGTTGCGGCGGGTCATCAACGCCACCGGCGTGGTCGTCCACACCAACCTGGGCCGCGCCGTGCTGGCGCCTTCCCTCACCGGGGCCGTGGAGGCGCTGCACCACGCCTACCTGAACCTGGAATTCGATCTGGAAAGCGGCAAGCGCGGAGAGCGGGGCGGCCGGGTGCCGGAACTGCTGGCCACCCTCTCCGGCGCGGAGGCGGGGTTCGCGGTGAACAACAACGCCAGCGCCGTGCTGCTGATGCTGAGCGCCCTGGCCGCCGGGCAGGAAGTGATCGTCTCCCGGGGAGAGTTGGTGGAAATCGGGGGCAGCTTCCGGGTGCCGGACATCATGCGGCAGTCGGGCGTGACCCTGGTGGAAGTGGGCTCCACCAACCGCACCCGGCTGGCGGATTATGCCGGCGCCATCACGGACAACACGGTGGCCCTGCTCAAGGTGCACCGCTCCAACTTCGCCCTGATCGGATTCACGGAGGAAACGGGCATCCCGGAGATGGCCACCCTGGCCGCCGAACGGGGGCTCGAGGTCTGGCACGATCTGGGGAGCGGGAGTTTCTACCGCTTCGATCAGCCGGCCCTGCGGCATATTCCCACCGTGGCCCAGGAAGTGGCCGCCGGGGCGGATGTGGTCACCCTGAGCGGGGACAAGCTGCTGGGCTCCGTGCAGGCCGGCATCGTGGTGGGCCGGGCCGGGCCCCTGGGCCGGATGCGGCGGCACCCTCTCTTCCGCTCCCTGCGTATGGACCGCGTGCGCACCACGCTGCTGGAGCAGTCGCTGCTGGCCTACCTGGACATTCCCACCCTGCGCGAGCACAACACGGTGATCGACCTGCTGGAGCGTACCAGGGAGGACATGCAGCCCCTGGCCCGGCAGTTGCTCGATGCCCTGGAGCCGGCCCTGGGCAAGGGAATCTCCTGGGAGGTGGTGCCCGACGAGTCCATGGCCGGCGGGGGCGCGGTGCCGGAGGTGCGCATCGCAACCCTCTGCCTGGCCCTGCAACGTCCCGGTACGGATGGAGAGGCGCTGGCGGCGGCCCTGCGGAGCGGGGAGCCGCCCATCGTGGCCCGCATTTCCGAGGGCCGGGTGCTGCTGGACTTCCGCACCCTGTTTCCCCACGACCTGCCCCGCATCGCAACGGCCATCAAGGCGCTTGCGGAGGGGTGACCAGGTGTAGTGACACGAAACATTTCGCTGGAGGAATGGGTTGGAATCTTCGCTCCGTGCAGGTTGACCCAATCCGGCGGAAGCACTACCCTGTTCCCGATTTCCCTCCCGGGAGCGCATCCCCGGGAGCGCACCGCAACCTGAAAGGACCTCCTTGAGCATCGCCTCGTGGCGCACCCCCATGCGGGTACTGGTGGCGGGCACCCTGGTAACGGCCTTGGCCATCGGCCTGCGCAATACCTTCGGGCTTTACCTGACTCCCATCTCCGAATCCCATGGCTGGGGATGGGAGCTTTTTTCCTTTTCGGTGGCCATGCAGAACCTGGTGTGGGGGCTTTCCGCACCGATCACGGGCATGCTGGCGGACCGTTACGGTACGGGCCGCATGATCGCCGGAGGCGGAATCGTCTACGCCCTGGGGCTGTTCCTGGTGACCCTGGCCGATACGCGGGCCGAAATGATGCTTTCCATGGGGCTGCTGATCGGGCTGGGCACCAGCGCCACCGGGTTCGGCGTGGTGCTGGGCGCCGTGGGCCGCATCGCCAACGACCGCAACCGCGCCCTTTACCTGGGCATCGCCTCGGCGGGCGGCTCCATGGGGCAGTTCGCTTTGGTTTCCTCGAGCATCGGGCTGATCTCCTGGCTGGGCTGGGTCAACGCCCTGCTCACGATGGCGGCGCTGTCGCTGGCGATCGTCCCCCTGGCATTGCTGCTGACGGGGCGGGCGGACCGCACCGTGATCGAAAACACGGCTTCCAATCCCCTGGCGGCTTTCATCGAAGCGGGGTCTCAGGGGCGCTTCTGGCTGCTGTTCTGGGGATTCTTCGTGTGCGGGTTCCACATCACCTCCATGGCCACCCACCTGCCGTCCTACCTGCGGGATCAGGGGGTGCCGCCGGATATCGCGGGGTTGGCCTTCAGCCTGATCGGCCCGTTCAATATCATGGGCTCCCTCTTCTTCGGCTACATGGCGGGGCGCTATAGCAAGCGCAAGATCCTCAGTGCGCTCTACCTGGCGCGGGCGGCGATCATCACGCTCTTCATCATGCTGCCGTTGAGCAACTTCACCGTGCTGGCCTTCGCCTCCGGGATGGGCTTCCTGTGGCTGGGCACGGTGCCCCTCACCAGCGCCCTGGTGGGCCAGATGTACGGGGTGCGCTACATGAACACGCTCTTCAGCGGGGTCTTCCTGGGCCATCAGGTGGGCGCCGCCCTGGGGGTGTGGGGGGTGGGTTGGGCCT
>CAZOXD010000326.1:0-2797 GCA_964583525.1 uncultured Pseudomonadota bacterium
ACGGACAGGCTTGTCCGGCCCTGGGGTGTTATGCCGGGACGGACAGGCTTGTCCGTCCCGGGACCACAAGCGAAGAGCGACAAGGTGCTGCGCGGCTGAATGCAAGGGGTTGCGCGGCCGAAATGGAGTAAATCGGCCGGGAAAGGCCGGGAAGGAAGGCGATGGCGGGCAAGGTTTCCAGCAAGGAATTGGGATTGATCCTGGGAGCGAGGCTCCTGAAGACGGAAGACCTCCATTACGGGCTTTGGAGCGACGGGCTGGAAGTGACGGTCGCCAACATGCCCCAGGCCCAGGACAACTACTCCGCCTTCCTGATGGAGCACATACCCGGGCACGTGAAGACCATCCTCGACGTGGGCTGCGGAACCGGGCACCTGGCGCAACTGTTGACGGAACGGGGATACCGGGTGGAGTGCATCTCGCCCTCCCCGGAACTGGCCCGCCATGCCCGGGAACGGCTGGGGGAGGAGTTTCCCATCCACCTCACCACCTACGAGGCCTTCCAGACCGGCAACCGCTTCGACCTGATTTTGTTTAGCGAAAGCTTCCAGTACATTCCCTTCCGCGAATCTCTCCCCAAGTCCCACGCCCTGCTCAGCGAGGGGGGCGCGGTGCTGATCGCGGACTTTTTCCGCATCGAAGCGGACACCCCCAGCGCCCTGCGGGGAGGGCACGACCTGAAGCGCTTCATGGCCTACCTGGAAACCCAGCCCTTCGCCATCGTGTCCGACGAGGACCTTACCCCCCTCACCGCCCCCAACATGGACCTGGTGGAGCAACTGATCACCGATTACGGCCAGCCCATCTGGGAAACGATGGGGTACTACCTGCGCTCGAACCGGCCCTGGCTTGCCAGGATCGGCGGCTGGCTCTTCCGCAAAAAGCTGGAAAAACTCCGCTTCAAGTACTTCTCCCGCCAGCGCAACGCGGAAACCTTCGCCAGGCACAAATCCTACCGCTGCCTGCTGCTGAAAAAGAAGGAAAGCGCGGACGGAATGGCCGGATCATGAGGGAGCAAGCCGAGGGGGGAGGGGGGGAGACGGCCGGCCTGCTGTACGGTGTCATCTGTACGGTGATTTGTACGGCGCCAGCCGTCCGTCTGTTTTCGCGCCCAATTTGGCATTATTTGCCTGCCGCCTGTTTTTTATAGAAGGCGACGATGCGGATCACGTCCTCGGTGGTGAGCCGGCCCACGGGCCCGGTGGAGTAAACTGCCACCGCGATGCTGTGGTCCGGGCGGAGGATGAATCCCGTTGCGTGAAGGATGTTGCGCCGCTCCTCGTAGTACGATCCCCAGGCTTTTGAGACGGCCGGGCCGTCCAATCCGTAGAGGATGGGAACGGTGACCTGGTGCTCCTCCGCCATTTTCCGGGCGTTCTCCTCGTCATCGGTCGTCAGGAAGAAAACGGAGATGCCATTCTCCTCCAACTCCCCGCTGCGGGGCTGAAAATCGGCGAACTGCCGATGGCAATGGGGTCACCAGTGCGCCCGATAGGCCAGGATAACGCCGTAGTTGCCATCCGGTATGGCGCCGGGCAGGGAAACTTCCCCATGCGTCAGGCTGGTTCCCTTCAGTGAGGGAAATAAATCCCCGTCCTTGAGTTGTGGCATCGTTCTCCTCTGCGATTTGCGAATGAAAATTGACGGCCCCCCGGATTTTGAGGAAAACCGTGTTGAGATATTCCGTGTTGAGGAAGCCCGCATCTTTGCCGCATCATTTATGTAGTGGCGAGAATAATGCGAATTTGACCGATGAGTCAATTATTTTCGAGGAAAGCTAACCTGCAATGGTCCCGGGACGGACAAGCCTGTCCGTCCTGGCATAATGGTCCCGGGACGGACAAGCCTGTCCGTCCTGGCATAATGGTCCCGGGACGGACAAGCCTGTCCGTCCTGGCATAATGGTCCCGGGCCGGACAAGCGTGTCCGTCCTGGCATCATCGCGGCCGCACTGGTTGGTGTACAGGGGTGGGGAGGCGATGCTCCTGCCAGGACTCGAACCCGGAACTAAGCTTTAGGAAAGCTTTGATATATCCCGTTTATCTACAGGAGCGGTCTTCACGCGCGGGCATTTCCACCAGGAAAAGCATACGGGCGGGGCTCTCGGGATGTCAACGCGGACGGGGTCTGACCGATTCTCGCTCGGTAAATCAGAAATACCGGAGAAGGGGTTTTGGGTTGGGTCAGGCTTTTACTGGATCAGTCCGAGGAGGAATCCTGCGATTCCTGCCGCGCAGACACCCTGGTAGGCGATGCACTGCGCCTGGCCGACTTTTTTCATTTTTGGGTCGTATACGTAGCTCATGATGGGGGTCCAATAATAATACCCCACCAGTTTGTCCTGGGTGTTGTAGAGGCGGTAATTCTCCGCCCAGCCGATGAACTTTCGCTCATCGTCGGCCCGCACCAGAAACAATTGCACCCGGCCCTGCACGTTCACCACCCCGATGGCGCCCCGCAGCGCTCCTCCCGGGTCCTGCAATTCGATGAAATTGGGGTAAATCAAGGCTTTTCCCCGCAATTTTTCACCGGGATCCAGGATGTCTACCTCAAGGGGGGGAATCAGGCCGGCCCACGCCTGGTTGGATTGCTCCGCCGCTGGGAGAACACATAAAATAGCGGCTGCCAGGGCGGCCAGGAGGCAGGTTTTCGCAAAAATTGATTTCATCGCGGAAATTCCATTCCTCGATTATCCCCCTGCCGGACAGGCTTGTCCGGCAGGGCATAGCAGCGGTTCGGTGCCATTATGCCGGGACGGACACGCTTGTCCGGCCCTGATCATTATGCCGGGACGGAC
>CAZOXD010000327.1:0-2796 GCA_964583525.1 uncultured Pseudomonadota bacterium
AAATGGCGGCGGGGATCGCCGAGGGGCGCCGCTTCCACAAGAAATCCGCCAGCCACGCCCAGGGCGCCCAGGGCATCCTCAACGCCGTGCTGGGCGGAGTGGATTCCATCGAGCACGGCATCTTCATGGACGAGCGCTGCCTGGAGGAAATGCTCTCCCGGGGTACCTTCCTGGTGGCCACCCTGGCCGCCGTCCACAACATCCTCGCCAATGCCGAGCACGGCGTGCCGGACTACGTGGTGGAGAAATCACAGCGGGTCTTCGAGCGCCATCGCCAATCCATCAAGATGTTCTACGGCGCGGGCGGCAAGCTGGCCATGGGCACGGACGCCGGAACGCCTTTCAACATGCACGGCACCAACAGCGCCGAGTTGGAGTTCCTGGTGGAGGTGGGGATCAAGCCGGTGGAGGCTCTCATCGCGGCCACATCCAATGCCGCCGAGCTGCTGGAGCTGCCCGGGCAGGGCCGGGTCAGCGAGGGCGCTGCCGCCGATCTGCTGGTGGTCAACGGCGACCCCGCCGCCGACATCACGGCGGCTTCCCGCCACGAGAACCACCGCGCCGTGTTCAAGGGGGGACAGTTGGTGAGTTGAGACATTCCGCGAACCATTCGAATTTCACACCACCAGCAAGCGGTCCTTGTGGATGGCTTCGCGGGAACGGCCGGGGGGTTTCCTGCCGCCGAGAATCTCCCGCAGGGCCTCGGCGGAAAGGCCCGCCACGCCCACGCCCAGGTTTTCCTGGCCGGGATTGAGGATTTCCACCACCTCACCGGGCTGGAAGTTCCCTTCCACTTTTTGGATGCCGGCCGGGAGGAGGCTCTTGTTGTCCCGCAGGGCCTTTTCCGCCCCGGCGTCGACAAAGATGCGGCCGCTGGTGATGGCTCCGATGCGCAGCCACTGGCGGTAGGATTTGAGGGGCTTTTCCCCGGGGGGAAAACGCGTGCCCAGAGATTCCCCGGCCAGGATGCGGGGCACCACATCGGGCTCCTTGCCCGAGGCGATGTGGACTTCGATGCCGAAGGAGACGGCCAATTCCGCCGCCTTGAGCTTGGAATACATTCCGCCCCGCCCGCCCATGGAGAGGGTGGGCTGGCAGGACTGCCACATTTGTGGAGTGATCTTCCCGACTTCCCTGAGCAGCCGGGCCTTCCGGTCGGCCTTGGGGTCTCCGCCCTCGTAAAATCCCTGCACGGTGGTGAGCAGGAACAGCCGCTCCGCGCTGATGGTGGAGGCGATGGCGGCGGAGAGGAAGTCATTGTCCCCGAAGGTGAGCGCCTCCCCAGCCACCACGTCGTTCTCGTTGACGATGGGCAGGATGCCCTGGCGCAGCAGGCCGTCCATCACCTGGCGGATGCTCAGGTAGCGTTCCCGGTCTCCGAAATCGTAGCGGGTGAGCAGGGCCTGGGCGATCACGATGTTGTGCTCCCGGAAGAAGTCCGCGTAGATCTGCATCAGGCGCGGCTGGCCCACCGCCGTCATCATCTGCAGGCGCAGCAGATCCTTCTTTTCCCTGCGGGAATCGGTGAGGCCATGGGAGGCTCCCGCCGCCCCGGAAGTGACCAGCACCACCTGGTGCCCGGCGCGGCGCACATCGCCGATCTGATTCACGATCTGGTGAATGACGTTGTAATCGAGGTGATTGTCGGGCCGGGTCAGAACACCCGTACCCACCTTGATCACCAACCGTTGGGAAGCCGAAGATTTGGGGGGCTGGGATGATTTGGTTGCCTGCTTCGCCATTACCGTGTCTTTATGCGCTGCGTTCGATCCCGGGGAAATGCGGGGATGGAAATGTTCGGGGAGCGCGCCATTCGCATCGGGCGTGGATTCCCCGGATATCGGGATGCACCATTCGCGCCGAACGCCGGGGGTCGGAAATCTGGGTCGGCATCACACCCGCAAGCCCTCCCAGGCATCGTGAAGCCGCACCGCCACCTCGCCGAATTTTCCCTGCAACACGATATCGGCCCGCAGCGCGGCGGCAGGCTCCAGGTTGATTTCGATGATCCGCCCTCCCTGGCGCCGCACCGTCAGGGGAATTTCCGAGGCGGGGTACACCTCGCAGGAGGTGCCCGCCACGATCACCAGATCGGCGCCCGCCACCAGGCTCTCGCTGCCCTGGATAGCGGCGGGGGGAATGGCCTCGTCGAAGAACACCACATCCGGCTTGATCGGGCAGGGGTTGCCGCCGGTGGTCCCTGCCTGAGGGCAGGGATCCGGGATGGGCATGGGATTCCCGGCTTCCCTGGGCATGGCGCGCACCGTTTCCCGGTCGAAGGACTGGCGGCAGGTCATGCAGGTATAGGTGCGGCTGGACCCGTGGAATTCCACCACCATCCTGCTTCCCGCGGCCTGATGGAGTCCGTCGATGTTCTGGGTGACGATCCCCGCCATCGCGCCGCCGGCCTCCAGTTTCGCAAAGGCGATATGCCCCGGGTTGGGCTTGGTGTCGAGGAGACCCTCCAATTCCGCCAGCATTCCCCACACCTTCACCGGATCGGCCATGAAGGCGCCCAGGGTAGCGTATTCCGCGGGATTGTATCGGCTCCAGAGGCCGGAGGCGGAGCGAAAGTCAGGAATTCCGCTCTCGGTGCTTACACCCGCACCCGTGAAGGCAATGGTTTTCCGGGCCGTGGCGATCCAGTTCGCGGCTTCCCTGATCCGACCGTCCATATTCTCACCCATCCTGACGGTGTGGTTTTCGCCCACTCCGGAAGCTGAGCCTGTAAAACCGCTGCTTGTAAAACCGCTGCCGGGAATGCCGCCGCCTGGAATACCGCTCCCAAAACCATTT
>CAZOXD010000328.1:0-2740 GCA_964583525.1 uncultured Pseudomonadota bacterium
ACAGTCCTTTATTCACAACGAAACATTCAATATGACCCACTACCGGATTGCAACGGCCCCTTATTCCTGCCCTTCCTCTTCCATTCCCCGGGGGTGCGCCTGGCGGAATTGCCGCAGCACCGATTGATAATCCGGCGGGGCATAACGGTCCAGGGATCCCAGCCGCTTGGCTCCCAACAGGCGTTGCAGAGAACGGGTATCTCCCCCCCGCTCCATGAAATGGCGTGCGGACAGTTGCCGTAGTTGCGACGGGCCTCCCTCCAGTCCCGCCTTTCCCATGGCCTGACGGACATCGCGGGACAGCCGGGCCGGCGTGCGCGGGGTTCCCTGGCCGTTGATCCAAAAAGGAGCCTTGCGCCGGCCTTTCACGATGGCCTTGCGGGCCTCCAGGTAATCGCGGGCGCGCTCCAGGCCTTGGGGGGCGAGAGGAATTTCCAGAGGCTCCCTGTCTATTCCCGGGCCGGACAAGCCTGTCCGGCCCTCGCTGCCCATCCCCGGGACGGACACGCCTGTCCGGCCCTCGCTGCCCATCCCCGGGACGGACAAGCCTGTCCGGCCCTCGCCGATGACGGCCTTGAGCACTCCGGCCCGGCGGTTGATCCGCAGGGAGCGGATCGGATAGACCTGATTTCCGCGCAGGGCGCCGCCATAGAACAACTCCAGCAAGAGCAGCAGGCGCGCCCCCGCCAGAGTGGAGCCAGCTATGTCGAACAGACGGCGCACGGCATCCTCCCCGCCCTGGGGGAGTTCTTCGGTCCGGGGAGGCGCCTTGGGCAGCACATGGCGGGCCGGGTTGCGCTCCAGATAACCCTGCAACTCCAGGAATCCGAACAGACTCCGCAGGGCGCTTGCCTGTTGAGCCAGCGAGGCCGGCTTCCACCCCCGTTCCTCGCGCAAATGGTTCAGGTAGATTTCCACCGCCCGCTTGTCCAGATCGGACAGTGTCCATTCCTCGGGAAGATGGAGCCGCTTCCAGTGCCGGGCGCACACCGAGAGAAAGCCTTCCGCGGTGGTGCGGTAACTTTGCAGGGTGGCGGGCGCCATCCTTTTTTCGGCTTGCAAAAAGCCCGTGTAATCGCTAATGATTGCAGATAGCGTTTTTCGCTCCATACTCGCTTTATCGGGACAACGCAGAACATCCATTGCGAAGGCTTCCGCCTCGCTGATTCACCTGATTCAACACCATGCGGCAGTGCGCCTGCCTCCCTGGGAAGTTCGTACACCTGGAGCCATGGACGTTCGCCATTGATCGAGACCATTCCCCTTGCGCTTCCGTCCGGAACGCAAAATTCCGGAAGGGTTAGGGAAATCATTGGATCGTTCGCTAAAATGGCGCATAAAACGTTGGTGCATAAAACGATAGTGCGATAGGGAATTGCTATTGATCGTAAAAAATCGATCGTAAAGAACGGTCAACTGGCAGCGCAGAAGGGTGGATTCCAAATCGCGGAAACACCTTTTATTAATGTATTAATTATCAGTGGCTCGCGCCACAGAAATATTTTCACTGGAATTGAACCATAACACGATTGGGAATGTGGAAGGAGACCGGCCTTGAAAAAAATTGAAGCCATCATCAAACCCTTCAAGCTCGAAGAGGTGAAGGAAAGCCTGGACGAGGTTGGAATCCGAGGAATCACCGTAAGCGAGGTTAAAGGCTTTGGCCGTCAAAAGGGGCATACCGAGTTGTACAGGGGAGCCGAATACGTGGTCGATTTCCTTCCGAAGATCAAGCTGGAAATCGTTTTGGCCGATGACCTGGTGGAAAAGGCCGTCGAGGCCATTATCGCTTCGGCCAAAACAGGAAGAATCGGGGACGGGAAAATCTTCATCATTCCCATGGATGAAGTAATCCGCATCCGCACCGGCGAGAAAGGGGAAGAGGCGATCTAGGCTCTGTTTGATAACCCCAAAAGCGCACTTCCCTTCGGGAGCCTCAGGACAGGCGAGACGAGCCCTAACGGGCTCTCCTCAGTGACGCGGATTGATGAGGTTGTCCAGTTTATACCGCCTTCCTGAGGAATCCCGCGAAGTACCGCCATTAAGCGCTAGCGGGGCGTCTCGCAGGAGGGTGCCAAAAGCACTTTTCAATCAGAGCCTGGCCCGTGTGCGCACGGGCTGGCCGGAATTGCCGCAATCCACCCTTCCCTGGGCGGTTATGCGGCGGCTGAAAACGAGATGGGCCGATTTGGGCCTTCTGTTAAATTCGCGTTATTATTCACGGGTCATCCCACCGGGATGACGTTTATTCGAGAAAGGGCAGGATTATGGCAGGTACTCCCGCAGACGTGCTCAAGATGATCAAGGAGCACGATGTTAAAATGATCGACCTGAAGTTCATGGATTTCGTGGGCTCCTGGCAGCACTTCCAGGTGCCCCACCACGCTATCGACGAAAACACATTCGAAGAAGGGGTCCCCTTCGACGGATCCAGTATCCGGGCCTGGCAAGGCATCGAAATCAGCGACATGGCCGTCGTTCCGGACGCCAGCACGGCAAAGATCGATCCATTTTTCAGTTCCCCCACGCTGACGCTGATCTGCGACATCCGGGACCCCGTGACGGGAGAAGATTATTCCCGCGACCCCCGCCACGTGGCGAAAAAGGCAGTCAACTACCTGCGCTCCACCGGCATTGCCGATACCGCCTATTTCGGGCCGGAAGCCGAGTTCTTCGTGTTCGATTCGGTGCGCTACGACACCCATTCCGGCGCGGGCTACTATTACATCGACTCCGCCGA
>CAZOXD010000329.1:0-2723 GCA_964583525.1 uncultured Pseudomonadota bacterium
GCCTGAATTCCGTCCAATCTTGTGGGCGGCCCGGGAGGGGGCTATACTCGCCGGGTTGTGGCAGATGGAGGTTGTGGGTGGGCAGGTGTGGGCGGGCAGGGACGCCCACCGCCACTGGGTATCATGTTATTTCGTCATCTGCACGATAATCCAGAGTGGGGAGGGCGTCCCTGACCGCCCTATGTACTTCGCATTAGAAGGGCTGTGACCAACTAGGAAAAGCAAAAAAACGAACAGCATGCGGGGGAAAGTCTTCCCCCCGCGCCCCCCTAACTCGGAGTGATGCAAAGATTTTACGATAAATCTAATGCATTGGTACGACAAACGAATATGGGGTGCAGGGGAATAATTTCCCTGCCGGGAGTCCAGAGGGCAGCGCCCTTTGGCCGCCGGAGGCACACCTTTATGTATTGCGTTTTAGAATTGGTCACAGGCCTTTTAGAAGTTCGCGTAATAAGAGTTGATAATTTCTTTGTTGAATAACAAGAAGATAGCTAAAAAAACTTTTGCCGCGAAGTTCTCCCATTAAGCATTCGCCAGAGGAATTTCCACCTTGATCGAATCCATCCTCATAGCCAACCGGGGCGAGATTGCCCGCCGCATCGGGCGTACTTGCCGGGAAATGGGTATCCGCGTCATCGCGGTGTACTCCGACGCGGACCGGGACATGCCCAGCGTAGCCGAAGCGCACCTGGCGTTGCGGCTGGGGCCGGGGCCGGCGGCGGAATCCTATCTGGACGGCGGGAAATTGATCGCCCTGGCCCAGGGCAATGGGGCGGACGCCATTCACCCCGGCTATGGCTTTCTGGCGGAAAACGCCGCCTTCCGCGAGGACTGCGAGCGGGCCGGGCTGATCTTCATCGGCCCCCCGGCGGAGGTTATCCGCACCATGGGCGACAAGGCGGCGGCCAAGCAGGCCATGGAGGCGGCCGGCGTGCCCATCATCCCCGGGTACATGGGGGAGGATCAGGATCCCGAAATCCTGGCCGAAGCCGCCGCGCGGACGGGATATCCGGTGCTGCTCAAGGCCGTGGCCGGGGGAGGAGGACGGGGCATCCGCCGGGTGGACAGGAAGGAAGACCTGGCCGCGGCTCTGGAAAGCGCGGTGCGGGAAGCCAAGGCCGCCTTCGGAGACGGGCGGATGATGGTGGAAAAATTCCTCAGCGCGCCCCGCCACGTGGAATTCCAGGTGCTGGCCGACGCCCACGGCAAGGTGCTCCATCTCTACGAGCGGGAGTGCTCCGTGCAGCGCCGCCACCAGAAAATCGTGGAGGAAACCCCCAGTCCGGCCCTGGACGATGCGCTACGCGCCCGGATGGCGGAGGCGGCCGTCCTGGCCGCCCGCACCATCGGATACGTCGGGGCGGGCACGGTGGAATTCATGGTGGATTCCGAAGGGGCGTTCTACTTTCTGGAGATGAACACCCGCCTCCAGGTGGAGCATCCCATCACCGAAATGACCCTGGGCGTGGACCTGGTGCGCCTGCAAATCGAGGTGGCCGGGGGAAGCCCCCTGGCGCTGGAGCAGGAGCGGCTGATTCCCCGGGGCCACGCCATCGAATGCCGCCTCAATGCCGAGGACCCGGCCCGGGGCTTCCTGCCCTCGGTGGGGCCGCTGCATGCCTTCCAATTCCCGCCAGGCCCTGGATTGCGGGCCGACACCGGATTTGCCGCGGGAGGGGCGCTCAGCCCCTATTACGATTCCCTGCTGGCCAAGCTGATCGCCTGGGGAGAGACCCGGGACGAAGCCCTGCGGAGAATGGCGCGCATGCTGGAGGAAAGCCGGGTGGCGGGGATCGCCACCAACCTGGGATTCCTGCGCGAGGTGATCGGGCATCCCGAATTCCGCAGTGGCGCATATTCCACCCTCTTCCTGGAACGGCACGGGGAGGCCCTCGCCGTGCCGGAGACGCCCCCGCACCTGGAAACGGAGCGGGTGCTGGCGGCGGCGGCCATCGATGCCTGGCTGGAGATGCACAAGCGGCGGCGGCACGGCGGGGGGCATTCCAGCGGTGGCCACTTCTCGTCGCCCTGGGAAGACCTGGGGGAAGCGCCCCGTATGCCGATGGTGGCTTCCCGGCTGACCCGGCGCCATGCCTTCGGCGGCGAGGCCCTGGAAACCATGATCGAGGTGCTCCCCGCCGGCAGCGGCGCGCTGGATCTGACCGTCCACTGGAACGGGGTCCCCCACCGGGTGCGCTACCGTCCCCTGCCCACGGACACCACCGACACCAAGGACTTTCCGGATGCGGCGCAAGCGGCGGAAACGGTAGAAACGGTGCCGGCAGGATCCTTCCCCGGCGGCGCACGATTTTCCGGCACTGGCCCCGCCCACTGGAGCGGCCAGGGGGTGCTGGACCTGGCGGAGTTGCTACTCCCCCTGCGTTGGGACGCCAACGGCAGCGGACGCTGGTTCACCCTGCGCGGACGGCATTTCCGCTGCACTTCGGAAGACCCGGCCCTTACCGCTTCCCGCGCCGCCGGAGCCGAAGAACTGGCCGAGGGGCTGCGCGCCCCCCTGCCCGGCAAGGTGGCCAAGGTGGAAGTGGAGGAAGGGCAGCAGGTGGACAGCGGAGACGTGCTGCTGGTGCTGGAAGCCATGAAGGTGGAGCACAAGATCACCGCCCCCTTCCGGGGCAAGGTGACCCGGATCGCCTTCGCCACGGGGGAGCAGGTCAACCGCGGCGACCCACTGGTGGAAATGGAGGCGGACGGGTAGGGGA
>CAZOXD010000330.1:0-2710 GCA_964583525.1 uncultured Pseudomonadota bacterium
AGATGGGGAGAGGGCGCAATAAAAATAATCAATCAATTTAGCAGATTGAAGTGTCCAAGAATCGTCCAGTGAAAATTTTCAGTACTCAAAAATAATGGATGCTGCCGGGGGATGGCCAGAATGGGGTAGGCAGTTGCAGTTTCCCTCTCCACTCTGTGGAGGGGGAGGGAGCGCCCCGGCAGTACAATGGAACCGGTAGTGCAATGGAAACCCGGCGGGAGGGTGAGGTCGCAGTTCCCCCTCGCCACGTTTTTGAAGAAGGGATGCCGCCGGTGAGGTCGGCTACCCTTCCCGCAGCCGGTCGAAGTACCCGATCACCGTGTTCAGGAAGCGCTGGGGGGCCTCCAGGTGGATGGAGTGTCCGGCGTCCGGGACGATGCTCAGATTGCCTTCCGGCAACGCAGCCGCCATGCTGCGCGCCAGGGCTGCGAATTTCTCATCCAGTTCACCCGCCATTACCAACGCCGGGAAGTGCATATCCCGCAGGTGCGCCCACACGGGCGGCATGGCGCCCGCGCCCATGCCCCGCAGGGAGTTGGCCAGGGCCACCGGGGAATTGCACATCTTTTCCCGCCGCATGGCGCGCTGAAAGGAGAGCGGGAGCCGCTTGTATCCGTTGAACATTTCCAGGCCCAGCCAGTAGTCCACGAAATCGTGAATTCCCCAGCCGGGAATCCGTTCCGCGAGGGCTTCGTCCGAACGGATTCTGGCCGCCCGGGGTGCGATTTCGGGGAACCCGGCCGTGGTGGAAATCAGTACCAGCCCTGCCACCAGGGAAGGTCGATTGGCTGCGATTTGCAGGGCTACCCGGCCGCCCATGGAATACCCGACCAGCCAGGCCTTGGAGATCTTGTGACGCCGCAAGGCCGCCTCCACCTGCTCCCTGCAAGCATCCATCCGGTAGAGTGCGGGGTCTTCGGACTTGGGGGAATCTCCATGGCCAATCAGGTCGATGGCCACTGTCGGGCCGATTCTCCGCAAACCGTCCCGGACAAAGTCCCAGGATCGGGCGGACTGGGTGAAGCCATGCAGCAATACCAGCACCGGCCGGCCATCTTTGAGATGGGGATCGGCATTTACGTTCAAGGTCAGGGGTTTCACGAAGGCGGAAAGAGTCTCGATGTGGTTTTCAGGGTCAAGATCCATCCCGGGATCCGTTGGGAGGGGGATGGTCTCGCTGTCACGAATTCTATCACAGTGTTCCTGTGTTTACGGGATGCTGCGATCCGGTGGAAAGGCTTTCTTCAACCGTTCGCTCACGGCCTGCCAGATCCGTTCATGTTGCACGCGGTTGTAACGTCTTTCCGTCCGGATCTCGATAACCCGGGCTCCTTCCCCCCTGGACGTTTGCCCTTCCAGCGATGCACGCACCGCACCGCGGAACGCCTCCCAATCCTCGGGCAACTCGTGGGGGATTCCATATGCCGCACAGAGAGAAGCAAAATCGATTCCATGGGGTGTGCCGAAGAAGCGCTCGTAGTCTTCCCCATATTCCGAAACGGGGAGCATTTCGAAGATGCCTCCTCCATCATTGTTGATCAGCACCACGGTAAGGGGGAGCCGATATCGTTTGGCGATGCCCAGGGCGTTGGAATCGTGAATCAACGCCACATCTCCCGTCACCAGCACGGTGGGCTTTCCGCTCCCGAATTGTACCGCGGCGGCTCCCAGGGCGCTGGAAAGGGTTCCGTCGATGCCGTTGGCCCCCCGGTTGACCAGGTGCCGCACCGGATGCAGCCGGGATTCCTCCCCGCTCCCGGGCGTGAACGCCGCCAGATCGCGCACGGGCATGCTGCTGGCTGTGTACTGCACTATGCTTCCCGTGCTTCCCGTGCCTCCTGTGCCTTCCGGGAGCGCCTGCGCCAGTTCGCTGAAGACGCGCCCCTCGAACCATTCTCCCTTCACACCCCGGGGAGGAGGGGTGTGGAAGGCTTCTTCGATCGCCTCGCCCGCGATCCGATCCGCTTCCTGAAAAGCCTCCAGCCACCCATTGCCGGGAGGGGCCTCTCCGGGCTGCCGGTCCTGCAACATCGGGTTCTGCAACAACGTGTCCTGTAACAACTCAGCCAGCGTGCTGCAGAAGCCCGCCGGTTCCGCGCTGATCAACTCGGTGGGATGATGGGCCGGTTCCAGCCAGTCCCCGCCCTCGTTCACCAGCACCACGGGGCAGCCGGGATGCTCGTCCAGCAACACCTCCACGTGTTTGGAGGTGGGCATGGCTCCGAACCGGAGAATCAGTTGGGGCGCCAGCTTGCTCCGGAACTCCCGGCATTGCAGCATGGCTTCGCCCCGGATCAGGATCCGCGGGGCGGACTGGCCGTCACCGAAATCGCCACCGAAATCGCCACCGAAACCGTCACCGAACACGCCGGAGGAAGGCTCCGCCAGAACGGGATATCCCGTTCTCCGGGCCAGATGGGCGATGGCCGCAGAAAAATCCTCAGCCGGGAAAATCTCCGGGATTTCCACCGGGGTATCCTCTGCGCTTGGGTTTCCATCACCCGCCACTCCCCGCGGAGCCGCCGCTGCCGGAAAATGCGGAAGGTGGTTCATGGGTCCGCAAAGAATCAGCCCCCGTGGATTTTCGCGCACGCGCCGCGCCAGCGCCTCCAGGATGCCGGGCGGCGCGCTCACCCGGGGAGCATGGGCCCGGCTGTAGGGGGCTTCCGCCGAGCCTCGGCCCACCACTGCGGCCCCGCCCACCGCCGCA
>CAZOXD010000331.1:0-2694 GCA_964583525.1 uncultured Pseudomonadota bacterium
TACCGTGTGATTCGGCTATAGTGTGATTCGTATGGAAATCGTCGGGTTTCGCAGGGAATTCCTCGCAGCGATGGTTTGGGGCAAATAATATGGAATTACCGTTGTTTACCGATTCATTAAAAGATACCCTGATTTCGGAAAAATTGTGGAGTCCCGAGCCGCCGCGGGACGGAAACCCTGGTCATGCGGATTGATGGGACGGAAAATGTCCCTGGTTCGGGTGGCGATCCCACAGTGATATACTTCCGGAAGATCCTTCCGGATCGCCAGACAGGGATATTCGGCGGCTGGCAGGGCCGTAATTGCAAAATCGTTTATCCGTTTTCCGGTGGCGTTGGCCACCCGGGCGGCGCTTTTCTTCAACGCTTTTCTTCAAACGTGTACTGGGAAAATTTCGATGGGTGAACAACCGGTGGGTGGTATCGCGGGCAAATTGTTGCGGGTGGACCTGACCACTGGGAAAGTTTGGAGCGACCCCCTCTCTCCCAAGGAATGGCGGGAAAACGTGGGTGGGGTTGGGATTGGCGCGAAAATCCTCTATGAGGAAGTCCCTCCCGAAGTCGATTGGGACCATCCCGACAACCGGCTGATCCTGGCGACCGGCCCTTTCGCGGGACTCCCCGTCTGGGGATCCGGCGGTCTCACGGTCATCACCCGCGGCGCCATGACCAATGGCGCCACCTCCAGCCAGGCCAACGGATTTTTCGGCGCCAATCTCAAATATTCCGGTTATGACGCCATCGTCCTCCAGGGCGAAGCGCCGGAATGGGTATACCTGTACATCCACAACGATACGGTGGAACTGCGGGACGCCTCCCACCTGCTGGGCAAGGATACCTGGGAGACCCAGGAAGCCCTCCAGGAGGAGACCGGATTTTCCGGCCACCGCCTCAGCGTCTATACCAGCGGGGTAGCGGGGGAAAACAAGGTGCGCTTCGCGGCCATCCATGGCGATTATGGCCACGTGGCCAGCAAGAACGGCTGCGGCGCCGTGATGGGCGCGAAGAAGCTCAAGGCCGTGGCCATCGTGCGGGGCAACCAGGCCCTTCCGGTGCACGATCCTCAGGGATTGTACAAGGTCGCCGATTCCATCGGGTACGAGTTGCGCACCGATCCCACAACCAAGGGACTCTACAGCCACGGCACCCTGTGGGGCGTCCGCAATCTGCACAAGCTGGGCGTGCTGCCCATCAAGAACTACACCACCAACGAGTGGCCGGATGACGTGCCTACCGAACCGTGGGAGGCCTCCGCTCTGCGGGACGGTTTCGGCCACCGGGGTCACCAATGCAGCGCCTGTGGTATGAAACATTGCCACCAGCAGGTGATCGCCGAAGGAAAGCACAAGGGCGAAATCGTGGACGAGCCCGAATACGAGGGCTGGTCCGGTGCCGGGTGGACCATCGGCTGTACGGACCCCCAGGAGGTTTCCTGGCTCAACACCCGGGTGGACAAGGCCTGCGTGGACGTCAACGAATTCGGCTGGGTCGTCGGTTGGGTGTTCGAATGCTACGAGAAGGGCTACATCACCGCCGATATGCTGGGCGGCCTGGAAGCCAAGTGGGGCGATGTGGAGGCCGCCGACCGGCTGCTGCAGATGATCGTCAACCGCGAAGGCTTCGGGGATATCCTGGCCGAAGGCGTCAAGCACGCCGCCGAGCATCTGGGCGGGGAAGCCCTGGACTGCGCCGTCTACACTCTCAAGGGCGCCAGCCCCCGGGGCCACGATCACCGCGGCCGCTGGGAGGAAATGCTCGACACCGTCCTAGGCAGCACAGGCACCCTGGAATCGGGCATGATGCTCTCCCCCCAGGAGTTGGGCCTCCCCCTGCGCATCAACCCATTCAACCCCGACGAGGTCTCCCTGATCGTAGCCGGAATGCTGGGCCGCCGCCACTTCGAGGACTCCCTGGGCGCGTGCCTTTTCACCATCCGGGCGTCCCTGGATGTCCTCTGCAAGGCGCTCAACGCAGCCACCGGATGGGACTTCACCGCGGAGGAAGCCATGCGCTTCGGCCGCCGCACCGCCTGCCTGCTGCGCGCCTTCAACGTACGCTGCGGGATCGGCCCGGAACTGGAAAAGCCCTCCAAGCGCTATGGTTCGCAACAAACCGATGGCCCCGGCAAGGAACACAACGTAATGGATCATTGGGAGTCCATGGTGGCCGCCTGGTACGAGCGGGTGGGGTATGACCGCAAGACCGGCAATCCCAAGCCCGAGTTGCTACAATCCCTGGGGCTGGAAAACGTGGCCAAGGATATCTGGGGATAAGGGTTTCCCAGCCGGCCTAGCCGCCCATCTCCTCCCTCGGGGGCGCGTTCCCGGCGCCCTCGTTTTCTTCATTTTGCCTCGCACCGGGGCCGAATCATGTCGACAGCGGAAGCCAAAAACCAATCCGGCGGTTCCACAATCACCGTACAGGTGGGCCTGATCTCCTGGGTCAACCAGTTGGTAGGCGGGAACGGCACCGGCACCACCGAGTTCTCCGAACAGGCGCCCGCGGATTCCACCGTCTACGAAGTGCTGGACCTGTTGGCCCGGCGTCATCCCAAGTTGCGGGCCACCCTCTGGGACGAGGACGACCGCACCCAGATCGGCCCCCACATCGAGGTGATCGTCAACGACGCCATCCTCGGCGTCACCCACCACTTGGACACCCCTCTGCACGACGGCGACGAGATCCTCCTCACCGG
>CAZOXD010000332.1:0-2674 GCA_964583525.1 uncultured Pseudomonadota bacterium
ATTTCAAGGCGGACTCCCTGCCCCTCGAGGAGATCGCCAAGCGGCGGGCCCAGGCACTGCGGGTCTTCGACCGGGTGGGGTTCCCCTGATGACCGCCGCGATTCCCGAACCCGAGGCCCGTGCCAGGGACGATTTGCAACGCGAGATGCACGATGGATACGCAACCCTTGCAAGACCAGCATCCAGCCGAGGGGCTGGCAAGTAAGTCTCTGGGCCAGGCCCATGACTTTGGGGCGGATGAAAAGCCCCTCTCTCGCATCGCCCTGGTTGGCTGCCCAAACGTTGGAAAGACCGCGTTATTCAACGCCTTGACAGGACGCTACGCCACCGTATCGAACTACCCTGGCACGACCGTGGAGGTGATCGAGGGGCAGGCCGTGCTCGACGGGAAACGAATGGAAATCATCGATACACCCGGCCTGTACTCCCTGCTTCCGCTAAGCGAGGAGGAACAGGTGGCGCGGCGGATCCTGATCGGGGGAGTCTCTGCCGCCGCGCACGTGGTGGATGCGAAAAACCTGGAACGGATGCTGCCGCTGACCCTCCAGTTGATCGAGTTGGGGCTGCCCCTGGTGCTGGTGCTCAATATGATGGACGAGGCCGAGCGGCACGGCATCCGGATCGATGCCGGGGCCTTGTCCCGGGCGCTGGGCGTTCCCGTACTGAAATCGGTTTCCACCACGGGCAGGGGACTCGACGAGATCCGGAAGGCCTTGCCCCGTCTGGCCGAACCCGCTAACCAAAACGGGGAGATTCACCGCTACCGGCCCGAAATCGAATCCGCCCTCGATCGGATCGAAGCCACCCTGCCCCATCCATCCCCACCCGGGGCGCGGGGAATGGGGCTGCTTCTGCTCCAGGAGGACCCGGAACTGACCGCCGCCGCAAACCGGGATCATCCACGGAACGCGGCACGACTGGCCGAAGCCGTCCGCTCCGGCACCGATCCGGATGGGAATACTCCTGCCTTCGCCATCGCGATGGAGAGACAGGCCTTCGCCCGAAAGCTCGCCACCCGGGTTATGGAGGTGGCGCCCATTCCCGCAACACCCTTTCAGAGACTGGCCGCCGGGATTGACGATCTCACCACCCACCCCATCACGGGAATCCCGATACTGTTGGCGGTGCTTTATTTTGGCCTCTACAAATTCGTGGGCGAATTCGGCGCGGGAGAAGTGGTCAACTACCTGGAGGGACAGGTTTTCGGAAAATGGGTCCATCCCTGGGTCAACACTGCCTTGAACGGTGCGCTCCCCGGTGACGCGGCCTGGAGGTACTGGCTGCGGGAATTGGTGGGGGGCCAGTATGGCATCGTCACCTTGGGAATCACCTACGCCATCGCCATCGTCCTGCCCATCGTCTCCTTGTTCTTCCTCTTCTTCTCGCTGATGGAGGACTCCGGCTATTTCCCGCGCCTGGCCATGCTGGTGGACCGGCTCTTCAAGGGAATCGGGCTCAACGGACGGGCCGTGATTCCCATCGTTCTCGGGTTCGGTTGCGATACGATGGGAACCATGGTCACCCGCATTCAGGAAACCCGGCGGGAGCGGGTCATCACAACCTTTCTGCTGGCCCTGGCGATTCCCTGTTCTGCCCAGTACGGCCTGATCATCGGGTTGCTGGCGCGCCTCTCCCCGGGCCCGCTGGGGGTGTCTCTGCCCTTCCTGATCTGGGGTGGAATCATGTTGCTGATCTTCCTGGCCGCGGGGCGGCTGCTTTCCCGCATTTTGCCGGGAAAGGGGGCGGATTTTTACATGGAACTCCCCCCCATGCGGATACCCCGGCCCTACAACGTGATTCTGAAGACCTTCTCCCGCATGAAATGGTACTTCATGGAAATCCTCCCGCTTTTCATCCTGGCCAGCCTCCTCATCTGGGCCGGGCGGCTGACCCGGGTTTTCGACGTGTTGATTGCCGGACTGGAGCCCCTGGTGGGAGCGATCGGGTTGCCGCCCGCGGCCGCGGAGGCGTTTCTGTACGGGTTCTTCCGCAGGGACTTCGGCGCCGCGGGCCTGTTCCATCTGGCCAACGAGGGCCAACTCAACACTTCCCAGCTTCTGGTCGCTTCGGTGACTCTGACCCTCTTCCTTCCCTGCGTGGCGCAACTGCTGATGATGAAAAAAGAATTGGGTGCGCGCACCACCTTCCTCATGTCCGTGGCAATCTTCGGCACCGCCTTCGGTGTGGGAGGAGCAGTGCATCACGTACTATCCAGCACGGGTTATTCACCATGAGATATTCACCATGAGATGCGGATACTGCCACCTCGAATTCCGGGAGGAGACGTGCGGTACCTCTTGCCAGGGCTGCACCTTCCGCGTGGGCTGCCGTAGTGTGCGTTGTCCGCGCTGCGGGTATCACATGCCGGAGCCGTCTCCGTGGCTGGAACAACTCGGGAATTGGGCCTCCGCCCTGAGGAGAGGATGGAGAAAGTCCGCCCCTCCTCCCCCTATCGCGGGCGCCGTGCCCTCCCTGGCCTCGATGCGGCCCCGGCAACGGGGCGAGATCGCCTACCTGCGCGAAGACGACCCGGTTCGGATGCGGAAACTAATGGCTTTGGGTCTCCTGCCGGGTTCCAGGATCGAACTCCTGCGGCGCTTCCCCTCGTTCATTCTCCGGATGGGATTCTCCCGCTTTGCCCTGGATCAGGATATCGCGGAGGCGATATTCGTGA
>CAZOXD010000333.1:0-2560 GCA_964583525.1 uncultured Pseudomonadota bacterium
CTGCCCTTCGAGGGGGATGGCGATCTGGAGGTGCGGGGCATTCAGGGTTTGAACACCGCGGCCGAGGGCGACCTGACCTTCGTGCGCGGGGAGGAAAACGTGGATGAAGCAGCATCATCCCCGGCGCTGGCGGTGGTGGCGGCAGAAGGCGTGGAACTACCCGGCAAGACGGTGATCCGCTCGCCCTTTCCGCACCTGACCATCGTCGAGTTGACCCCCCTGCTACATCCCCGCAAAACGCCCCCGCCGGGGGTCGATCCCCGGGCCGTGGTAGGGGAGGGCTGCGCCATCGACCCCAGCGCTATCGTGCATCCCCACGCCGTGCTGGCGGACAACGTGGAGATCGGCCCGCGCTCGGAAATCTGCCCGGGCGTGCACGTGGGCGAGGGGGCTTCCATCGGCGCGGACTGCCTGATCCACCCCAACGCCACCATCGGTTGGGGCTGCCAGGTGGGAGACCGGGTGATCGTCCACAGCAATTCCGAGATCGGCTCGGACGGCTTCGGCTACCTGCAGCACGAGGGGCGCCACGTGAAGATTCCCCACCTGGGAATCGTGATCCTGGAAGACGACGTGGAGATCGGCGGGGGAAACGCCATCGACCGCGGCACCTACAGCCCCACCATCGTCCGTAGCGGCGCCAAGACGGACAACCTGGTGCACATCGCCCACAACGTGGAGGTGGGGGAGCACGCGCTGCTGGCCGGACAGGTGGGCATCGCCGGAAGCACCAGGATCGGCAAATACGTGCGCATGGCCGGGCAGTCGGGTGTGCTGGATCACATGTCCATCAGCGAGGGCGTCACCGTCGGCCCCAAATCGGTGATGACCCGTCCCGGTGAGCCCGGAGGCACCTACTACGGCTACCCGGCCCGCCCCCGGCGCGACTGGCAGCGCTCCGTCGCCCACTTCAACAGCCTGGACAAGCTCGTCAAGCGCATCAACAAGGCCCTCGGAAAGCCGGGCAAGGACGAAGAATAGAGTCCTTTCAGAGAATTTCGTTCGTTAGGTATTGAGGGCGTTGCCCCCAAACCCCTACCCTCCGGGGGGCAGCTTTCGGTTGTTAATATTACCGAGCTGCACCAAACTTTTTAATGAGGGATTCGTCGAGGATTTGATGCGATTTCAAGATCTTACTCAAAAGTTTGATCCAACTTTTCGAAGTTGGTCAGGATTCCAAGGGGTGACACCCCGGTAGTTGCCATGGGCAAAGGCCGCCGCCGGAGGCAAACTTCTTGTTGCAGTTTAATGTGTTTATCGAAAGCCTTTTACGAAGAGTGACATGAGTGAATCCAAACCCAACCGCACCCATAAAATCGCCGTAATTCCTGGAGACGGAATCGGCGGAGAGGTCATCGACGAGGGCATGCGGGTGCTGGACACCGTGGGCGCGCGCATCGGCGTTACGTTTCAATGGGAGCGCTTCGACTGGAGTTGCGAACGTTACCACAAGACGGGCGCCATGATGCCCGTGGACGGGCTGGAAACGATTCGCGGCCACGATGCTGTGTACCTGGGCGCGGTGGGATTTCCAGGGGTGCCGGACCACATATCCCTGTGGGGGCTGCTGATTCCCATCCGCCGCCAGTTCGACCAATACGTAAACCTGCGCCCGGTGGTGCTGATGGAGGGCGTGCCGTGTCCATTGGCGGGCCGCGCTCCGGGCGATATCGACATGCTGATCGTGCGGGAAAACAGCGAGGGCGAGTATTCCAACGTGGGCGGCCTGCGCGGGGAGGGATCGCCGGAGGAGGTGTGCTGGCAGGAATCGCGCTTTTCCCGCAAGGGCACGGAGCGCATCCTGCGCTATGCTTTCGAGCTGGCCCGCACGCGCCCCAAAAAGCATCTCACCTCGGCCACCAAGTCCAACGGCATCATCCACACCATGCCCTATTGGGACGCGCGCTGGGAGGAAATCAGCGCGGAGTATCCGGACGTGGAAACGGACAAGTACCACATCGACATTCTCACCGCCCATTTCGTGCGCAATCCGGACTGGTTCGACGTGGTGGTGGGCTCCAACCTGTTCGGGGACATCCTCTCCGATCTCGGTCCGGCGGTCACCGGCACCATCGGTATCGCCCCCTCGGCCAACATCAACCCGGAGCGCGTCTTCCCCTCCATGTTCGAGCCGGTACACGGCTCCGCCCCGGACATCGCGGGGCGGGGCATCTCCAATCCCATCGGCGCCATCTGGTCCGGAGCGATGATGCTGGACCACCTGGGCTATTCCGAGGCGGCCCAGGTGGTGGTGCGCGCCATCGAGGACGTGCTGCGCTCCAGCGATGTCAAGACTCCCGACATGGGCGGCAAGGCCAACACCTCCGAATTGGGCGGCGTGGTCGAGGAAGCCGTGAAGGCCGCGCTGGGGTAGGGGGGTGACCTCACCCCCGCCTTGCTCGGCAAGGCACCCCTTCCTCCAAGGGGAGAGGGGGAAACATAAAAGCCATTACCGCCCATTCCCATTTGCCCCCCCTTCCCGATAATTCAACCAGGGCAACGCCATGACCGGCGGCCCACACCCGGGGACGTAGCTCAGCTGGGAGAGCGCGGCGTTCGC
>CAZOXD010000334.1:0-2556 GCA_964583525.1 uncultured Pseudomonadota bacterium
TCATTGCCGTGCCCCTCTTCGACAAGCTGAAGCTGGACGACCCGGTGGGCGCGCTCTCGGTGCACCTGGTGAATGGCATCTGGGGCACACTGGCCGTGGGAATCTTCAATCCCGAGGTTGCCATTTGGGCCCAGGTCAAGGGGATCGTCCTCATTGGCGCTTTCACATTCAGCCTGAGCATGCTGGTCTGGCTGGCCATCAAGTACACCATCGGCCTGCGGGTCAGCGAACAGGAGGAGATGGAAGGCATCGACCTCCACGAGTTCGGCATGGAAGCCTACCCGGCCTTCCAACCCCAGTAAGAGTGGGAGTACGGACCCACCCGCCCTTCGCGGGGGTACGGCTTGCCGTGCCCCCAGCACCAAGGAACCTAATAGTATTCTCCCCCGCCCGCCCTGGCGAGGCCTAGGTTTCCGGCTCTTCGCCGGAGCGGGATTTTTTCTCTTCCCGATCCGGCAGCCTGACGGCCATTCCCTGGGTTACCATTCCCTGTAGCGGCAGCGCGCGGGCCAGCATTCCCCAGTCTCCGGGGGGCGTCCCTGGCGGAGGGGTGGAATGCACGTTCGAAGACGCGGGCCGCGCATGGCGCGAGGCGATCGGTCCGCCCACCGTCTCCGCCTCCGCCAGCAGTTCCGCGAAGGAACGCGATGTCCCCGTGGGGCGGCGGGGGGTGCCCCCCGAAGCCCGGGATACCGGCGCTACGGATGACACCGCGGTGCTGGTACGCCTGGAAACGCGGTTGACCATGGATCTTCTCCTCATCCGAATATGTTCCCGTGGACGGAATTCTCCACTCTGGTTCCAATATCGGCACATGCGGGGAAAACTTGAGGGCGGCAGCATTGAAATCCGCACCGCAAGGGAAGCGGCACCGCCCCCCTCATTGACGCTTCCCTCCTTACCGCCTCCATTCTTGCCACCTCCCTCCTTGACCCGCCCGAGGGGCCTGTGCATAGGATTGGGTTGTCTCAAGCGGGGAAACGAGGCAGCGCGCTCGGGGGTTCAGGAAGATTTACGCATGCCGGTTTCCGGCGGGAAGGATGGAGCGATGGACTTCGAATTCAACGACAAGACCAAGGATCTGATCGAGCAGGTCACCCGATTCATGGAGGAGCACGTCTATCCCAATGAAAAGGTTTATGCCGAGCAGGTGGAAGCTTCGGGAGACAAGCATCACCATCCCCCCGTCATGGAGGAAATGAAGGCCCAGGCGAAATCCATGGGGCTGTGGAACCTCTTTCTCCCCGATGAGCGCTACGGCGCCGGGCTGACCAACCTGGAGTACGCGCCCCTGTCGGAAATCATGGGCCGCAGCCTGATCGCCTCCGAGGTGTTCAACTGCAACGCCCCCGACACGGGCAACATGGAAATCCTGGCGGAGTACGGCAGCGAAGCGCAGAAGGAGCAATGGCTCCAGCCCCTGCTGGCGGGGGAAATCCGCAGTTGCTTTTCCATGACGGAGCCGGAGGTGGCGGGGTCGGATCCCACCCTGCTCCAGACCCGGGCCGTGCGCGAAGGGGACGAGTACGTCATCGACGGTCACAAGTGGTTCACCTCCAACGCGGCCCATCCCAATTGCAAAATCGCCATCGTGATGGCGGTCACCGACCCCGACGCGCCCCCGCACCGCCGGGCCAGCCAGATTCTGGTGCCCCTGGACAACCCGGGCATGGACGTGGTGCGCCCGGTGCCCGTGTTCAACCACAGCGGCGGCCACGGGCACTGCGAGGTACGCTACACCGGCTGCCGGGTGCCCGCCTCGAACATGCTCGGCGAGGAGGGCGATGGCTTTCCCATCGCTCAGGCGCGCCTTGGCCCGGGGCGCATCCATCACTGCATGCGGGCCATCGGCGGGGCCTCCCGGGCGCTGGACATGATGTGCGAACGCGCCCTGACGCGCTACGTGCACGGCAGCCACCTTGCCGACAAGGGCGTGATCCAGGAATGGATCGCCAAGTCCCGCATGGATATCGAACAGGCCCGGCTGCTGGTGCTCTACACCGCCTGGAAGATCGACAAGTTCGGCAAGAAGGAAGCCCGTTACGAGATCTCCATGATCAAAAACGTAGCGGCCAACATGTTCCAGACCGTGGTGGACCGTTCCATCCAGACCCACGGCGCCCTGGGCACCACCAACGACGTGCCCCTGGCCAACCTGTGGTCCTACGCGCGCATTCTGCGCCTGGCCGACGGCCCGGACGAAGTCCACAACATGGTCATCGCCCGCCGCGAGCTGCGCCGCATGAAGGAAAAGCTGGCCGAGCCCGTCGCCGCCCCCACCCCGGTGTAGGGGACCTCACCCCCCAACCCCCTCTCCGAGAGGAGAGGGGGAAAACGGCGAACTGCAACCTCACCTCGGCCCTCCACGCTGGGAAGGGAGGGAAAACTGCAACTGCAAGGGTGACCGCGAACCTCACCCCCCCGCGCCTGACGGCGCTCCTTCCCTCTCCGACGCGGAGAGGGAAAACTGCAACTGCAACCCCTCCCCCGGCCTTCAGCCATCCCCTTGTGTCTTGGAAAATTGGTATAAGAAGGAAGTGGGACACCCATGTGGCA
>CAZOXD010000335.1:0-2487 GCA_964583525.1 uncultured Pseudomonadota bacterium
ATTTCAGCTTCCATTTCCAACCAATATTGCTGTACAAATGGAATAGGCATTTTTTTTTAAACTGATCCACTACCGGAGGCTGGCGTTGCAAGAAGGGTTGGCGGGCCCGCGCCACCGCCGGTGGCGGGTCAGGGGGAAGGGGGATTGCCTCCGAGTGACCCATCAGACGGCTGCCCATCAGGCGGCTGGGGCGATCTTCTTCTGCAGGAAGGCATACCAGTTGGGCCGGCTGTACAGCACCTTGTCCAGCGCGTACATCTGGGCTTTGCCGAGGATGATGGATTCCTTGAGAATCTGTGGAGACTTGATATTACCTTCCACGATCAGCGGCTTTTTGGTGTATTTGCTCACCCATTCCATCAGGGTTTCTTCGGTTTCAAAAAACTTGTTGAGCACGTGAATGCTGACCGGATGGAGCAGGTCCACCTTGACGTTCGTCAGCATCTTGATCATCCCCTTCAGGTCCTCATCCGTGAACCCGTCTTCCAGCTTGTCGTGGATGGAAAACATGTAGGAGAGGGGGGTCTTGGTGGAGAGGCGGGACTTGATGGACTTGATGATTTCCACCGCCAGGTTCATCCGCTGCTCGATTCCACCGCCATAGGCATCCAGGCGGTTGTTGTGGCGGATGGAAAGGCACTGGTCCAGCAGGTATTGCTGGCTGCCGTTGATTTCGATCAGGTCCACCCCGGCTTCCTCCGCCCGTTCGGCGGCATGCACGAAGAACAGGGTGATCTCCTCCACGTCCCCATCGTCGAATTCCCGGCTGACGTTGAAATCCTTGCCGAAATTGATGATGGAGGGGCCGATGGGCTGCTCGGCGATGATGGCCTCGGAGGTTCGCGCTCCCGCATGGGCCAGCCGGATCGCCACGGCGGCGCCTTCCGCCTGGATGGCCTTCACCAGCCGGGTCAGGCTTTCCAGGTGGCGTTCGGTATTGATCCCCAATTGATGCATGTGCGCCCGCCCCTGCTGGGTTACGTAGGCGGTTTCCAGGATCACCAGCCCCACGCCCTCGCGGGCCATGTTGACGTAGTAATTCATCATGTGGGGTGACACCGTCCCGTCCCGGTTGGCCTGAAATTCGATGAACGGGGAGAGCACGATGCGGTTGCGCAGATGCAGGGAATCGATGGATACTGAATCAAACATGAATGGAGGGCCTTTCCAGTGGCTGGGCATGGATAAATCGGTGGTGAATCAGGGATTTCCGGTTTTCCGGGGGAGATTCCGCCGGCGACGGCCGGCGAACTGTCTGAAGTTTATCCTCCACCGGGAAAAACGGCAAGGTTGGCGTATTGCGGGGAGATCGCCCACCTGCTCGATATCGCGGACGCCTCCTTGTTTTACTGCGCCTTCCGCCGCTGGTTCGGGCTGGCCCCCGGCGCTTATGCCAAGCAGTCGAAGGGAGAGGCCTCTGGCGAGTGAATGGGGAGGACTCGCTGCCGGCGGCCAATGTTCATTCTGTTCAGGGGGTATCCGTTCAGGTCGAAGGAGGCCAGGGCCACGGTTTAATCACGGTGTAATCATGGTGTAATCACAGCCACTTTGACGGGTATCAGGGCGATTTATCCTTTTCGCCGGATCAAATAAACGTCCACAGTCCCTGCATCGAGGTGCCGAACGTGTTCACAGGCCAGGCCCGCAATGTTGGCAATTCCCGGCGTTCCTTCGCAGCGTTGGAAATCGCGATACATCTTGAAGTGCTCCGCCCCGGCAGATAACTCGAAGAACCGGTTTCTTACGCCGGGAACGTTCCAAGGCATGGGGGAGCGAAAATCCACGCAGAGAACCCGCTTTGCGAGTCTGGAGAGTTCCTGCAGGATTGACGTCCGCGTCTCCGGCGGCATCTCGTGCAGTGCCAATACAAGTGTGGCCAGGTCAAAGAACCCGTCGTGATGATCTGCCAGGGCCCTCGATACATCCCCGAGCACAAAAGATAAATGTTCGAACTTGCCTTTGGAGAGTTGGCAGTTGGCGTATTTCACCATCTCGGGGGACAGGTCGACCCCAACCACCATCTTGGCTTTTTCGGCAATTCGGAATACCAAGGCGCCGGTTCCACATCCTGCATCCAATACCTTCTCACCGGGGTTCACCTGATTGGAGATATAACCATGTAACCCGGCAAGAAAAGAATCCATTACCCATGCGTATAACCGGCCATCGTAGAACCGGCTTCGCGGAGTGCGTTCCTCGTTCATGATCATCCCTTCGCAGACGCAATCCTTCGGCGACTTCTTTTGCCCAATCGTCCGCCGTTTTCTTGATGCGAGGCTTTATATTGAATCGGTTTGGGTCGAATTCCCCGCCGCTTGCGGCGGGGCAGTTCATTTCCCCTCCCCGGGTTGCCCTGGGAGCAGAACTTCCCCTGCCTGCTTCGATCTATCCGGCAGCACCCCCCCCTAGCATGCCTATGGCAATCTGGTCCGCGCATGGGAAATCAGGTTGCCCCCACGCGCAGGGCGGGCTTCCTGCTGCCTTTTA
>CAZOXD010000336.1:0-2471 GCA_964583525.1 uncultured Pseudomonadota bacterium
TGTACAACAACGCCACACAGGCCGCGGACGAGGTGGTCGTCACCTATGAGGACGGGCGCACCGGGAACTTCCAGACCGCCGCCGAAATCTGGGACGTTCCCATGCCGACCTGACCGCGACATTCTGACCAGCCAGCGGCAAGGGAGTGAAGAAGAAGGACCGGGAATCGCGCGACGATCCCGGAAATCAAAAACAGGCGCCGATGCTTTTTTACGTTGAATTGTTCGTGAACGGGCTGCTGGTGGGAGCCTTGTACTCCCTGGTCGCCCTGGGGTTCGTGCTGATCTACAAGGCCTCGGACGCCCTCAACTTCGCCCAGGGCGAGTTCGTGATGTTCGCGGGGTACATCGTGGCCGCCTGCGTGCAGTTGTACGGATTTCCGCTGTACGTGGCCATTGCGGTGGGCATCGTGGGCATGGTGGCGCTGGGGTTTCTGGTGGAAAAGCTGGTGCTGCAATTCATGATCGGCCGCCCGGTGGTGGCGATCATCATGGCCACCATCGGACTGGCGGCCTTCCTGCAAGGACTGGCGCCGGCGTTATGGGGCATCGAGACCAAGAACATCCCACTGCCCATCTCCGACGAGCCGATCTTCCTGGGCGACATCCTGCTCAACCGGATCGAACTGGTCGCGGCGGTGTTCGCTCTCGTCACCTTCTGTGCGGTGGGCTGGCTGTTCACCAAAAGCCGGATGGGTATCGCCCTGCGCGCCATCGCGGACGACCAGCAGGTCTCCATGGCCATGGGGATCGACGTAAAGCGCTATTTCGGCATCTCCTGGGCCATCGCCGGCGTGGTGGCTCTGGTGGGCGCGTTGATCTGGGGCAACGCCATCGGAGTGGACGTGCAATTGGCCCTGCTGGGACTGAAGGTGTTCCCGGTGGTGATCCTGGGCGGGCTGGACAGCATCCTCGGGGCCCTGGTGGGCGGATTGATCATCGGCTCGGTGGAAGCGATGGCGGCCGGGGTGATCGATCCCTACGTGGGCGGGGGCACCAAGGATTTCACGCCCTACGTGCTGATGATCTTCGTATTGATGGTGCGGCCCTCCGGGTTGTTCGGCAAGGAAGATATCGAAAGGGTATAAACACGCATGATCCATAGGGAATCGGCAACATTCAAGCGCACCTATGCGGAGGATTTGGCCCTCTATCCCTATCCGCTGCCCAAATACACCATGGTGGCGGTGGTGGTGATCGTGTTCGCCGTCCTTCCCATGGTGGCGTCGGATTATCAGCTCAGTCTGCTCAACCAGATCGGGATCGCCTCCCTGGGCGCCATCGGGCTGAATATCCTGGTGGGGTATACCGGCCAGATTTCCATCGGCCACGCGGCCTTCATGTCCGTGGGCGCTTATACCGCGGCCAACCTGGTAACCCGGCTCGATCTGCCCTGGTTTCTGGCCATGCCGGCCGGGGGCGCCATGGCGGCGCTGGTGGGGGCCTTTTTCGGCATTCCCTCCCTGCGCATCAAGGGACTGTATCTGGCTATATCCACCCTGGCCGCGCAACTGATCATCGAGTGGACCCTCAACCACATCACCTGGATTTCCGGGGGGGTGGGCGCTTCCATCTACGTGCCCCGCCCGGTGATCTTCGGTTTTACGATGAAATCCAACCTGTCGTTCTATTATCTGATTTACGTGGTGCTGACGATCGGGATCATTTTCGCCCTGAACCTGTTCCGCACCCATCTGGGGCGCGCCTTCATTGCCGTGCGGGACCGGGACATCGCCGCGGAGATCATCGGCATCAACATCTTCAAGACCAAGCTGGTGGCATTTTCCATCAGTTCCTTTTATGCAGGCATCACCGGCGTCCTTTATACCTACACCTACGGGGTGGCCAACTACGAGTTCTTCCAGCTTCCCCAGTCCATCCAATTCCTGGCCATGGTGATCATCGGGGGTCTGGGGAGCATCGTGGGCTCCATCCTGGGTGCGATTTTCATCACCATGCTGCCTATCGTCCTGGACATCACGCTACGGGGAATCGGATTCAATTGGCTGGGATGGGACGACGGCACGGTAGCCTCGGTGGTGACCCAGTTTCAACTGATGCTGTTCGGCGGGCTGATCATGTTCTTCCTGGTGGTGGAGCCGGACGGCCTCAACAAGTTGTGGAACAACGTCAAGGACTATTTCAAGGTATGGCCCTTCCCCTACCTGTAGTACTTGCTGTAGTACTTGCAATGGGGGCGGCGCCATGCCGGATTGCACCCGGGGATGTCCGGCCCCCGGGGGAAGGAGGGGAAATGCCGGGTTTTCGGGAGCATTGGTGAAGGAAGGAGAATCCTCATGCACGGGAACGTAACCAATCATGGAGGGATGAAATGAATAGAATCATCGTGAACCGCTTGGCCCTGCCGGCCCTGCTGGCGGGACTGGCCCTGTTGCTGGCCCTGCCCGGAACGGCGGCCGCCAAGGAGTACGTGTTCGGCATGCAGACCGACCGTTCGGGCCCCACCCAGAC
>CAZOXD010000337.1:0-2461 GCA_964583525.1 uncultured Pseudomonadota bacterium
CTGTCTCGCAGGGCACGGAAAAAATATGAATTTCATGCTCCCATTCTTAACTGAATCGTATTGGGGGCAGGCGCGGACCTGCGCCTACCTCAAGTCCAATGGCTGGGTGGGCTTGCTGCTGCCCACGTATTGGGGGGAAACCACTTCGATAATAACGCCGGAGCGCAAGCGGTCGATCTCGTTTTTGGCGATATACTGGCGGAATTCCGAGGTCATCCGTGTGCGCACCTGGGCCTTGATTTCCTTTTCCTTCTCCGGTTCCGGGAAATACCTGCGGCGGAAACGCATCAGATAGGCTCTCCCGTCCTGGATGTTCAGGGCCACGGACTCCTCCGTGGTGAGCCGAAAGGCCGAACGCTGGAAATCGGGATTTCGGCCCAACTGCTCAATGGCCGCATCCACCACGGTGAAGGCGGTTGTCTTGACATCCAGGGAACGGCGGATGGCGTAGCTGTTGAAATCCTTCCCGGTCTTCAACGATTTGGCTTTCTCCTTGGCTTCGGCCAGGGCCATTTCCCGCTGCTTATCCGCGGTGGCCAGACGCTTTGCTCGAAGTTTCACCTCGTCCAGGGGTTTCACGTAGGAGGGTTTTTTCTCCACCACCTCGAAGAACAGATGCCCCTGCACCGGGTTGCGCTGCAAGACTCCGGCATCCCCCTTGCGGCGGGTGCGTGCCTGGGCATAAAGCGTGGCGGTGGATCCGATTCCTGGCAGATTCGAGGCGCGGTCGAACAGCTCTGTGGACTGGATGGATTTGCCGAAGGATTTTGCCACAGCCTCCAGACCTTCCTTCTCGATCCGCGGGGGGAGGCGTTCCAGCTCCAGGTTCAGCCTCCGTTCGGAAATCCGCTCCAGCAGTTTCCCCTCGATGGCCTCCTTCACCTCCTCGAAGGATTTTTGGCTGCCCGGTTGAACGCCGGTGATTTTGATGATGTGCAGCCCGAAGGGGGAACGCACGATTTCGCTGACCCCGTCCTTGGGCAGGGAAAACGCGGCTTTCGCGAATGTGGGCACCATTTCTTCCTGGGCGAAGAATCCCAGGTCGCCTCCCTTGTCCTTGCTGAAATCCTCCGAATGAGCCTTGGCCAATCGGGCGAAGTCCTCTCCTTTTTTGGCCCGGGCCAGAATTTTCTCCAGTTCCGCGCGCAGCTTCTTTTCCTTTTCCGGGGGATCGTCCTTGGCCAGCCGTTTCAGGATGTGGCTGGCCCTGACCTTTTTGGGAATGGAGAATTCGGTTTCCAGTTTGCGCTCGTAGTACCGCTTGACGGCCCGCGGATGCACCTTTTCCCCCTGCTCCGCGTCGGCCAGGGAGTATATGAAGTAGCGCACCTTGAACTGGTCCTGCTGCGTGAACTCGAGGGGATGGGCCTCGTGATAGGTCTTGATCTCCGCGTCGGTAAGGGGGTTGGGAAGATCGAAGCGGTTGGGATCGACATGGACATAGTCCACTTCCACCCGCTGATTTTCGATACGGTAGCGCTCATCCACCTCGGCATCGTTGACGATCACCCCCGCCACCAGGTTGCGTTGGTAGCGGTTTACCAGCAGATCTTCCCGCATGATCGACTCGTGGATTTCCGGTGTGCGCCGAATCTGCCGCAGAATCTGCTCATAGGTGCCATAATCGAATTTTCCATTGACGCTAAAGGAGGGATCCCGGGTGAGGGTGTCCCGCAACTCACTTTCGGTAACGATCAAGCCCTCGTCGCGGGCGGCCCTGAGGATCAGGTGCCGGTCGATCATGCGTTCCATCACCTGGTGCCGTAAATTGAGCTGGTTGGCCAGCACGTCGGCGTTGTCCGGGTATCGCCTGCGAAGGTCGTCCATTTCCCGCTGGTAGCGCTGGAGATACTGGGAAACCATGATCTCGCCGGAACCCACCTTCACCAACACTTCCTTGGGATTGCTGAAGGTGCCCACGCCAAAGGAAACGACGAAGGTAAGTACGATCACACCCAGCAGGGCCTTGATCAGCCAGGATTGGGCGCTATTGCGTATAGCGGTCAGCATGCTGCGGATTCCTTCCTGTGTGGAGGAGTGAGTAAGGCTGGAGCGCTACGGTTCCACGGGCTTTACCGTTCAAACTGCCGGCCGGTTGAACCGCCGGCCATTTGAACCGCCCGCCGGTCGAGTCGCCCGCCGATCCTGCCGGCCCCCATCTTTCCCCTTCGCCCATGGAGCGGGCGGATAAGCACCCCAGGTCCAGTTGCCGACGGGTCATGGAGCCGAAATCGGTGACGAATTTTTGTTATCCAACAATGATACTGGATTGTCGCGCATCGGGTCAAACCCTACTCATGCCGCGTTAGTGTCCCCTTTTCCACTCAGCCCGCGCCCTGCGAGACGTCCACACGATACGCTCCTCGGGATTCGGAGGTGGAATTCCGTATCGTCATCACCCAAAATGAATACCCATCCGCGTTCGGAGAGGCTGGAGCGGGGAGAGCCTGTCCCGAGCTTG
>CAZOXD010000338.1:0-2429 GCA_964583525.1 uncultured Pseudomonadota bacterium
CGTCCCCGAACAGGTTGCGTTTGGCCTCCTCGCTCATGGGTCCCTTGCGGCGGACTTCCTTGAGGAGATCCATTCCCTTTTGCACGGCCGGACGCGCGCCGATATCCTCCTGCCAGCGCTTGACGTTGGGGAAATCGTCCATGTCGTGCCCGCTGCGCTTGTAGATCAGGCTCCAGGGATAGGTGGCCATGTCGGCGATGGAATATTCGCCGGCCAGCCCGGGGCGGTCGGCCAGCCGTTGGTCCATGACACCGTAGAGGCGGCCCACCTCATTGGTATAGCGGTTCACGGCGTAGGGAATCTCCTCCGGGGCATAGGAGCGGAAGTGGTTGCACTGGCCGAACATCGGCCCCACGTTGCCCATCTGGAACATCAGCCATTGCAGCACTTCCATCCGGTCGTGGGGTTCCGTGGGCAAAAACCGCCCCGTTTTCTCGGCCAGATAGATCAGGATCGCGCCCGATTCGAAGATGGAGATCGCATTGCCCCCCGGTCCTTCGCGGTCGACCAGGGCCGGGATGCGGTTGTTGGGACTGATGGCCAGGAACTCCGGGGCGAACTGATCCCCCGTCTGAATGTCGACGGGAATCGTGCGGTAGCCCAGCCCGGTCTCCTCCAGCATGATGGCGACCTTCTGTCCATTGGGAGTGGGCCAGGTATGAAATTCGATCATCTCGGGGCTCCTTTGCGCTCCTGGGGGTTCTATAACATCTCCGGCGGTGGGCCATCTGCGGCGGTGGGCCATCTGCGGCACGGTGCGGACCGTCCTCCAGCCGCACTTTACCCGGACGGATGCGCCTCCGCCACCCGGGACCGGAATCGGATTGGGAAGGAGGTTATTTCTTTCTTTTCTTTGACCGCAATTTGTAGTTAGTAGATGCTCGCGCTTCGTTATGAATGCGAAGTGTATTATTATTCAAATAGACTTAAAATAGTATGAAATTGCTGCCATTACGGTTGTTAGCGGTACTGTGCCTGCTATGGCCGGCCCATGCCCAGGGGAGGGTGTTCCTGTTGTTAAACGGGGAAACCTCTCCGGGAGAGTTGGGTTTTCCCATGAATGGATCCAACACAGCCCTGACCAGCGGGGGCGAGGCCGTGTGGTTCAATCCCGCCGGGCTGGCCTCCGCGGGTTCTTCCCGGCTGATGGTCGCGGGGACCCCCCTCCGTTACCTGGAATCGGGCGTGGGAGGAGAGAATTCGGTTTCCGTGAAATCCGGTTCGGGGAATATCGCGTCCGTTCACCCCTTGGGGAATACCCGGCAATATCCCCGGTTTTACTATGGCCTTTCCCTCCGGATGTCCCCGGATCGATTCATGACCGGGAGCACCCGGGATGCAAGAAGCGGTACGGAGGCCTCCCTGCCGGCGGGTCTGGTGGGGGCCCTGGACATCGACGGATCGTTTCCCGAGGGGTTTTCCATCCGGGAGACCGCCGAGGGAACAGGGGAGTTGCGCGGATATTCCCCCGCCGTAGCCCTCGGCGCGGCGATTACCTCCTGGTTCCGGATTGGCATTTCCCTGCGTTTCGACCACCTGATTCTGCGGGAACAGAGTCAATCCACCCTGGTCTACAGCGGGTCGTACACCAATGGCGGGTCGACCAACACCCTGGATGGATACGCCCTTTCAGGGCTGATCGTCGCAGGCGAGTCCAACCGCATCGCCATGTCCATGGGATTCCAGGCCGATCTATCGCCTGGAATCGTGCTGGGAGTCTCGCTGGACTTTCCCTCCGACACCCTGGCCGGCAACGGAAGCGTGTACCTCAACCAATCCCGGTCCATCACCATCGTCGATGGGGGAGTCACCTCCGGGAATTCGGAAGTGATTTTCATTCAGGAGGAGGGCCTGGGATTCCGGCTGGATTCTCCCGGCAGGGTGACCCTCGGATTGGCCTTCATCTCCGATTCGGTCCTGTTTGAGATGGATCTGACCCGCATCCGCCCGCAATCCCCCTACGAGGTATTCCCCGAGGTGGAGAGCCGCCCGCCCTCGACCGGGGCAGCGAGACTGGGGCCGCTGGAAACCTCGGGCGAGGGCGCTCTGCGGATCTCGGTGGGGATGGCGTTCAAACAAACCACGTCGACCTCATATCTGGTCGGGATAGCCTCCGAGCCCTCCACAGTTCCCAGCGGAGACCCTCTCTTCCGGCGGATGGACCTGACGAGCGTCACCGTGGGCATGTATCACACCCGGGGCAGGTTTTCCGGTTCCATCGGGTTGGCTCTGATCGCCGGGGAGGAACGGTCCGTCCGGTATGTTTCACCCGAGGGTGGGGAAACGATCACCCAATCGGGAAGCTATCAGGAAATCCTTGTCCAGGTGGGAGGCTCCATCGAATTGTGACGAGATGAATTCAGGCGCCTTGCCCCAATGCTGTTCAGTTAAGGCGGGATAATTGTGGAAAAGCAGCGTCCTTCGAGACA
>CAZOXD010000339.1:0-2422 GCA_964583525.1 uncultured Pseudomonadota bacterium
ACCGCTTTCACCACGGGGCCCGTGCAGAGGAGAGGGCATGAAGACGAAGGCATCTGAACGCAAGGCTGCGCCCCGCCCACTCAAAGCCAAGCCGGGCGCCACCGCCAGCCGCTACCCCAGCGGCGCCGCCTCGCGCTTCCCCAGGGCTTCGGCCTTGGCGGAACGGAGTTCCGGCGGGGCGGGCAGGACGATCATGCGCCAAGCACTGCCCGGCGCACCAGATTTACGGCTGCGGCCAGGTCCGTCGTTCGCCCGCATGATGGGTTATCTCAGGTTGGACGCGTTTGGGTTCGACAAGTCGGACTTAACTGAACTGCATCGTAAACGTTTGGCGGATCAGGCGAAGACTCTAAGGGCACTGCTGGAAGACTACCCCGGTGGCTCGGTTAGGGTGATAGGTTACACCGATTCGGTCGGCGATGAGGGGTACAACCTTGCGCTCGGCCAACGCCGTGCGGACGCCGTCCGGGACATGCTGGTGGCCGAGGGCGTCCCGGATGAAGCCATCTGGACGGACAGCGCCGGGGAGGCGGGGTTGCGTGTTAATACACAACGGGCTCATCCTCAAAACCGCCGGGTGATCGTCGCATTCCAGCCCGAGCCGATGGCGCGGCTCGATGCAACCCTGGAGCTGACGCCTCCCACCCTGCCCAAGGAAACTAGCCCTTTGCGGCTGGACCTGCCGCCGTTGCCGCCGGAGACTCTCGAGGAGCAGGTGGAACGCAGCCTGCAATGGGATATTCCGAAATTGCCGCGCGAGTCGATGACCGGGTGGTTCTGGAGGCAGGTCGACGATGGCCTGGATTCTGTCATGGACCGGCTCCACGTTCCGGACTGGGCGCGGGGGATTGTCCGCGACGGGGTGCATGCCGCCATGGAGAAGGGGGCCGGGGAGGCGCTGCAGCGGGCGATGGATCAGGCCAATCTCGGTAGTGAGGAGCAGGAGGCGATCCGCGCCGCGATCCGCGCCCTGCTGGAGTCGAAGGCCGTGCCGCTGTAGGCGGGATCCTTTACTGGAATGGGTGCTCCAATAACAGGCTGCTTGGGTGGGGCCGGTACAGTCGAATCGTCCAGGCGCCGGAAAGCAAGGGGAGGGGCACCCGACTGCCGCCCGGAAACCCGGTCAATGAGGCGATCACTGCGGAGATCGGCTCGTATCCGGGCACGGGAGCAGAACGGGATGTGGTCCAGGAGGGAGAGCGGTTTGCCGGGCTTCATCGAGGGCCTGCTGAGGCTCGGCAAGCTGGCTGCCGAGAAGACCGCCGGCTTAACCGGCCATCTGGGGGAAGTGATCCGTGCCGGCCTGCGCCGCCTTCGAGGGCAATCTAACAAAGCTCCTGAGGTGACCGCTGCCGGCGGGTTTCCTCACGGCCCGTGGACAAATCAAGCGGGGTCCGCGCCGACCAGACCATTACTCTCATTGTGAAAAAATCCAGGCAGGCATACCCGGAAACCTTGCGCCGCGTTACCTATTTCGACGCCGAAACCAACAAGCGCTTCGTGTTCCTGACCAACCACTTTGGAATCCCGGCGAAGGCTGTGGCCGATATTTACCGCCAGCGCTGGCTGGTGGAGTTGTTCTTTCGCTGGATCAAGCAACACCTGCGCATCAAGGCGTTCTACGGCACCTCCCCCAACGCGGTGAAAACTCAAATCTGGATCGCAATCTCCATTTACCTGCTTGTCGTAATCGCGAAAAAACAGCTCAATCTACCGGACAGTCTCCACACAATTTTACAAATTCTTGAGACCAACATTTTTGAGAAAAGACCAATATTACAAATAGTTAGCGATGCACTCAAGCAAGAAACCGATGACCATAGCTCTAACCAACTGAATTTATTCAACAGTTAACCGGACAGCCGTGAGACGTTATGTTTACCGCCTGTCCCTGCCAAAACCTCATCCGCTCTGATTTCATGGGCCTTCCGGGTCCCGGACCGATAGTGTTCATGGGATGAAAACAACACTCATTCCTCTGCTTTCAACTTTGGCTGGCCTATTTCCGAAGCCGCGCCCGTCTCCATCTCGAGGTCTTGGTGCTGCGGCAACAATTAGCGATGGTCACCCACCGGGATCAGCGGAAATTTCACTTCCCCCAGCGAAAGCGTCTTTTCTGGGTGTGCCTCTATCGCCTCTGGCCCGACTGTGTCGACAACATTGAAAATATTCAAACCGGATACGCTGGTGCGCTGGCACCGTCGAGGTTTCCGGCTCTATTGGGGGTTGAAATCACGACATCGCAAGGGTGGAAGGCCTCTGGCTCCGCTAGGCTAGAAAATTGAAAGGGCCGGATGATGGTCGAATATCGCGCCAGCCCTTTAACAACGGAGAGGGAGGGATTCGAACCCTCGGAGCAGATGTTATCCACTCAACAGATTAGCAATCTGCCACTTTCGGCCTCTCAGTCACCTCTCCGAAG
>CAZOXD010000340.1:0-2402 GCA_964583525.1 uncultured Pseudomonadota bacterium
CCCTCTGTGCCGGAGCTGAGTTCCAGGGCTTTTTTTGCATGCTCCCCGCCTTGCAAAAGGTCCTCTCCGGGAGAGTCGCTGAATCCGAAGAAAACCGGTAAAATATAACTCCAGGCAAGGGTTGAATAAGGTAGAGGATAATTCGGATCGAGTGCGATGGCTTTCCGGCTCCATTCACGGGCAAGCAGCATGTCTTTTTTGCCCCAGCGGATGATATGTTTGTAAGCACGATAAAATGCGGCAAGGGCTTCCAGATTTTTCGTGCCGCTTACCACTGCTCGTGAGGTTTCCCCCCTGTGGAGTTCGCCTAGCAGTTCTCCCAAAATTTTGAGGGTAATCTCATCCTGGATGGCGAACCAAAATTCTAGCTCCCGGTCGTAGCGGCCTGCCCAAAGGTGTTGTCCCGTGGCGGCGTCAATCAGTTGGGCCGTGACGCGAACGCGGTTCTCGACTTTCTGTACGCTTCCCTCCAGCACATAGCGCACACCTAGCTCCCGCCCGATTTTCCGCACATCCACCGGCTTGCCTTTGTATTGGAAAGAGGAATTGCGGGCGATCACGAATAGATCGTCAACCCCGGCCAGCCCGGTGAGGATGTTTTCGCTGAGGCTGTCGCCGAAATACTCCTGTTCCGGGTCGCCACTCAAATTCTCGAATGCCAGGATGGCGATAGAGGGCCTTTCGGGCAGGGGGTAGTCAGCTTCCTGCTCGAAGACGGCCAAGGCTGCTTCGGCAGCACGTTGTTCATAATAGTTCCATCCGAAGTATCCCCCCACCGCGGCCAGGGCCAGCACGGCCGCAGCCAGCGCCGCCAATCGCCAGGTCTTTGCGGCGATGGCTCCCGCCTTGACGGCGCGATGTGCCGCCGCCCCCGGTTCGGAGAGCACCTTGTAGGCCCGCACGGGCTCGGGAATATTCTTGACGATCTTCTCGCCCAGGTACTCGAAGTGCAGGGGCAGCCGGGACTGTACCTGGTCATGGACGTTGCGGGAGATACAGATGCCGCCGGGGTCGGCCAGGGCTTCCAGCCGCGCCGCGATGTTCACCCCGTCGCCGTAGATTTCCCCCTCCTTCAGCAGCACGTCCCCCATCGTCAGGCCGATGCGGAACTGCATGCGGCGGTTTTCCGGCAGCGAGAGGTTGCGCTCGGCCAGTTCGCGCTGGATTTCCACCGCGCAGGTGAGGGCGTCCACCACGGAGCCGAACTCGGCCAGGATGGAGTCCCCGGGCCGGTTGACGATCCGCCCATGAAATTGCCCGGTGTACTCGGAGAAAACCTGCCGGTAGGCGGTGAGGGTTTCCAGGGTCTGATCGGGGTTTTTCGCCATCAGGCGGCTGTAGCCCGCCACGTCGGTGACGAATACCGCGGTCAGTTTCCGTTCCACGTCCCGTGTCGCCATGGCATTCCCCCTGAGGAATCAGGTAGCAAGGATTCCGGAAGTAGGATTGCAACCTAACGGATTCCGCGATAATTATCAGTAGAAAAGTGATGGATAAGGAAAGCCACCCCCTGCCCCCCTACCCCAGCGTCACGGGCGTGATGTTGGTGCGCCCGGACCAGCGGGCGTAGATCATGGCCAGGGTGCGGTAGAAGATGTGGGCCATCTTGGTGTGGGAGGCGTAGGCCAGCAGGAAGAACACCAGCACCAGATGCACGTAGTAGATGAAATAGGCGGCCACGGCGATATCGAACACGCGGAATACCTGGGCCAGGAACCCGGTGATCACCGTGAGGAAGAGCACCCACACAAACGTCCAGTCGAAGGCGGTGGCTTTGCCCGCCGCTCCGCTCATGCGCCGGGCCACGATGGCCACGCAGGCCAGCAAGGCCAGGGTGCCGCTGACGTTGCCCAGGATCTTGATGGGGTGGAAGAAGTCGTAGGGGGTGACCTGCACGTCCATTCCGAACTGCTCCAGGTAGTACATCACGCCCACCAGGGAGGTGGTGATAAAGAGTCCGATGAAGCCGTACATGGCGGCCAGATGCGCCGGGGTGCGGGCCTTGTTGGTGGTGCACTCCGCGAACTTGCGGTGGGAGAAGATGTCCACTGCCGTTCCGGTCAGCGCCGCCAGGATGGAAACCCCCCGCTCCGTGCGGGGGTATTCGGTGCGCATGGCGGCCAGGAAGCGCAGCAGGCTCAGCAGCGCCGTCACACCGGCGAAGGATACCGCCGGAATGAAGATGATGTCGATCACGGGGACGGGCAGCATCCTGGAAAAGACGATCGTTCCCTCCAGAAAACCCAGGGAACTGTCCAGGCCCAGGATCACCGCGCCGATCAGCACCAGCGGAATCAGGAAGAGGATCCACATTCGCGAGGGAGTGTGGGCGGCCTTGGAGAGAAAGCCCGGTACCGAGAAGTGCTCCACGCTCAACGAGCGGATGGTGTTCATCACGTCAC
>CAZOXD010000341.1:0-2398 GCA_964583525.1 uncultured Pseudomonadota bacterium
CGTCCAGCTACCGGTTCAAATCCTTATCCCCTTTGCCGCCATTGCGCAAACTGCGGGCAAACACCGTGCTAACTCCGCGCAAACTACGGGATCAGGCCCGTCCCGCGCCCCGGCCCCACAAGGGGCCTCCCAGGTGCGCGTTCGCGTTTCCTTTGCTAAATTGTGGATCGAAATCGCACATCGGCGCCGGGGATTCCCAATGGATGGCCCCGCCCGGCCCGGACGAACAACTAGGCGAAAGGAGCCGCTCCCGTGATCATCGATTACCTGGCGCCCATGCTGGTCAACATGACAGCGGGATTGGTGCTGCTGGCCTGCTGGATTTTCTTCGACGCAGGAACGCCCCACGAACGGCGCTGGGTGCCGGGGTTCGCCATGTCCGGTCTGGTGGCCCTGCTGCTGGGCCTGCACATGACCCTCAGTTGGCCCCTGCCGGGGAGCCTCAACGCCCTGTTCGGAGAAACGTCGCTCTTTTTCGGGGTGCTGCTGCTGGGGCTGACCTTCGTCACCGCCACGGGGATGGGTCTGCTTCCCATCGCTTTGTATGCCGCGGTTGCCGGGCTGGCGGCCGTGCTCACCGGCGTGCAGGTGATCAACCTCTCCCTCACTTTCAACCCCGCCCTCTTCGGCGCCGGGTGGATCGCCCTGGGCGCGGCCGGATTGCTCTCCCTGCCCATGCTGCGCTTCCAGAGCTTTCCCGCTTTCCGCATCTTCGGGGCCGCGGGCTTCCTGATCGCCGCCATTCTCTGGGGCGTCGGCGCCTACACGGCCTATTGGCACCACGCCCAGCAATCGGCCAACTGGCAGCCCCCCACCACCCAAGCCGAACAAAAGGCGGGCGGGAAATAGAGGTACAAAAACGGGCTCAAATCCTCTCTCGGAGCAAAAATAAGGGGCGAATGAAATGATCGGAATGATGTGGGTATGCGTCCAATTTTGTGGTATTTGAGATTCGAGGTGTCGTTTGGGCCGTATTATCGGCCCCAACTGGGAAATGCCGGTTCAATCGATTGCGCGATCAATCGGTGCCACCGATCCGGAAAACCATGGGGGAGGGGACCCAATGGCCCAGACGTCCCAAGGCCAACCACTACAAGACCCGAGCTACGGTTGGGTGGTTGTGGCAGGCGCCGCCATTTGCATGGCTTTCGGCAATGGTTCGCTGCTTACAATATCCGTGTTCCTCAAACCTCTGACCGCAGAATTCGGCTGGCAACGGGGAGAAATCTCCTTTGCCTACCTCGTGGGAACCATGGCACTGGGTTTTGGCGGGATAGCGATGGGTTGGCTCGCGGACCGCCTTCCGGTGCGCCGGCTCGTGCTGGTAGGGGCCGGGGCGGTTGGATTGTCCTTCCTGCTGCTGGGGCGGATGGAGACCTTGTGGCAGTTATACCTGCTGTATGGACTCTTGGGCGGCGTCGGCGGCGCAATCTGCTTCTCGCCGCTGATTGCCCTCACGGGCAAATGGTTTGTTCGACGTAAAGGATTGGCGCTTGGCATCACCACCGCGGGACAGTCCCTGGGCTATGCCATCGTCCCCTTCCTGGCCCGGTATCTGATCAGCACGCAAGGGTGGCGGGACTCCTACACCCTGCTGGCCGTGTTGTGTGCGGGCGTTGTCGCCGGGTTGGCATTGCTGCTAAAGGACCCCCCGCAATTGGCCCAGGAACGCCACGGTGGACCCGCACAGTCCCCGCACCCCGAAGGTGCTGAATCTCCTCTCCCCTTTGCGGTAACGGTGGCCTGGCTGAGCGCGGCAGCCTTGTTTTCCATGACGCTGATCGGAACAGCAACGGTGCACATGGTGGCCCTCACGCAGGATATCGGGATCGAACCCCAACTTGCGGCCAGTGTGCTCAGCGTTGTCATGATGAGTTGCATCGCCGGGCGAATCGGGTTTGGACGCCTGGCGGATCACATCGGCGGTCTGAAGGCCGTCCTCATTGCGGCGTTGGGCCAGACAGTGGTCGTGTACGGATTCATGCTGGTACATGAGCTGGTCCCTCTATATCTCCTGGGCGCATTCTTCGGGGTATCTTACGGTGGCGTGATGACCTGCTACATGATTTGCCTCCGCGAGATGGTGCCCATGCGCCACCTCGGAACATCTGTGGGGATTATAAGCCTGCTGGGCTGGGCCGGGATCGGGCTTGGCGGATGGCAGGGCGGATACCTCTTCGATCTCAGTGGCGATTATTCGGCATCCTTCGCCGTGGCGCTATCGGCCGGAATCGTAAATATTATCGTCCTGGGGGTCTTGTGGCTGCGCCTTCACCGAGGTAGAGGAACCTTGGGGACGGAGGCCGGCGTGCCCTGAAAGACCTCCCCGGTAGGCCCGGCCGGGGGAGTGTCAAAGCAGGACGTAGAACAGGATGGAGAAGAAGTGCAGCGCGCTCCC
>CAZOXD010000342.1:0-2317 GCA_964583525.1 uncultured Pseudomonadota bacterium
CCCCATGACAAACGATCCCCATGCGCCCCTGCGCAGCGACGTCAGGAAGTTGGGCGCCATGCTGGGGGGTGTGCTGCGCGAGGAGGGGGGCGAGGAATTTTTCCGCACCGTGGAATCCATCCGGCAGTCCTCCAAGCAGGCCCGCGGCATGGAGCAAGCAGGCCGGGTGCTGGCAGACCAGGGGCAGTCCGGCCGGGGAGAATTGGCGGACTGGATGGCCGGGCTGGGCAGTGGGGACGCCCTGCAATTGAGCCGGGCCTTCTCCCATTTCCTGACCCTGGCCAACGTAGCCGAACAGCATCACCGCATCCGCCGGGGACGGGAATACCAGCGGGGAGAGGACGGCCCCCGGCAGCCCGGCTCCTGCCAGGATACCCTGGCCCGGCTGGTGGCGGCGGGCCTCCCTCCGGAACGGATCGTGGAGGCCATTGGCCGGTTGCAGGTAGAACTGGTCTTCACCGCCCACCCCACGGAAATCGCCCGGCGCAGCCTGCTGCAAAAGTTCAACCGGATCGACCACCTGCTGGCGGAGCAGGACCGCTCCGATTTGACGGTGCCGGAACGGCGGGAAGCGGATACCGCGCTGCGCCGGGAAATCACCGCCATCTGGCACACCGATGAAATCCGCAGGGGCAAGCCCACGCCGCAACGGGAAGCGCGGGGGGGATTGCTGCTGTTCGAGCAGACCCTCTGGAACGAACTGCCCCGCTTCCTGCGCCGGCTGGAGGAGGCCATGGAGGAACAATTGGGAGAGGGACTCTCCCGGGAGGCGTTCACCCACCGTTTCGCTCCCGTGCGCTTCGGCTCCTGGATGGGCGGGGATCGGGACGGGAACCCCTTCGTGACCTCCCATGTCACGCGGGAGGTTTGCCTGACGTCCCGCTGGATGGCCGCCGCCCTGTACCAACGGGAAATCAACGCCTTGTACGAGGAGCTTTCCTTCACCGATTGCAGCGCCGAACTGCGGGAAGCTGCGGGTGATGATCCGGCTCCCTACCGCGCGCTGCTGCGCACGGTGCGGGAACGGCTGGAGCGCACCCTGCGCTGGTTGAACGGACAGTTGAAGGGAACCCCGGTGGAACGGTTGCCCGAGAGCGAGCTTCCGGCAGGCGGCACCCAGCAAGAGATCTATCAAGAGGCAGTGGAGTTGGAAGAACCGCTGTTACTCTGCTACCGCTCCCTGCGGGAAACCGGGCTGGGGATAGTGGCGGGTGGACGGCTGCTGGACCTGCTGCGCCGGCTGACGGCCTTCGGGCTGACACTGGTGCGGCTCGATATCCGCCAGGAGGCGGACCGGCACACCCAGGCCCTCGACGCCTTGACCCGCTACCTGGGCCTGGGGGCCTATGGGGAATGGAGCGAGGAGGAGCGGCTGGCCTTCCTGCGCCGGGAATTGCGGGAAAAACGCCCCTTCATTCCTCCGGAATTCCCCTGCGGCCCCGAGGTGCGCGAGGTGCTGGACACCTTCGCGCTGCTGGCGGAGCTGCCGCCGGAATCCCTGGGCGCCTACGTGATCTCCATGGCCAAGCGCCCCTCAGACATTCTGGCGGTGGAACTGCTGCAGCACGCCAACCATGTTCCCCGGCCCCTGCGGGTGGTGCCCCTCTTCGAAACTCTGGATGCGCTGCAAGCCGCGGGGAGCATTCTGCGGGAACTGTTGGCGGTGGAGGAATACCGCGAGTGGATCGGTGGACGGATGGAGGTGATGGTCGGATATTCCGACTCCACCAAGGAAGCCGGCCGGCTGGCCTCCGCATGGGCCCTGTACAAGGCGCAGGAGGAGGTGGTGCGGGTCTGCGGGGAATTCGGCGTGCAGCCGGTCTTCTTTCATGGCCGCGGGGGTACGGTGGGGCGGGGCGGCGGCCCCACCGGGCAGGCCATCCTCTCCCTGCCGCCTGGCTCCGTATCCGGGCGTTTGCGGCTGACCGAGCAGGGTGAGATGATTCAATCCCATTTCGGCACACCCGGGCTGGCCCTGCGCAATTTGGAAATCACCACCATGGCCACCCTGGAGGCGGCGCTGCTCCCGGCGGACACGCCCCCCGAACCCTGGCGTGCCGTGATGGACTCCCTGGCCGCGGCATCGGAGACATCCTACCGGGAATTCCTGGCCCGGCCGGGATTCGTGGAATTCTTCCGGGCGGTGACCCCGGAGCAGGAGCTGGGATTGCTCAACGTGGGCAGCCGCCCCGCCCGCCGCAGTGCGGAGGGGGGCCTGGAAACCCTGCGCGCGATCCCCTGGGTTTTCGCATGGACGCAGGTGCGGCTGATGCTGCCCGCCTGGCTGGGCATCGCCGAGGCGCTGGCCGGGGCCACA
>CAZOXD010000343.1:0-2255 GCA_964583525.1 uncultured Pseudomonadota bacterium
AATTCGAGGCCCGGATCGGCGTTCCGCTCTGGCCCTTCCTCGTATTTGTGGTGCGCAAGGGAAATTGAGGGGAGGGGATAGGGGGAAGGATGTGGACCAGTCATGGACCGAAAATGGACCGCCGGTCAAGTTGCGGGGGGAGCATTTGATTGAAACGTGAAGGAGGGGGGCGGGGCTGGAGGGAAATGGAGAGAGAAATAGAATTCATGGCTCCAGAACACGCCGTTGCAACAGGGTTTGCATGTCCCGCCTGCCATCGGCGATGAGCAGCACCAGCACGGCATCCGGCAGCACCCGATAGATGATCCGATAGGGCTTGAAGAAAACCTCCCGGTAGGAGCGAACCCCCACCGAGGACAACTCGGTCGGTACGGCGCCGCGTTCAGGCATTTCCCCGAGGGTGGCGATGGCCTCCTCAATGCGTGTGAACACATGGCGCGCCCTGTCCGGCGTGTCGTGGCGGGCGATGTAGGCATATAGTTCGTCCAGGTCTCCCATGGCGGCGGCGGTGAGGAGAACGGGCAGTTCCTTCACGGCTTTTCATGCTTTGCGCGCAACCGCCGAAACACGTCCGCCGCCGGCTGCGCCTTCCCCTCCTCGAACTGCCGTTCCCCCAAAGCCAGTATTTTCAATAGCGCCATGGTTTCCTGTGTCCGTTCGTAGCTGGCGATATCCTGCAATACGGCTTTGGCCTGCCCGTTCTGAGTAATGACCAGAGTTTCGCCGTTTTTCTCCAGATCGCGCACAATTTCCGCCGCGTGGGCTTTCAGGTAGCTGATGGGCTTGATCTGACTGCTCGGTTTCATGACCGCTCCTCGAACGAAAGGTATGGACCAATCATGGGCCGAAAATGGACCGCCGGTCAAGTTGCGGGGGGTGGAGGATGTGATTGGAACGTGAAGGGGGGGGAGCCACCCTAAAAATGGTGCCTGTCCTCCCGCGGCCAGAGAGCGCTGTCCTCTGAACTTCCGGCAGGGGTTGCAGCCCCCTCCTTTCCATTCCCCCTAAACCCCCCTGGACAAACACGATTCCATATGCCATAATACGTTGATATAATAGATAAATAATGGAATGAAATTGTTTTTACGATTCAAACCCAATTTCCCCGGGTTCCCTTAAATTTCAAATCGAACCCAATCTTCCACGGGAAATAATGTTGGAAGGCAGTTGCCGTTCGCAGTTTCCCTCTCCACGTTTGTGGAGAGGGAGGGAGCCCCGTAGGGGTGGAAGGGTGAGGCTCCGCCAGCGTGTCAAAGGAACCCAATTTCCGGACATCGGGGGGCGGGCACGGCATGCCGTGCCCCTACGGGGTTCGGAATTTCCAAAGGAAGCCAATTCCATCGGCGCGTATCTGCGTTTATCGGCGGTTCCCCCCTCAGTCGCGGTTCGCGGTCAGGTCTCGCTCCGCGCTCCCTCATCCTGCCTCACCCGCAGGCCCCGGATGCGGTTGAGGGCGGCGATGAATTCCAGGGGGCGGAAAGCGGCCAGATCGCCCACCAGGGCGTCGTCCAGGATATCGAGGCCGCCGGCGCGGAGATCGTCCATCAGCATGCGGGCGATTTCACGGATGGCGTGGCGGCCGTCCATGGCCGGCGTCATGTGCTGGAGGGCCCGGCCGATGGCCTTGGTCTGGGCCTGCTCCACCAACTGCTCCACGTCGGAAAGGTCGATGCGGGTATCGCCATAGATCAGTTGCCGGGTTTCGGGGGCCTGGATGCGGAAGTGGCCGTATTGATTGCGGGGGTCCAGTCCTTCGGCCAATGGATGGCGCTGCCGCGGGAGCGCGAAGTCCGGCCCGCTTTCCGGGGTCCGTCCGGTGGCGAAGCGTTCGGCGATGCCCCTCGCCTCCGCCGTCACCTCGTGGGGGGTGTATTTCTTCATGTGAATCACGCAGTCCGCGGCGCTGAAATAGTCTCCCGATCCCCCCATCACCAGGATGGTGGAGACGCCGTGCTGCTCGTGCAGTTGCCGCACCCGGTCCACGTAGGCGGTGATGGGCTCGTGCTCCTTGGCCACCAGTTCCTGCATGCGCTTGTCGCGGATCATGAAGTTGGTGGCGCAGGTGTCCTCGTCCATCAGCAGCAGCCGGGCTCCGGCTTCCACGGACTCGGCGATGAACGCCGCCTGGGAAGTGCTGCCGCTGGCATTGCTGGTTGAAAAGGTCCCGGTATCCGCCCCCATCGGAATGCCGCCAGGAATGCTCCCGATGAAGGCCGAGATGTCGGTGCTGGAAACGCTGCGGCCACTGGAGGCCC
>CAZOXD010000344.1:0-2253 GCA_964583525.1 uncultured Pseudomonadota bacterium
GAAGAAAAATCTATGCTGATTCTAATAGAGGTTAAAGACCCCTCACAATATAAAGGCTCCGCATCTGATCCAATAAATTTTATTCATAGGATAAAAAATAGGAGCCTAATAAACCAGGAATTGGTTCCAAAAGCTCGAGATAGCTACACATTTCTTCATTTAATGAACCGAGTTAAAAAACCGATTATATTTGTTTTATTGATCGGTCTTGAAAATTTTGATCACTCTCGCGCCCTTTTGGGGCCTATGAAGGATCGGCTGCTGAAACGAATTCGACAGGAAGGGGCCGAGCCTTGGGAAGTGGAGTATGTGAAAGACTGCATTGTGGTTGAAATTCCACATTGGCCGAAAGTTTTCCCCCAATACGCCATCAAAAGAACCTAACGATAGGAAAAGATTATGTCGGGCCACAGCAAGTGGAGCAGCATCAAACACAAAAAAGCCGCCGCGGACGCCAAGCGCGGGAAGGCGTTTACCAAGCTGATCCGGGAAATCACCGTCGCCGCCAAGCATGGCGGGGGGGATCAGGAAGCCAACCCCCGGCTGCGGCTGGCTGTCGTCCAGGCCCGGGGGCAGAACATGCCCAACGATACCATTCAGCGGGCCATCAACAAGGGCGTGGGCGGCAATGACGGGGTGGACTTCGAAGAGGTGATCTACGAAGGGTACGGTCCCAACAACGTCGCCGTGGTGATCGAAGCGCTCACGGACAACCGCAACCGCACCATCGCCTCCATCCGCACGGCCTTCGGCAAGTACGACGGCAATCTGGGCGCCACCAACTCCGTCCAGTACATGTTCGACCGCAAGGGCACCTTCGTCGTTTCCAAGGAGGCCATCGACGAAGAAACGCTCACGGAATACATCCTCGATGCGGGCGCGGAGGACCTGGAGGATCAGGGGGACAGCTTCCTGGTGATCGCGGAAATGGACACCTTCGAGGTGGTGAAGAGCTATCTGGAGGACAAGAACGTGCCCCTGGAATCCGCTGAATTGCAGCGCCTCCCGCAGACCCGGGTTCCCATCGACAGCAAGGAGGACGCCGAAAAGGTGATTCACTTCCTGGAATTGCTGGAGGACGACGACGACGTGCAGAAGGTGTTTTCCAATTTCGATATCGCCGAGGGCATCCTGGCGGAACTGATGTGAAGACACGACGGCACGCAGTCCCTTCGCGCCGCGGCAGTAAATTTAACGGGCATCGGAGCCCGCTACGAAACTCGCTGCGCAAGTTACCGCGCAAGTTTTTGCGCAACCCACCATCAACCGGACAGCCCGCATGCTGATCCTGGGGATCGATCCCGGCAGCCGCCGCACCGGATGGGGCCTGCTGGAAAGGGACAACCGCCATTGCCGCTACCTGGCCAGCGGTCATTTGAACCTGAAGGCCGCCGCTCCCCTTGCCGCCCGGCTGGCAACCCTGGCCGAGGGCTTGGAGGCCCTGCTGGGCGAGTACCGGCCGGAAGTCTGCGCCCTGGAGCAGATCTTCTTCGCCCGCAACGCCCGCTCCGCCCTGGTGCTGGGCCATGCCCGGGGCGTCATCCTCTGTTCCGTCACCCGGGAAGGAATTCCCGTCCACGAGTACTCCCCCACCCAGGTCAAGCAGGCGGTGGTGGGCGCCGGCCGGGCCAGCAAGGATCAGATCCAGCAAATGGTGGGCGTGCTGCTGGGCCATCGGGCGCCATTCCAGGAGGACGAGGCCGATGCCCTGGCCGTGGCCCTCACCCACGCGGCGGCCTCGCGATTGAAGATTCCCTCATGATCGGCTATCTCGAAGGCACGGTGCTGGCCCGGCTGGAAAGTTCGGTGCTGCTGCGCACCTCCGGCGGCGTGGGGTATCAGGTGTTTCTACCGCTGCCCTTGCTGGCGGAAACACCCCCTTCCGAAGCGTTGCTCCAACTCTATGTGGTGACGATAGTGCGGGACAACGAGCTTTCCCTCTATGGGTTCAGCGGGCAGGACTGGAAAATCCTCTTCGAGCTGCTGGTGAAGACCTCCGGAGTGGGCCCCAAGATGGCGCTGGCCCTGCTCTCCTCCTTTCCCCCCGCCCAGTTGCACAACGCCATCCTCCGCCACGACGTGACCCTGCTCTCCACCATTCCCGGTGTGGGCAAGAAGACCGCCACCCGTCTCTGCGTGGAACTTGCGGACCGCTTGGGGCTGGAAACGCCCGAACCCTTTGCCGGGGGAGGCCGGGCCGACCTGATCTCAGCCTTGACAAATCTGGGATTTCCAGAAAAGGATGTGGTGCCG
>CAZOXD010000345.1:0-2240 GCA_964583525.1 uncultured Pseudomonadota bacterium
GCCTGGGCCCGCCGCTTGGCGATCTCCTCGAGGGGCAGGGAGTCCGCCTTGAAATCCCCCCAGGAAGCCACCACGGGGGAGCTGGGCACGCCTGGCTTGACCGGGTATTCATGGTTCTTGGCGGCGTAGATCAGCTGGGCCTCGTCCCCGCTGAGGTATTCCAGCAGGGCGATGGCCTCGGCACGATGCGGGGCGTGGCGGGTGACGCCGGCTCCGCTGATATTGACGTGGGCGCCCCGGGCCGCGCCCTTGTAACCGCCGCTGATGGCGCTGTTCTGATTGGGGAAGAAGGGGAATACCGCCTTGGCCCAGGACACCTGTTTGGGGTTGTCGAGCATTTTGCCCAGGTAATAGGTGTTGACGAGGGCCAGGTCGCATTCGCCGCTCTTGATGGCTTTCACCTGGGCCCGGTCGTTGCCCTGGGGTTTGCGCGCCAGATTGGCCAGCAGTCCCGCCGCCCATTGCTCGGCCTTTTGCTCCCCGTGATGGGAGATCATGGAGGCCATCAGGGCGACGTTGTAGGGATGCAGGGAGGAGCGGCTGCAGATACGCCCGCGCCATTTGGGATCGGCCAGGTCCTCGTAGCTGGTCAGGTCGCCCGGCTTGACGCGCTCCCTGGAGGCGAAGATCGCCCGCACGCGCAGGGTCAGGCCGAACCACAGCCCGTTTGGATGACGGTATTGGGCGGGGATGTTGGCCCGCAATACCGGTGTGAGCGCCTTGCCCAGCACGCCCGCTTCCACCGCGTCGTGGAGGCGGCCCACGTCCGAGGTCAGCAGGATATCCGCCGGCGTGTTGCGGCCTTCCCGCTTCAACCGCTCCACGATCCCGTTTTTGGCGAAGACCACGTTGACCTTGATTCCCGTGCTGCGCTGGAATCCGTCGAATACGGGCTGAACGAGAAAGGGTTGCCGATAGGAATACACGTTGACTTCCCGGGAGGGTGTAGTGGCCGCGCCAGCGCTGCCGGGCAGGAACAGGCCGGCGCCCCACATGGTGGCCAGGGTCAGCATGACCAGTACGCGGACAAGGCGCTCCCTCCACCGCTTCCCCCCCCGATTCAACCTGCGATTCCGCCCGGTGGCATTGGAGGATTTGCGTTTTCCGTTCATGATGTCTTTTCTGCTCGCCGGGGACGAGCCGTTGGGGGTGTGCTGTCAAGGAGTACCGATAGGGAGTACCGACACTCCGGTATTTGCATACATTGAAACGTTAATGAGAATGCGTCTCAATTCAATATTACAATATCTCCCCAGGTATTGCTTGTCAATATGTTGTATTTGTACATATTTAATTATTGAGTCTCAGTCTCAATGAAATTACTGCGGATGATTGCACGGAACGGGCAGAAAGGGATCGCGGGATTGGTATGGGGAGGGGCGTTCAGGGGGCGCTTTGGGTGCATTTCGAGCAGAGCCCGAAGATTCGCAGGGAATGAGAAGCTTCCTGGAAGCCGAAATTGCGGCAAATCTCCTGCTGCAGGGCCTCCAGCCGCTCATTGTGGAATTCGATCACATTCCCGCAGTGGGTGCAGATCAGGTGGTCGTGATGAGCGCCCGGGGAGACGTGCTCATAGAAGGAGCGGGGGGAGCCGAAGTCCAGCTTCTCCACCAGTTGGGACTCCTGCAGCAGTTCCAGCGTCCGGTACACGGTGGCCCGGGAGACCCGGGCACGCTTGTAGCGAAGGCGATCCACCAACTCGTCGGCATCGAAGTGCCCGTTGCCGCTGAAGATCTCCTCCACCACGGCCTGCCGCTGCCGGGTCAGCTTGAGCTTCCGGCCTTCCAGGAAGCGCAGGAAGGTCTCTTTCAATGCCAGGGTGTCCGGGTTATCCGGATGGCTTTCGTGATGTGTGGGGTGAGTTTCCATTCCGCTCGGCTCGCTGAAGCAAATAGGGGCCGGTTCCCGGTGCCCGCTGCCCCGCACTTGTTGGAGACATCGTGCGGGTGAGGGTTGCGGGGAATATTCAATCTATCAGCATTCCGGAGACGAATCCAGCCGGGTTGTTCCGTATATCGAGTTGGTCTGTAAATCAGGGCAAGTGCTTTCTTTAAAAATTATCATGGATTTATCAGACAATGGAACAATAGAAATAATAATATTGGTGCGGGCCGCCCTGCCCGCGGGAAGGTGGTCACCCTCCTCGCCGCCATCTCCATCGGGTTGATGGTGCCGATCAAACTGTTTTGCTGGCGCACCGAGCGCTTCCAGGAGGACCTGGGGGGGATAGGCGCGATTCC
>CAZOXD010000346.1:0-2235 GCA_964583525.1 uncultured Pseudomonadota bacterium
GGAGGGGTTATGAGATAAAACATCCAACTTCTGAATCAATTCATCATTTCTTTGGAATTACAATTGTAGGTTTTGTTAGAGACATCAAAGACAACCAAGGAACTCTCCAATGGGAAAATCGCTGTTCGAGAAAATCTGGGACGCCCATGTGGTGGGGATGGAAGGAGGGTACACCCTGCTCTATATCGACCGGCAACTGCTCCACGACCTGAAAAGCGGCGGGTTGCTCCGCATGGCGGCCAAGGGATTGCTCCCCCGCCGGCCCAAACAAAATTTCGCCGTCATCGACCACTCCATTCCCACGGTGAACCAGCAGGGGCCCTACGACGATCCCGAAACCGCCAAGCTGGTGGAAACCATGCGCGAGCGCAGCGCGGCCCTGGGCTTTCAACTCTTCGACGTCAACGACGAGAGAAACGGGATCACCCATGTGGTGGGCCCCGAGCAGGGGATCACCCTGCCCGGCATCACCTTGGTGTGCGGCGATTCCCACACCGCCACCCACGGCGCCCTGGGCTGCCTGGCCTTCGGCATCGGCACCTCGGAATGCGAACATGTGATGGTCACCCAGACCCTGCTCCAGAAGAAACCCAAGGCCATGCGGGTGAACCTGGAGGGCAAATTGCCCGCGGGCGTACACAGCAAGGACGTGATCCTGGCCCTGATCGGAAAGATCGGCATCGGCGGCGGCACGGGTCATGTGATCGAATATGCCGGGGCCGCCATCCGGGCCATGAGCATCGAGGCCCGCATGACCCTCTGCAACATGACCATCGAGGGCGGAGCCCGCGCCGGCATGGTGGCGCCGGACGATACCACGCTGGAATACGTTCAGGGCCGTCCCTCCGCCCCCGGCGAAGAGCATTGGGAGCGGGCCGTGGCCCACTGGAAGAGCCTCCCCTCCGATGCGGACGCCCATTTCGACCGGGAGGTGACCCTGGCCGTGGGTTCACTCGCCCCGCAGATCACCTGGGGCACCAACCCGGGAATGGTAACCGGCGTGGATGGATGCGTTCCCGACCCGGCGGCCGCCCCCAATACCGGCGAACGGGAAGCCTGGTCCCAGGCCCTGGAGTACATGGGGCTTACCCCGGGAACGCCCCTCACCGAGATCGCAATCGACACGGTCTTCATCGGATCGTGTACCAACTCCCGCATCGAAGACCTGCGCATCGCCGCGGGGGTCCTCCAGGGACGCAAGGTGGCTCCCGGCGTACGCGCCATGGTTGTCCCGGGCAGCGGCCTGGTGAAAAAGCAGGCCGAGGCCGAAGGGCTGCACAAGGTTTTCAGCGAGGCGGGGTTCGAGTGGCGGGATCCCGGCTGCTCGATGTGCGTGGCCATGAACGGCGACATCCTGCAGCCCGGGGAACGCTCCGCCTCCACCACCAACCGCAACTTCGAGGGCCGCCAGGGGTATCGCAGCCGCACGCATCTGGTATCCCCCGCCATGGCCGCCGCGGCCGCCGTCCATGGCAGGTTCGTGGATGTGCGGCAATTTTAATCGGGCGGCAGGAAAATCACAGCAAGGAATACTGCCCGAAAATCCACATCCGAGGCTTGTTCAGGCACCTTACCAACCCAGGAGAATCCCCAATGGACCCCTTTACCACCGTTACCGCAGTGGCCGTTCCCATGAACCGGGTCAACGTCGATACAGACCAGATTATCCCCAAGCAGTTCCTGAAAAGCATCGAAAAGACCGGCTTCGGCAAGAACCTGTTCAACGATTGGCGGTACCTGGACGGAGACACGAGCCGCCCCGACCCGGACTTCATCCTCAACAAGCCCGAATACCAGGGGACGGGCATTCTGGTGGCGGGGGACAATTTCGGCTGCGGATCTTCCCGGGAACACGCGCCCTGGTCCCTGAACGAATACGGCATCCGCTGCGTCATCTCTTCCTCCTTCGCGGATATTTTCTACAACAATTCCATCAAGAACGGCCTGCTCCCCGCCATCGTCAGCCCGGAAGACCTGGAAAAGCTGATGGCCGAGCTGGAGGCCAACCCCGGAATGGAAGTGCGGGTGGACCTGCGGGAACAAGCCATCAGCACCGCTTCCGGCCTCGCATTTACCTTCGAGATCGGGGAAGACGCCCGGCACTCCCTGTTGGAAGGGCTGGACGACATCAAGCGCACCCTTCACCATGAAGCGGAGATCGACGCCTTCGAAGCCAGGCGCAAACAGGAAACACCCTGGCTGTAGTCTCCTCCCGCGTTCCCACCCGCGGACAGC
>CAZOXD010000347.1:0-2216 GCA_964583525.1 uncultured Pseudomonadota bacterium
ATGATCGATCCTTGTGATATTGCTACGGATTTAAATTGAAACCGCCGATGAACGCGGATAAAAGCAGATGAATCATGAAAAGCAATGGAGGGGAGCGGGAAAATTCGATCATGTCATTCTGAGCGGAGCGAAGAATCTTGTCTTGAATGCACCACGGATGCTGCGCTCCGCTCAGCATGACAAAGTCCTTGCTCACAAGAAATTATTCAAACCGGCCCACCACCCGATGAAGGCGCAGAACCATGGTCAGCCTTCTGTGCAAATCCGTGTGCATCTGCGCCGTGTCCTGAGCCTGTCGCAGGGTTCATCGGCGGTCCCCTGGCTGTTCTATTTCTCAATCGCCAGTGGGTCACTCATCCTTGCCGGCTTCATGGATGATCTTGGCCTTGGCGAGGATGTTCTCGGCCAGCTTGATGTTGGCCAGGTCCACCATTTCCCCGGAGACGGCCACCGCGCCCTGGCCACCCTCGATGCCCCGGTTCATGGCGTCCAGGAGGTCGCGGGCCCAGATCACTTCCTCCGCGCTGGGGGAGAATTCCTCATTGGCCACGGCGATCTGGGAGGGATGGATGCACGACTTGCCCTCGAAGCCCAGCACCACCGCGCGGCGGCAGGCGGTGCGGTAACCCTCCAGGTCCTTGAAATCCGCGTAGGCGCTGTCCCGGGGCCGCAGGCCGTGGGCGCGGCAGGCGTTGGCCAGGCGGGCCATGGCGAAGTGCCAGGGATCGCCCAGGTGCCGGCGAGGGGGAGCGTCCGGCGCACCGGATGTATCAGGGGCCACGATGGCGTAGTTGGGATCGGGCGCCCCCACGGTGCGATTGCGCATTTTCATGCCCACGGCATAATCCCCGGCGCCGAAGCTCAAAGCTTCCAGGCGTCCCCCGGCGCAGGCGATTTCCGACACGTTTTCCAGGCCCAGCGGCGTTTCGATGATGCCCTCGATGCCCACCCGCTTTTCGCTGCCCAGGGAATGCTCGATCTGCTCCAGCAGGGTGGAGACGAATCGCACGTCCCCCGGCGAATTGACCATGGGCAGCACGATCAGGTCCAGGCGGGGACAGTTTTCCGCCAGGGCGATCACGTCCTGGTAAGTAATTCCCGATTCCAGGCCGTTGATGCGCACCGCCATGTTCTTGTGGCCCCAGTCCACCTCGTTGAGGGCCCGCACGGCGGCTTCGCGGGCTTGCTTCTTCTTGTCCGGGGCGACGGCGTCCTCCAGGTCGAGGATGATACCGTCCGCCTCGCTGGCCGCGCCCTTGGCGAAGAAGCGCTCCGAGGTCGCCGGAACGAACAGGCTGGAGCGTTGCAGGCGGAAAGCCGGTTGGCGGAAGGCTGGTTGGGCGGTCATGGTTCAATCTTTCCGTGTTGAATCAAGCGGGCGCGGATGGAACCGGCAGACCGTCCGTGGCGGGCGGCCAAATCCGGGATGGATTTTCGTTGATCCCATTCCGCCAGCAGCCGCTTTTCTTCATTTTCACTCCAGGGCTTTCCGGCATTGGGTGCGGCCTGCAAGGCCCGTTGCGATTTATGGGAAGCCTGGAGGGTGCGGGCAGCGATGTTCAAGGCACGGATGACTTCGGGACGGTCCAGAATGCCCCCTTGTTGCAGGTCTTCCCCGGTTAGAGGATGCACCCCATCCGCCAATCTTTCGATGATTTTAATTGCACTGCCCTTGTCCACCAGCGATCCCCCATCGATTGCTTCATGCCGCGTACCGGATGATTTCCACTTCCGAACCGTTGCGGACAGCCTGCTCCGCCCTTTCCAGCACCCACCCGCTGGTGTCTTCGTCCAGGTAGGGTTCGCCGCAGTTATCGCAGATATCGGCGGGCACACTCTTGATGACCACCGTTGTATCGCCACGTGTCAGGGTTACCGTGGTTTCACCCCGGCTGGTTTGGCCTTGCTTGCACAATATGCAACGCATCATTTCCTCCTGGCTCGAAAATCCGGCATCCATGCACGGGGATCGGGAATATACACCGTGACCACCGTGCATTCCCCCCCTTCGTCAGCGCGGGCTACCACCACATGCAGTGGGCGCGTGGCATCCTCCTGCAGGATGAGAAAACCGGGATGAGGCGTATCGTCAGGGTATTCCCGGATGATTACCCCTCCCCGATGGCCTGGATCACATCGTCCTTTCCGATGCGGCGTTAAAACATGCGATGTTCAAACATGCGGCGCAGGGCATGGACGGTGAAGAGAATCTTATC
>CAZOXD010000348.1:0-2200 GCA_964583525.1 uncultured Pseudomonadota bacterium
TGAGGACCACATGATTGATTCCCTTCAGAGCCATGGATTTTCCTTTGGAGTTGGAAGGACCCGGGACGCCCTAGCAGGCATCCCGGATTCCACGGTTACAATTTGGTGTGGGTTCCATCGCAATAGGGCTTGTTGCCGGAGCGCTTGCAACCGCACCAGGCAACTTTTTTCCCTTTCTCCACTTCCACCGCGATCGGTGTCATTTCGGTGCTCTTGTGGGAGCCGTCGCAGTAGGGTTGATTCTGGGAAAGCCCACAGGCGCACCAGGCGACCTTGCCTCCCTCTTCCTCGATGACATAGGGTTCGGTTTGCACGATTTTTCCTTCGCTCATCCGTTTCTCCTCGATTCGATGGAGGGGTTCACCCGCTGAACCCCCCACCAAAATTTTCTCAATAAATGAAGTTAGCCTGCTATTGGACGGTTCTGTCAAACGGGGTCACCGGCACGGCCTCTTATTGTTGCGGAGAGACCCGCGCGCGGAGCCCGAAGGGCGCATAATGATCCAACGCCCAGAGGCCCGGACCGGTGAATGCCAGGGCCAACGACGCGAGGGTCAGCGCGAGGGCATATTCGTACCCCCCGGCAATGGCCTGGCCCGTGGAGGCGTCGAGGATAATTCCCGTCATGAAAAATCCCTGCCCCAGGTGAACCTTCACAGTCGCCACGAACATCAACCCGGCTTGCGCCAGAGCCCCCAGCCGGGTCCACAGTCCCAGAATGAGCAGGGGTCCCCCGATCAGGTGGACGAGACCCACCGTCCAGGCCGAGGGGAGGGGAAGGGGGAATCCGATCGAGGCCATGAACCCCGCCATTCCGGCGGGAGTATAGATAAAGAAGACGGCAAATCCGTGCAGCAGGAAGATCGTGCCCAGGGATACCCTGAGGATCAGCCCGCCCAGGGAGGATTTTCCCTGTAGGATTCCTTCGATTTTGCTCACCATGATTTTACTCCGTTTGCTTGAGGATTTGTGGTTCATGCCGGACCAGCCTGATTCAGGCCGGCACGGTGGAATCGCTTTTTGATTCACTTATGAGGGTACTTGAAGAATTGATCGAAAAATATTATATAATATCGATATATATGATCTATAAATTAGATGATATTTGATGAAAATCGAAAGCGGAAAATCCGGAGTCCCCATGGAATTCCAAGACAATCTCACCCTGGATCAAATGCGCGTTTTTATTGCCCTCGCGGAAACCGGCAGCGTGACGGGGGCCGCCGGGCGAATGCGCCGCGCGCAATCCGCCATCAGTTACGCGATCCGCAATTTGGAGGAAATCCTCGAGTTGCCTCTGGTCAACCGGGAGGGATACCGCTCCACCTTGAGTCCTACCGGAGAGACCATCCTGGCCAAGTGCAGGGAGGCCGTTCAGGCGGCGCAGGAGCTGAAATCCCTGGCCACGCAATTGCGGCAAGGCGCCGAACCCCACCTGAAAATTCTGGTAGATGGCATTCTGCCCGTGGGCCGTCTGATGCCCGTCTATGGCAGCGTGTCTTCGGAAGCCTATCCCACCCGCGTCGATCTGCGCATCGAACTGCTGGGGGGAATGGCGCAGGCGATGGAGTCGGAAATGCCGGATATCGTGCTGGCGCCCCTGCGGTTACTCACGCCCCCAGCCCACTATGCCTGGGAATCCATTGGGACTCTTGTCATGGTGCCGGTCGCCGCCACGGGACATCCCCTCTCCCGGCATCCACCGCCCATCCCGCTGCGGGAGATGCAGCGTCATGTGCACTTGGTGGTCACCTCGCCTCCGGACAAGCAGGTGCCGGTCGACTCGGGCCTGATCGGGGCGCGGCGGCGCTGGAATTTTCCGGACTTTACGAGCCGGCTGGAGGGCCTGCGCGCGGGGCTCGGCTTCGCCTGGATGCCTTCGTACATGGTGGAAGAGGACCTGCGGAATGGCGTCCTGGCGCCCCTCATTCCCGAGGGTATTCCCCCCTACCGCTTCGAGATCGCCCTCATCACCCGGCGTTATCCGCCACTGGGCCCCACGGGGAGGATGATCCAGGAGGGCCTGCGGGATATCGCCGGATTTCCTCCGCCCCCTTCCGAGGATTTGCTAAGTAGGTATGAAATGACGTAAATGGGGGTGGGTTTGGCCGGTCCCAACTGGCAGAAGCGACGGATCGGAACGCCATTTGGGGGAATTACCAATTCGTAAAGGGCAGCCACATGGCGGAGAACATATCCG
>CAZOXD010000349.1:0-2194 GCA_964583525.1 uncultured Pseudomonadota bacterium
ATCCAGGGCGCATCCGGCTGGCGGCATCGAGGGACGGGCAAGCCTGTCCGGCCCGGGGAGCGTGGAAGGGGCGGAAAAGCCGGCGCTGAAGGTGGGAGAACTCCAGGTCACCCGGGACTTTTGCGACGTGCGGGATGTCGTGCGGGCCTATGGCCTGCTGTTGGACAAGGGAAGGAATGGGGAAGCCTACAACGTATGTTCGGGCAGCGAACGTTCGCTCGCCTCCATTCTCGCTGACATGTTGGAAATCGCCGGAATTCAGGTTCCCGTCGTGCGGGAGGAAGAACGAATTCGTCCGGTGGAACAACCGCGAATCTATGGTTGCAACCATAAGCTGAAACAGGAAACGGGATGGAAACCGGAAATCGCCTGGGATTCCACCTTGCGTGACGTGCTGAAAGAGTGGGAAAAGAAATCCCATGAATGATAACGCATTGATCACCGGAATCACCGGGCAGGACGGGGCGTATTTGGCTTCCTTCCTTTTGGAAAAAGGATACCGGGTGAGTGGTTTGCAAACCCGCCGTGGTTCGGACACCTTATGGCGGTTGCGCGATCTGGAGATCCTCGAGCAGGTGCAGATGATCGATGGGGATGTGTTGGACCAGGCCTCCCTCATGCGGGCATTGGAACGTTCCGAACCCGGAGAGGTGTACAATCTGGCAGCGCAAAGTTTTGTGGCGACGTCCTGGGATCAACCCACCCTCACCGCACAGGTGACCGGTGTGGGCGCGCTGAACGTGCTGGAGGCGGTCCGTCAGGTGGATCCGGGAATCCGCTTTTACCAGGCCTCCTCCTCTGAAATGTTCGGGAAGGCCGTGGTCGACCCACAGAATGAAAATTCACCCTTTCATCCCCGCAGTCCCTATGCCGTCGCCAAGTTGTTCGCCCACTGGTGCACCGTCAACTATCGGGAAAGCTTCGGGATGCACGCCACCAGCGGTATTCTTTTCAATCATGAATCCCCATTGCGGGGATTGGAATTCGTGACCCGAAAAGTCACCGACGCAGTGGCCCGTATAAAATTGGGAAGGCAAAAGGAACTCCGCCTTGGGAACATTCAGGCCAAACGGGATTGGGGCTTCGCCAGGGACTATGTGGAGGCAATGTGGCTGATGCTCGCCCAGGATGAACCCGGCGACTATGTGATTGCCACGGGCCGGAATTTTTCCGTGGCCGAACTGTGCTCCCTGGCCTTCCAGCATGCCGGGATGGACTATCGGGAGCATGTAGTGGAAGACTCCGCTTTGATCCGGCCGTCGGAGGTGGATGTCCTGCGGGGAGATTATGGAAAGGCCAAACGGGTGTTGGGCTGGGAGCCCCGCACCTCCTTCGAGGAATTGATCGCCATGATGGTGGATGCCGACTTGAGGCGGGTGAGCAGCGAATCCTGATAAACGTTGGGGAGGGACGCGGTGAATCACCGCACCCTCCCCCCTCCTCTCCTGATTTCTGTGGCTAGGGAAGGGAAATGAACGATTGATCCTTCAACGATGCCGCGTACCCATCGATTACGTCGAATACCGACCCCCAGTTGGATAAGCCCTTCATGGTGTTGAGCCAATTGCTGATATTGGCGTATCCGCTCAGGTCCACCGAAATCAAATCACCCGCTGCGATGTAACCGGCCCCCATATAGTCGGCGATGGTGATCTCGTTTCCGCACACATACTTGCTTCCACCCAGCCATTGGTTGTCGAGCACCCCCAGCCAATGAGAGCTTTGCTGCTTGCCCCATTCCACGGTGACCTTGTTGGCGTCTTCCGGAGAGCGGGCGTGGTGGGGAAATAGCTGCGGATAAAGCAGATGATACCCATATTCCCGGTATAATCCGGTATTGAACCAGTCCATCACCTCGTTCACGCGGGCCCTGGCCTGTAATTCCTTGGGATAGGCCGGAGAATTTATCTTGTCCGCCAGATATTTGAGGATGGTTGAGCTTTCCGTGAGGATGAATCCTTCATCCTCCAGCACCGGAACCTGCTTGCTTGGATTCATGAGGGAAAATGGTTCCTTCGTATGCTCCCCTGTCATGAGATCGACATCGACCATTTCAACGTCCATTCCGTTTTCGGCGATGAAAAGCATCACCGGCCGCGAAGTGGTGGAAAATTTTGTGCAGTGAAGTTTCATATTGTCTCCATCCCCGGTTCGGTGTTCACATGAATGTTCCTTCCGGAATTCAGCTAGCTGC
>CAZOXD010000350.1:0-2170 GCA_964583525.1 uncultured Pseudomonadota bacterium
AGAAATATTCCCGGGAATCGATTTTCCGCGGGTGCGGGGAAACCCGCACCCGCGGATTGGTATTTCTCGCGAATTTCATGTGCGCGGGATCGGCAGGTGATTGGGGAATAATACGGGAATATGGTAGAAGAATGGACGATTTTACAACGGAGTACAGTCCCTGACCGTGAGGAAACTCCGCCATGGCTTCATCGGGCACCCAACGAAAACTGACCGCCATCCTCTGTGCGGACGTGGCGGGCTATTCCCGCCTGATGGGCGCCGACGAGGAGGCGACCATCGAGACCCTCACCGCCTACCGTAAGGTTTTTCTCTCCTCTATCGCATCTCACAATGGCCGCGTGGTGGACGCCAAGGGCGACGCCATCCTGGCCGAGTTCGCCTCCGTGGTGGATGCCGTCAATTCCGCCGTGGAGATCCAGCGCGAGCTTGCGGAGCGGAACGCCGAACTGCCCGGCGACCGGCGGATGGACTTCCGCATCGGGATCAACCTGGGGGACGTGGTGGTCCAGGACGATGTGATCTACGGGGACGGGATCAACGTGGCGGCGCGGCTGGAAGCCCTGGCCGAGCCCGGAGGCATCTGCATCTCGCGCAGCGCCTACGATCAGGTAAAGAACAAGCTCAAGCTGGAGTACGAGTACCTGGGGGAACAGCAGGTGAAGAACATCGCCGAGCCGGTACGGGCGTACCGGGTGCTATCGCTGCCAGGCGCGGCGGCCCACCGGGTAGTAGGGGCGAAAAAGAAGTTGGCGGTCAGGTGGCGCAAGGTGGGCGTGGCCATAGTGGTCGTGGTTTTGCTGGCCGGGGCAGGTTTGCTGGGCTGGAATGATTACCGGCTGCGCACCACCAAGGCCACGGTGGCCGCCTTCGAGAAAGAAGCCGCCTTTCCACTGCCCGAAAAGCCTTCCATTGCCGTGCTGGCCTTCGAGAACCTGAGCGGCGACAAGGAGCAGGAGTACTTCAGCGACGGCATCAGCGAAGAAATCATCACCCGGCTTGCCCGGCTGACGGCAATGTTCGTGATCGCCCGCAACTCATCGTTTGTCTACAAAGGCAAGGCGGTCGATGTGCGGCAGGTGGGACGCGAACTGGGGGTGCGCTACGTGCTGGAGGGTAGCGTGCAGAAGTCCGGCGATCGCGTGCGCATCACGGCCCAACTCGTCGATGCGGCGACCGGAAGGCATCTGTGGGCAGACCGCTACGACAGAAAATTGCAGGAACTGTTCACCCTGCAGGACGAGATTGCGCTCAAGATCGTGAAGGCCCTGCAACTGAAACTGTCCAAGGGGGCGCAAGCCCTGATCACCCATTCAACCGACAACCTGGAAGCCTGGGAAGCCTCGGTGAAATCGTATCGGCTCTTTTGGCGGTTTAACAAGGAAGACAATCTCCAGTCCCGCAAGCTGGCGGAGCGGGCACTCGAACTGGACCCCAAATTCGCATTGATGTACGTGTATATTGGTTGGACACACTGGTTGGAAGGGAGGAAAAAATTAGTGGCGGATCCCTCCAAATCCTACGAGAAGGCCATGGCGCTAGCCAACCGGGCCCTTCGCCTCAATCCACACATTGGGCTGACTCATTCCCTGCGTGGCCGCATATACCTTGATTATTATAAGAACTATGAAAAGGCCCTCTCTGAAACCAAGCGCGGAATCGAACTGGAACCCAACAATCCCAATATGCACATGAATTATGCGCAAAGGCTGTATGCCGTGGGAAGGGCCGGAGAGGCGGTTGCGTCCATGGAAAGGGCCAAGCGGCTGCACCCTTATCACCCCCCACTTTATTTTTTGGTTGCGGGGCTCGCCAATTATTTTTCCGGCAGATACGAAGCGGCCATAACGGAATTCGAAAGCTATTACAAAGCCCAAGTCAAAGGATCCACTATGCGGGAAGACGTTTTTCTGGCCGCCGCTTATGCGGCCGCGGGAAAGGAGCAAATGGCCAATGCCCAGACCGTTAAAATCCTCAAAGCAACGCCCAAGTTCTCCGCGAAAGAATATGTGTCAAAAATATTTGGTTTTTTCAAGAACCCGCGCGACCTGGAAAAGCTGATTGCCGACATGCGCAAAGCCGGACTGCCGGAGTAGCCCCGCCTTGAGGAAGGACGCCATGGCCTCCGAAGCTGTGGGCCAAAGGTTCGAGGACTGCCGTTCACGCTAAT
>CAZOXD010000351.1:0-2123 GCA_964583525.1 uncultured Pseudomonadota bacterium
CCTCAAAACCCCAGTTCCTCCAGGGCGAGGGCCACCCCTTCCCGGTCATGGCCGGTGGTCACTTTGTCCGCGGCGTCCTTGAGGGGCTGAATGGCGTTGCCCATGGCGATGCCCATTCCCGCTTGGCGGATCATCTCCAGGTCATTGGCCTCGTCCCCGATGGCGATCACGGCCCCGGTCTCCCGGACCGCCTCCGGGAACAGCGCCAGGAAGGCACCCCATTTGGAAACCCCCGGCTCGAAGAACTCGGTGATCTTGCCGAAGGTTTCCTCCAGGTAGAGCACCATGGAATGATTGCGGGTCACGCCGGAGAAGCGCTCCAGCACCCTGCGGGAAGCCGCGTCGAACCCGTTCCGCCGGCCCAGGGCGGCCACCTCCACCACCCGGGGCACCTCGGCAGCGGCCAGGGAGGGCACCACCCGGGAGAGGTGCCGGTTGCGGCGCACGTAGGACTCGAAGTGAGGGTCGCCCTCGGTGCGGCTGACGTAGAACAGCGGTGGCTCCGGGTGGCGGTGGGAGAAGACCAGGGTGGAAAGGCCCTCGGCTTCCAGGCCCGCGGCCACATCGCGCCAGATGCCGGGCGCCAGGAAGCAGGTATGCCGCACCTCCGCGCCACCAGGGGCGAGACCCACTGCCCCGCCGTTGGTGATCATGTGAAAGGGGGGCAGGTCCAGCGTTGCGGTGATGCGATTGAGGGAATGGTAGGTGCGCCCCGTGGCCAGCACCAGCCGCATTCCGGATTCCACCGCGCGGTGCAGCACAGCCGAAGTGCGCCCGGAAACGGCCCCCTTGCCGTCGAGCAGGGTGCCGTCCACGTCGATCAACAAATACTTCCAGGGAGTTCGCTGGTTCAATGTCGGGCGGCCTGGGTACAGGGAGATTGCGGGATGAATAGAGCGGAGGATACGGCGGGAACTGGACGCTCCCGCCGAATTTCCACAGGCCAAGCTGTGTCTGAAATCCCAAAAAGCGCACTTCGAGACGAGCCCTAACAGGCTCTCCTCAGTGACGCGGATTGAGGAGGTTTTCCAGCTTATTCCGCCTTCCTGAGGTGCTCCGCCAGGCGGGGCGTCTCGAAGGAGGCAGCCAAGGGCACCATTACAGGCCAGCTAACCCCCGTTTCCTGTGGCCTGAAGATGCGCCACCACCTCGCCCACCAGCTTATCCGCCGCGGCGTCCAGTTCCTCATCGGTGAGGTTGGCGATGGGATGCTGGGTGACGAGGAATTTGTAGCCGGGGACGCCATGGCTGGCGGCCATTTCGGCCCCTGTCTCCACGAACAGGTGGGTGACGATGGACACGGTGGGGATGCCGGCCTTTTCCAGCTTGATTCCGTCGAGCACACTGCCCGAGCTGCACGACCCTCAGTCGCCGATGCCGGCCACCACGAAGTCGGCCTTGCCTTTCAGGCTGCGGATGCCTTCGGAGTCCACACTGTGGCTGGAGGACTGCTTGTGGTCGATATGCACCAGCTTGATCTTGTGCTTCTCGTCCAGCCGCTCGGCGATCTTGCGGAGGATGGTCTCGGAGTTGTGCTTGGTGTTTTCCACCAGCCCCACCTTGAGCCCTTCCAGGCTTGCGGGGCGGGGTGCGTAGGTGAACTCCTCCACGTCCGCGGATACCGTGGGGTCGAAAATTTCCATGGTCATTGGCTCAGGCTCCTGTTTTTTGATCGGATAGCCTTGATCGGATGGTCTTGGTCGTAAACTTCACGTGTTCCCCTGTTGGGATGTCCCGTTATACCGCTCAATGGGGGTACGATACAATACCTCGGCGTACGATGCCCAGGGCAAACGCATTCTGTAAATTCTGCAAGTTTAAATCACATCTTAAAAATTAGTGGCACGGGCGTCCCTGCCCGTGCAGGGCGGGCACGGAGGCCCGCCCCCACTCTGAAATTTCTTCTTGATATGTTTCGTGGATGAAGGCTTTTCCGAGAATGCGATTGCCCTGGTACGATGCCCATCCAGCCCCCCTCATTTCTCCTCTTAGGGCCCCCCATTATGGCACCGTGACGGGAGTGATGATGTGGCGGGTGTGGGCGGCGGAGCCCCATCCGGTGAGCACGGCGGAGAAACTGCCGGCCTTGCCTCCCGCGGCGACGATGAGGATGTCCTCCGGCG
>CAZOXD010000352.1:0-2083 GCA_964583525.1 uncultured Pseudomonadota bacterium
AAAAATTCCGTGCGCACGGAAGTTGGGTTCCCGGCCGTTCGTTTTGCCGGGTTCCAGCTACGGACAATCGGGACCTGATTCCGCCTAGTACTTCGCGTCGGAAGTTCGCGTAATAAAGTGCGGTAACATTCATAATGAAAATCAATATGTTAGCCTGAAAACTTCTAATTCCATTTCCAGTTCAAACGTGGATGAAAACCCCGCGTCTCTGAGGAGCGCGAAGCGCGTCTCGAAGAGCGCGGGGGGTGCCTTCCGCGGCCTTCGAGACGTCCCGCTTGCGCGGGACTCCTCAGGCGCGCGGTGATTAACGCATGCTCGAAAGGGAAATGGAATAACGCGAAGTTCTGCCATTAAGCACTAGTGAAAAGCCCGATGTTGCAATGCCGGGCCATGAAGAGGCATCCTGTCCGGGTATCGCCTCCTGCCCTGGAGCACAATACATTTTGAGGACCTCCCAGGAACCGGAAATTCCGGGCTCCGTTGTTTCCTGTAATTTTCCCCGGGTTTTGAGTCTGGATGAAGATCGAACTCAAGGTATCCAGTTGGTGCCCGGTAGTCCTGCCTGTGGTTTTGTGGCTTGCATTGTTGCTGTGGGCCTTTCCTCTCTCCTTGCGAGCCCAGGAAAACCGCCGGCATATCGGCATCTACCACCCGCATCCCCGCTTTTGCGTGGATCAGGAGCTTTCCCAACGGGATTTGCGGGTGTTGCGGTTGGCCTTCGGGGTTTTCCGGACACCGGGTGAGCGCCGGGCCCTGCCCTGGTTCTATGAATTGCGTTCAGCCGGGCCGGGCGGGGAGGGCGGCTTCGAGTTGGCCCTGCGCACACGGGCTTTGTGGGACGTCTCCCCAATTAGCCTGATGGGCGGGGACCCGGATTTTCCGCAACAAAATGCGGCGGACCGGTTGGAGGCATGGCGGAGACGAATGCTCGACGCCTTTCCCGGATTCCTGCCCGCGCCGTTTTTAAGCGTAGCCCAATTGCAGGGCAGGGCGGATGCGCCACCCCCCCTGTTCTACAGCCGGCTGGCGCAGAGCAGACTGCTGCCCCAGGCGGTCCCCGGGGCGAACGGGCTTGAGGGAAATGTGGAGGGACATCTCGCGGAGACCCCTCTTCTCATTGAGGGGGCGGTGCCGCGGGAAATGACCTGCCGCTCCTGGCCGCGAAACATCACCATGGAACCCGGCAAGGGAAGATATAGTTACCGTCTCCGGCACCGCAACCGGGAGGGCAAGGAGGATTGGATCTTGTCGGGATTCCGCAATGTGGATCTGCTGTGGCGGGACTATCATTGGGGGCGTCTGGAGGCCTTGCTGCTGGAAGGGCCCGATCTGGGCCCCAAAGTCTCCCGGTACCGTTCCTCTCAATTGGGAGCCTGGGGCGTGTCGCAGGGGGGACAGCAGATCGTATTGCGCCTGCATCCCAAGCTGAAGGAACGGTTGGGAAGCGATGGGAGGCTGGCCCTCTCCCTGGCCTTGGGAAGGAAAAAACTGGGAGGTCTGGAAGGCCCGGGCCGGTTCGGGGCTGCCACCTCCTTCCTGGTGCCGATCCTGGAAAAGGTCGAGTCCGGCTCTGACTCCTCGTTGCGCTATAACACCCTGCAGGCCCGCCGGCTGTGGTTGACGCGGAATCGTGAAATTCCCGCCGAACTCCGGTTGTCAGTGCTTCAGCATCCCTGGCTGGAGCGGTTGGCCCGGGCCGTGGGGGAGCATTGGAGGCGCACGCTCAATCTCAAGATTCGGGTGGAGGCCCTTCCCCCGGACCTGTTTTATCGCATGGGAACCGCTTCCGAGCCGGAATTGCGGATGGAGGTGGTGGACCTGGATGATGGATCGCTCCAGGATCTGTGGCAGGAATCCCTGGGGGAGGTAAGGGCCGGTTTCACGAACAGCCCTTCACAATGGGAAGCGCTCCTGCGCGAAGAATTGCCCTACCTGCCGCTGGTGGCCAACCTCCACTATGTGCTGCTGAAGAAAAAGGCGAAGCCGGACTTGTTGCCGCGCATCTGCCCGGACTGCCGCGTGATTCGCCCGCCGCTGAAACTGGCTCCGGAGTATCGCCCGCGCGTCAATCCGGAGGGGTGAG
>CAZOXD010000353.1:0-2009 GCA_964583525.1 uncultured Pseudomonadota bacterium
CCCCCTACAACCGCTTGGCGGCCGTGGCGGCGCCCATCAACCCGGGCTGGGGATGGACGATCACGTAGGTGGGCACGGTTTCCAGAAAGTTGGTGTAGCGTCCCTTCTGCTCGAAGCTGTAACGGAAGGCCCCTTCTTCCAGGCGGGTGACGATCTTTCCGGCGATGCCCCCGGCCAGGTACACGCCGCCCCGGGCCAGCACCTTGAGGGCCAGGTTGCCCGCTTCCGCGCCGTAGACCGCGCAAAAGACGTCCAGCGCCCGCTCGCAGAGGGGGTCCGAACGCTCCAGGCCGTGTTGCGAGATCACGGCGGCGTCGTCTTCGGTGCGCATTTGGGCGCGCACGGCCGGCGTTTCCGTCATCTGCTCGCTGTCCCGGAAGAATTCGTAGATGTTGATCAGCCCCTGCCCGCTGAGGACCCGCTCGTAGGAAACCCGGTTGAACTTCTCCGTCAGATAGCCCAGCAGCCGGATTTCCAGGGCGTTGCGCGGGGCGAAGTCCGAATGCCCCCCTTCCGAAGGCACGACGATGTAGTCCTCCCCGGTGTGGATGAGAAAGCCCTGGCCCAGGCCCGTTCCCGCCCCCAGCACGGCGATGGGTTCTTCGTGGACGGGCTTCCCCCCGCCGATCTGGCGCAGGTCCTGGGGGCCGAGTTGGGTCACCGAGAGGCAGTTGGCGGCGAAGTCGTTGATGAAGATGACGTGCTCCAGGCCGATGCGCTCGCGAATCTGCTCGCTGTCGATCACCCAGGGCAGGTGGGTGAGCTTGACGATCCGTCCTTCCACGGGGCCCGCCACCCCGAATCCGGCGCGGGTGGGGGCGTTGCGCTCCACCTCCGCCGAGCAGTCGGCGAAGAAGGTGTTGATGATGGCCAGCAGCGATTTGTAATCCCCCGAGCGATAGACCTTCATCACGCCCGGCTCGCGCAGATTGTCCGGGTCGTACAGGGCGAGGCGGGCATTAGTGCCGCCGATATCCCCTGCCAGAATGCTTCCCATGGGTGATCCTTCCTGATTATGGAAAATGCGGAGGCGCGCTGCTACGGCGAACCTCAGAGGCAGGGCTATTCCCTGCCGTAAAGCCTGATAGGTGGCCTAAAATGGGGCCTTAGTTCCGTAAAACCCATCCCCCGCTTCCTAAAAATTTTCCTTCTCTTCCCTCAGTATTTTCTCGATTTCTTCCTTCAATTTGGGAATACGATTTTCCACGACTCCCCAAACACGGTCCAAATCCACCCCAAGGTAATCATGCACCATGATATTCCGGAAACCCGCTATGGCTCTCCACTCGACCCCGGGATGGTCCTTCTTGACCGTATCCGAAATCTTTTGTGTCGACTCCGCCAAGGTTTGCAGGTTCCGGATGACACCGTCTTGAACAAGGGTGTCCGTCATGAATTTAATCTTGTCTTTTCCTGTGTAGGGTTCCACACGTTGATTGGCTTCAAGAATATGCTCCAGATAAAGGCGCTCGTTTTTCACAATTGCACGGCCTCCCGCAGAACCTTTTCCCGAATGCGTTCCGGCAAAGCCGGTTCCGTGACCATTTCCACCGGGCATTGCAGCAGGTCCTGCAAATCCATCAGCAACGCGCCCAAATCGAATAAATCTCTTCCTTCCTCCAATTCCACGAGAAAGTCGATATCGCTTTCCTCGCCGGATTCCCCCCGCGCCACGGATCCAAACACCCGCACATTCCGGGCCCCGTGCATGGCTGCGATTTGAAGAATCGCCTCCCGTTTGTCCTTGATCAATCTTGCCAGGTTCATGTGGATCCTCCGATTCCAAGTTCACCGCTACCGTGGGTGCCGTCCATGGCAATTCCCGGAATCCTGCAACATTCAACCTGAATCCATTCAATATCATGCGGGAAACGTTTCCAACAAATTTGTCCCTGCAATTTCACGCCAACCGGAGGTTCGAAAGGCTTGGGAAGACGAAGGTCATTCATGGAAAGGAGGGAACCGCTGAACCGCAAACCGCTACTGAAACCGGAGATGGACGGGGAGGA
>CAZOXD010000354.1:0-1952 GCA_964583525.1 uncultured Pseudomonadota bacterium
CCCACATGGCCATGCAGGCGCGTCTGATGTCCCAGGCCCTGCGCAAGCTGACCGCGGTGATCTCCAAGTCCAAGACCATCGTGATTTTCATCAATCAATTGCGCATGAAGGTGGGGGTGATGTTTGGAAGCCCGGAAACCACCTCCGGCGGGAATGCGCTCAAGTTCTACTCCACCATCCGCCTGGACGTCCGCAAGATCAGCGCCATCAAGGATGCCGATCAGGTGGTCGGTGCGCGGGTGCGGGTCAAGGTGGTCAAGAACAAGGTCTCCCCGCCTTTCCGGCAGGTGGAATTCGACATCATGCACAGCGGCGGCATCTCCCGCGAGGGAAGCCTGCTGGACATTGCCACCACCGACGATATCGTCCAGAAAAGCGGAACGTGGTATGCCTTCGAGGGAGAGCGCATCGGGCAGGGCCGGGAGAACGTGAAAAGGTTTCTCGCCGAACAACCCCAGATGGCCGCCCGCATCGAAGCTCTGGTGCGCGCCAAACACGAACTGAACGAGATGCCCCCCGTCACGCCCGCCCGGGCCGAGGGCGGGGAGGGCAAGGCCGGAGATGCCAAGGCCGCGGAAAAAGGCAAGGACAATGAACCCGCGGTCAAGCTGGCGGCCGTCGAGGGCGGGCAAGGGTGATCGTCCCGGCCGGGCAGCGAAGCACCGGAAAAGCGTGAAAACCCGGAAATGTATGAAAACAAACCCATGAAAGCAAGGGAGCGGGAAGAACCGGATGCGCAACTGGGCGCGCTTCTCCAGCAGGTGCGGGAGGAAGGCGGCGCCATCGCCGACGTGCGTTCTCCCGGCGAATTCGCGAAGGGCGCCATCGTTGGGGCAGTGAACATTCCCCTGTTTTCCAACGGGGAACGGGCGGAAATCGGCACCCTGTATAAAATGGTGGGCCGGGAGCAGGCCATCGGGAAGGGGCTGGACTTCCTGGGAACGCGCCTGGCGGAATTCGTCCGCGCCTTCGAACCCTACAAGGATGGCCGACTGCTGATCTACTGCGCCCGGGGTGGAATGCGCTCATCAGCGGTGGTGAGCCTGTTGGGGGCCTTCGGACACAACGCCGCGCAACTCCCCGGAGGCTACAAGGCCTTCCGCAATTACGCCTTGTCCTGCTTCGAGTGGCGGCTGCCGCCCAGGCTGATCGTCATTCATGGTCAGACCGGGGTGGGCAAGACGGAGATTCTCAAGCGCCTGTCCAACTCCCTGGATCTGGAGGAGTGCGCCCAGCACCGTTCCTCGGTGTTCGGGGCCATCGGCCTGACTCCCCGCACCCAGCAGCAATTCGATGCGCACCTGCTGGCCGCCCTGGAAGGCCTGGACATGGGGCTGCCGGTCTGGGTGGAGGGCGAGAGCCGCAAGATCGGCTCGGTGGTCATGCCCGACGCCCTCCGCAAGGCCATGAACCGGGCCGCTTGCGTGCTGGTCACCGCGCCGCTGAAAATCCGGGTGAACCGGATCGCCGCGGAATATGGGCTGCCGGGGGAAGACATCGCCGCCCAATGGAAAACGGCCCTGCATGCGTTGGCGCCCATTCTGGGGAAATCGGCCGTGGCGGACATGACCGCCCGCGTAGACCGGGGAGACCATGCCCCCGTGGTGGAGCGGCTGCTGCTGGACTATTACGATCCGCGCTACGCCCACGCCATGCGCAACTATCGCTACGCCTTCACGGTGAGCAGCGAGAATCTGGACCAGGCGGCGGTGTCCCTGTCCGTATTTGCCCAGGGGGGACAAGCAGGGCCCGGACGATCGGCTTCATCCATCCCGGACTCCTCCATTCCAGGCCCCTCCAATTCAGGCATAGCGGGTTAGGCCGAATTCCGCTTTTCGCTTGCCAGTTTCCCCGGCAATCTCCTACTCTTGTTTATTGCGGGTCCGCCTTGCCAAAAACCGCATTCGGGGTGTGGCGCAGCCTGGTAGCGCGCATCGTTCGGGACGATGAGG
>CAZOXD010000355.1:0-1947 GCA_964583525.1 uncultured Pseudomonadota bacterium
CCGGCTCGTTGAGGATGCACACCAGCAGTTCCCAGCCTCCGGAATTCCCTCCCTGCGCCATGCCCTGTCTCCTCGTATCCGGACGGTTCCGGATGAAACGGTGGGGGTTTCCCGGCTTCGGGTGCGGGCGAAAACGCAGCGTCAAGGGGAATGACAGGGAATCCCCCCGCGGAATGACAACAGGGGGGGTGGAAGCGCCGCAGCGCCAGCGCACCATTGTTGCGCTCCCCCGCCGGACGGAGTAAGGCCAGGGGAGGAACGGGAAACGTTTCCGGCGGCGTAATCCCAGGAAAGGGAATCCCTCCGCCGGGATCCCCGCGGCAACCTTCATAGACTTCATAGAGGAAGAAGCCATGAGCGGTATCACCATCCTCAATCCCACCGGAATCAACCGGGTGGAGGCCCGGGCCGTTTCCCCCCGCATCGCTTCCCTGGAGGGCGCGCGGCTGGGATTTTTGAACAACAACAAACCCAACGCGGCCCTCCTGCTGGAGTACGTGGCGGATCACCTCTCCCGGGAAATCGGCATCGGGGAGTGGATCACCAAGCAAAAACCCAACCCCGCAGTGGGCGCGGAAGCCCTGGACGCCTACGCCTCGGAGGTCTCGGCGGTGATTACCGCCATCGGGGACTGAGGCTCGTGCACGTCGTGGTGTATCCACGACTCGGTCGAGCTGGAGAAAAAGGGTATTCCCACCGTCACCATCTGCACGGAAGCCTTCGAGGAACTGGCGCGCACGGAAGCCAGGAATCTGGGCCTGCCGGAGCTGCCCCTGGCCATCGTTCAGCACCCCATGGGCGGACTGTCCGCCGAACAGGTCCTGCAACGCTCCCACGAAGCGCGGGAACAGGTGATCGCCGCCCTGACCCGGGAGGCGGTGTAGGCCGAGGCGATTCGAATACAAGAAAGATTCCCATGGAAGAACTGGTCAGCGAGCGCATTACCCTGCGCGGCCATGACGAGGTTCAGGAAACCTTTCTCTCCCGGGGCTGGAGTGACGGGTTGCCGGTGATTCCACCCACGGAGGAGAAGGTGCGCGCCATGATCGCCGCCTCGGGGCGGGGCGCGGCGGACGTGCTGGGGACGATTCCCCCCCGCTTCGCAGAGGCCAGCGTGGAGAACGTGGCGGTCAACGCGGTGATGGCGGGCTGCCTGCCGGAGCATATGCCCGTGCTCGTTGCGGCCCTGGAGGCGGCTTGCGACCCGGCCTTCTCCCTCTACTCAATCCAGGCCACCACCCATCCCTGCGCTGTGCTGATGGTGATCACCGGGCCGGTGGTGGAAGCGCTGGGCCTCAACGCCGGGTACGGCGCCTTCGCTCCCGGCAACCGCGCCAACGCCACCCTGGGCCGCGCCCTGCGGCTGGTGCTGATGAACGTGGGCGGCGCCCTGCCGGGCAAGGGAGACCAGTCCACCCAGGGTTCCCCGGCCAAGTACAGCTACTGCATGGCGGAAAACGAGGGGGCCACCCCCTGGGAGCCCCTGCGCGTCTCCCTGGGCTTCGGGGCGGGGGAGAGCACGGTGACCGTGGTTTCCGGCGAGGGGCCGCACAACATCAACGACCACGTCTGCTCCTCCGGCGAGAACATCCTCCTCACCGTGGCCGACACCATGAGCACCATCGGCCACAACAACTCCGGCGCCATCGGGGCGGGAGACGTGTGGGTGGTGCTGGGCCCGGAACACGCCCGCCACATCGCCGACGACGGCATGGGGCGGGAGGACATCCAGCGCTTCCTGTTCGAGCACGCCCGCAACAAGGTGGGCCGGCTGCGCCACAAGGCCATGTGGAACATGAACGCCTGGCCGGACTGGGTCGACGCCGGCGACGACGAGGACATGGTGCCCATCGTGGAAAAGCCCGCGGACATCGGGGTGCTGGTGGCCGGGGGCGCGGGCAAGCACTCCTGCTTCATCCCCACCTTCGGACTCAACAAGTCCGTCAC
>CAZOXD010000356.1:0-1940 GCA_964583525.1 uncultured Pseudomonadota bacterium
CCGTCAACAACATCGAGGTGGTCTACGATCACGTGATCCTGGTGTTGAAGGGGGTTTCCCTGGAAGTTCCCGAGGGGGGCATCGTCGCCCTCCTCGGCGCCAACGGGGCGGGGAAGACCACCACCCTCAAGGCCATCTCCAACCTGCTGCGCGCGGAGCGGGGAAACGTCACCAAGGGATTGATCGAATACCATGGCGAACGGGTCGATAAGCTCACTCCCAACGACCTGGTCAAGCGGGGCGTGATCCAGGTGATGGAAGGCCGCCACTGCTTCGAGCACCTCACCGTCGAGGAAAACCTGATGACGGGCGCCTACACCCGCAAAGAAGGCCGGCGGGCCGTGGCGGACGACCTGGAGAAGGTGTATTCCTACTTTCCCCGCCTGAAGGAGCGGCGGGGCGAGATGTCCGGATTCACCTCCGGCGGCGAGCAGCAGATGACCTCCATCGGACGGGCGCTGATGGCCAAGCCCAAAATGATGCTGCTGGACGAACCCTCCATGGGACTCGCCCCGCAACTGGTCGAGGAAATCTTCGACATCGTCAAGGAACTCAACGAGAAGGAGGGGGTCGCCGTCCTCCTGGCCGAGCAGAACACCAACATGGCCCTCAAATATGCCAGCTACGGGTATATCCTGGAAAACGGCCGGGTCGTGATGGAAGGCGATGCCGAAACCCTGGGCTCCAACGAGGACGTCAAGGAATTCTACCTGGGCCTGGAATCCGGAGGCCGCAAGAGCTACCGGGACGTGAAGCATTACCGGCGCCGCAAGCGCTGGCTTTCCTGAAGGACCATTCCCTCCGTTGGTTCGGATCACGGCGATTTGCCCAGAGGGTGGTTGGGTATGCACAGACTTGCCTCAACCCCGCCACGGCGCCCATCCCAACGGGAAGCGGGCTTTCTTAACCGCGTTGCTGAGGAGCGAGCGAAGCGAGCGTCTCGAAGTGCGCGATGCACACGTGTTTTTGAGACTGCTTCTAGATCGTCGTCTCCTCCCTCTCCATGTAGCGGGGCTGCCAGCGCAGCAGGTAGGCTTCCACCCGCCGCATCAGCAGCACCAGGACGATTCCCATCGCGCCCAGCAGGATCAGGGAGACCCACATGTCGGCCGCTTCCAGGGTGGCCATGGAGATGACGATCAGGGCGCCGATGCCGGTGTCCTGGCCGAAAAACTCCCCGATCACCACGCCGATCAGGGCGAAGCTGATGGCCGGGGTCAACGAGGCAAAGGTCCACGCCAGGGCCGAGGGAAGGTGCACCGAGCGGATGATCTGCCACTGGCTGGCCCCCAGCATGCGGGCGGCGTTCACGAAGTCGGGGTCGACGTTGCGCACCCCCGCGAAGGTGTTGAAGAAGACGACGAAAAACACGATCAGCCAGGCCGTGATGATCTTGGGTAACAGGCCGAAGCCGAACATGATTACCACCAGGGGCACCAGGGCGATGCGCGGCAGGCTGTTCAGCGCGATGATGAAAGGCTCCAGCACCGCCGCGAAATAACGGTTCCATCCCAAAAACAGCCCCGTCAGGAATCCGGTGGAAACGCCCACGGAAAAACCCAATATGGTTGTGTACCCCGTGCTGACGAAGCGCTCGAACAGGGTCACCTCCATCATCACCGGGTCGCTCAGTTCGAAAAAGCGTTCGTAGATGCGGCTGGGCGTGCTGACGAAGAAAGGATCGAGAATAATGATGTGGCGGGCGAGCCAGGGAACCTGGGTGGCATATTCCCAGATCAGCAGGATCGCCGCCAGGATGGCGAGCTGCCAAAACAGGATGCTCCATCGCTGGGATTTCATGCTCCCTCGCTGTCGATTTGAAATTCCTCCCCCAGCAGATGCCAAAGTTCCTTGTAGATCTGCTGGTATTCCGGAGATTCCTGCACGGTGATGACATCCCGCGGGCGCTCGATGGGGATGTCCACGATGGCCTTGACCCG
>CAZOXD010000357.1:0-1916 GCA_964583525.1 uncultured Pseudomonadota bacterium
CCCCCACACACATGTACAGGGCCTGTCGAAGGGTTCTGCGGCGGTTTTAATTCTGTTCGCTTTTCCATCTGCGTTTATCCGCGTTTTTCTGCGGTTCCTTTTCCAGTGACAGAAATATTTCCCCCCCTTGCCCAAATCCGTCCCAGCCATTATATGATGCTACGGAATTAAGATGCTACGGATATGGACCCATTCCCAGCGCCGTCCCCTGCCGGACGCGCCCTCGTTCACCCTATGGGGTATGCGGACAAGCCTGTCCGCAACCCTCAATTACCACCACCCCCATTCGCCAGGAGCCCCGCCTTGACTTCCACACCTTCAAGGGAAGCGTTGAAAGCCGCCGTCTGCGAAGCCATCGACCAAAAGCGCGAGGAAATCGTCGCCATCGGCGAGCGCATCCTGCGCCATCCGGAAACGGGGTTCCACGAGATCGCAACCGCGCGGCTGGTGGCGGATGCCTTCGAGGGGCTGGGACTGCGTCCCCAGACCGGTCTGGCCCTGACCGGCGTAAAGGGCCGCTTGGCCGCCGCCCGGCCCGGGCCTTCCCTGGCACTGGTGGGAGAACTGGACTCCCTGCGGGTCTCCGGCCATCCCCTGGCCGACCAGGAAACAGGGGCCGCCCACGCCTGCGGGCACAACGCCCAGATCGCCGGGATGATCGGCGCGGCCATGGGCTTGGTGGCCGCCGGAGCCCCGCAAGCGCTGGCGGGGGAACTGGTGTTCATGGCCGTCCCGGCCGAGGAGTTCATCGATGTGGAACAGCGGCTGAAGATGCGCGAGGAGGGCAGGCTGGAATTCCTCACCGGCAAGGCGGAGCTGATCCGTCTGGGCCATTTCGACGATGTGGACATGGCAATGATGATTCACACCAAGAACGGGGAGGACCCCCCGGCCATGCTCTGCGATACCTCCAATGGCAGCGTGATCAAGAAGGTGCGCTTCCTGGGCCGGGCCGCCCATGCCGGCTCCCGCCCCCAGGCCGGCATCAACGCCCTCAACGCCGCCAACCTGGCCATGACTGCCATCGCCTTCCAGCGCGAGACCTTCCACGACGAGGACACCATCCGCATTCACCCCATCATCACCAAGGGCGGCGATGCCGTGAGCGTGGTACCGGCGGAGGTGACCCTGGAAACCTTCGTCCGCGGCCGCACCCTGGAAGGCATCGTGAACGCCAACCACAAGGTTGACCGTTGCCTGCGGGCCGCCGCCATGGCCATCGGCGCGAAGGTGGAAATCCAGACCATCCCCGGTTACCTGCCACAGCACAACAACCGCGCCATGGGCGGGTACTTCGCGGAGAACGCCCGCGCCGTGCTGGGAATAGAGGAGATTCCCATGGGAGGCCACCGTACCGGCTCCACCGACATGGGCGATCTGGGGCACATCATGCCTGTCATCCATCCCTACGTGAAAGGAGCCAGCGGCGACGCACATGCGGAGAACTGGGAAATCGCCGACCCCGAGCACGCCTACATCGCCCCCGCCAAGCTGCTGGCCACCACCGCCATCGACCTCCTCCATGGCGAGGCGCAGGCTGCCCGCGGCGTCCTGGCCGCCTCCCCGCCCAGGATGTCCAAGGAGGAATACATCCAATTCTGCCAAGACCTCTTCAGCGAGGAGGCCTACACCCCCCCTGAGGATGGAACCGGCGCGGTGCCGGAAGGGTGGTAGGACACACCTCAAACCCGGCCCCTACCCAAGAGAGGAATTGCTAACGACAAATGGCGAGGGTGAGGTTGCATTTGCGGTTGCAGTTCTTTGCGTCTTTGCGCGAGCCTTTCGCAGTTGCAGTTCTTTGCGACTTTGCGTCTTTGCGCGGACAGTGCGCAGTGCAAATCAGCGTGTATCAGTGTTCATCAGTGGCTGCTTTTGCAGTTGCGTTATAAATCTGCGTTCATCCGCGTCCATCCGCG
>CAZOXD010000358.1:0-1903 GCA_964583525.1 uncultured Pseudomonadota bacterium
CCACCTTTCAATCCTTGCGGATGTAAAAATACTTGGTATCCCCTTCCCGGACGATTTCCAGCAGGGTGTGGTCGGACTGCCTGCACCAGGCAGTGAGGTCCGGTTCCGCTCAGGGGTGGCTGCTCGCTACCCGGAGCACCGAACCCGGAGGTTGGGGTTTCAATGCCTGCCAGGAACGGATCACGGGCATGCCCATGCCACAGTTTCCAAGCTCGAGATGGAGGTTGGCTTCTTTCATTCCGTCTTCCTTTGCAATGAAGAAATTATCACCCTTTATGTTCCAGGTTGTTCCCTTTTACCAATAAAAATTCAGTATATCACCTCACCCAATCAGGGCCTTTCGGTACCGGGGTGTGGTTTGGATCGATAGCGGGGATTACCAGGGCCGGGTTCCCAAAACCACGCTGCCCCCCACAACCTACCGCTGCCCCTTCAAATAGGCTATGAAGGCCCGCACCGCCTTACGCTCCTCCTTGGAGAGGTCCTCGGCCAGGAGGGCTCTTTCCAGTATGTGTTCCCGCGGCCCCCCGCCGGAGTGTTCCGCGGAGGGCAGGGCGTATCCCGCCAGATCCATCAACCGGGCATAGGGAACACCCAGCACGTCCCCCAGCCGTTGCAGCACCGGAGGGGATGGATTCTTGACGATCCCCGCCTCCAGCTTCTGGAGATACGCTGGCGAGATCTTCGCCGGCCGCGCGGCGCCGTTCAGGGAGCGGCCCGCGGCCAGCCGCGCCGCTTTCAGATCCTCTCCCAGCGCCTTGGGATCGCCTTTCTCTTTCCCGATTTCTTCCGGAATTTCTTCCCTGGATTTTTTCATGGCTGCCGGCCGGGTGCTTGCGGAATTTATACTATAGTGTACAATATATTTTATAGTATAAATCATTCGGCAACGAATCACAAACCGCGGAGCTTCCCATGCGGTGTCTCCCATGAAGCCAAACGAAGCCTTGCAGGGACAACTGCGCGGGCTGGACGGCCAGGACTATGGGGCCTACCAGTCGCTGAAGGGCGCGTGGCGCTTCCCCGATTTCGAGCTGTATCTGGACCGCATACCCAAGGACCCCTACGCCCCGCCCAGCACGGGGGTCTACCGGGCCCGGGTGTCGAGGAGCGCGGCGGGCTTCCCCCTTTCCCTCTTGCCCGCGCACGGGAAGATGGATTCAGCCGTCCGGGAGATCGTCTTCCGCGACTTCCTGACGCGGCGCTTTTTCGCCCAGTGTGGGGCCATCAACAAAGGCCGCCGGGGCACCGGGAACAGCGGCGTGATCACCATCGCCGAACCGGGTCAGGAGATCCTGGAGCGCACCTCCATGGCCATCGGTGAAGACCATATCGAGGCCCGCTTTTCCATGTCCCTGCCCGCCCAGGGACGGAACATCCGGGCCCGCATCGCCGCGGAGATGCTCTTCGAGGAACTGCCGGAGATCGTGCGCAGCTCCCTGTTCGCCGATCGGGTGGATGAGGCGGCCCCGGAGGCGGGCTTGGGTGCGCATCTGTCTGCGGTGGAGGATTCCGCCTTTCTCCGGGAGCGCCTGGAATCCCTGGGCCTGGTGGCCTTCATCGCCGATGGCGCGCGGCTGCCCCGCAGGAGCGGCGTGGAGAACCTGCCCCTGGATGCCGCCCTGGCCGTCCCTTTCCAATCCCCGCAGTCCCTGCGGGTGACCGTGGAGCTTCCCAACGGGGGCGCGTGCAGCGGGATGGGGATCCCCCGGGGCGTGACCCTGATCGTCGGGGGCGGCTACCACGGCAAGTCCACCCTGCTCCAGGCGCTGGAGTTGGGGGTGTACGACCACATTCCCGGGGACGGACGGGAGAACTGCGTCGCCCTGGCCGAAACGGTGAAGGTGCGGGCCTCCAGTGGCCGCAGCGTTTCCAGCACCGACATCTCGGCCTTCATCGGGAG
>CAZOXD010000359.1:0-1837 GCA_964583525.1 uncultured Pseudomonadota bacterium
CAACCCGGTGGTTTCCCCGCATCCGAACATCAGGTTCATGTTCTGCACGGCCTGTCCGGCGGCGCCCTTGATCAGGTTGTCGATGGCGGTGATCACGATCCAGCTTTGCCCGCTAGCATCCGGGTGCAGGCTCACCACGCAGGAATTGGAGTAATTGGCCATCTTCACTTCCGCGGATTGGCCTTCCGGCAGCAGGGTCACGAAGGGTTCGGCGGCGGCGAAGCGCTCGAAGCGGCGCCGCATCTCCTCCGGCGGCACGGGCTGGGCGAAGCGCAGGGCGATGGTGCTGAGGATGCCCCGCGAGATGGGCAGCAGGTGCGGCGTGAAGACCACGGCCCCCTGGCCGGCCGGGTCGTAGGGGGTGAGGCCGGCCAGCACCTGCTCGATCTCCGGCGTGTGCTGGTGGGAGAAGATCTTGTAGGCCCTGTAGTTCTCGTTGACCTCCATGAAGAGGGTGGAATCGTCCTCCACCCGTCCACCGGCGCCGGATACGCCCGAAGCCGCATTGATTACCGGGGGCGCGGTCAGTGTGCCCGCCAGTTCCCCCAGGGGCAGCAGGCCGATCAGGGCGCCGGTGGGATAGCAGCCGGGATTGGAGAGCAGCCGCGCCCCGGGGATCGCCTCCCGGTACGCTTCCGGCAGCCCGAACACCGCCTCCTGCAGGGCCTCGGGAGCCGTGTGCTCCAGGCCATAGTTGCGCTCGAACACCGCCACGTCCCGCAGCCGGAACACCCCGGAGAGGTCGATCACCCGCACCCCCTGCTCCATCAGGCGCGGGGCCAACTCCAGGCTGGCCTGGTTGGGCACGGCCAGGAAAGCCACATCGCATCCGTTGCGCACCGAGTCATGGGATGTGAATTTCAGATCCACCCCGGACAACTGCGGGAAGGCCTCCCCCACCCTCTGGCCCTCGTACTTGCCGGAGGTGAGCGCGGTCAGTTCCACCTGGCCGTGGGCCGAGAGGATGCGGATCAGTTCCAACCCGGACAATCCGGCGGCGCCGATGATGGCTGCGTCGATCATGTTCGGCCTTTGCGAAGAAATGCAGGGAAAGAAGGGAGGGCAATCAACGGTATCTTTAGGTAATTCCTCCCGTTCATCATGTGCCTGTATTAGCCATCGCGAAACTCGACCCCCCAATGAGAGCCGTCGCAGAAGGGCTTGTTTTTCGATGCGCCGCAGCGGCAAAGGGCATAATGCTCCCGGGACGCGCCCTGGGCCCAGTGTTCCGTCTCCAGCCCGATCCCACCTACAATGTGGTAAGGACCGTTTTTCGACACCATGATACCCGCTTCTCGCTCGTATTCACCGTGCCAATCACCCGCTTCGCTGTAGCTGAGCGCGCCCGATGGACAGTCGCGCACGATTTCACGGATGGCTTCGGAGGATGCGCCGTCGGGATCGATCCAGGGTTCCTGTCCCATCCTGAACACATTCTGCAACCGATCCGTACAGATTCCGGCATGGGCGCACAGCTTGCGGTTGTCGTGAAGGGTCAGTTCCCCGCCGGGGTAATCGTCCCGCCGATCCGGGGTTGAATCCCCGCCGGATTCGGTTTCGCTGGAAAATCCGTTTTTGGAATGCGTGCCGTCGCAAAACGGCTTGCGCGCCGACCCTCCACAGCGGCAAAGCGCAATGGTTTCCTTCGTTTCCAGGGGATCTCCCTGGGAGTTGCGCAGGGATCCCAGGTGTTTCACCAGCAAAGGGCCATTGTTTCTGGGGGTAATCGCAGGCCGGTTGGTCCCGGATTCTTCGCTCATCCTATTTCTCCGATTCTCCCTGTCGATTTCCCCACCCGGAATTCCTCCCGGCAATGTAGACCCACCCGGTTCCCGGG
>CAZOXD010000360.1:0-1837 GCA_964583525.1 uncultured Pseudomonadota bacterium
TCCAACTCCAAAGGAAAATCCATGGCTCTGAAGGGAATCAATCATGTGGTCCTCAAGGTGCGGGACCTGGATGCCTCCGAGGCCTTTTACCGCCTGCTCGGGTTTGAACTGTCGGGGCACCGGGAAGGGATGCGCTTCTATTCCTGCGGCACCCACCATCACGATCTGGCCCTGTTCAAGGTGGACGGCGCTGCCCCCCTCCCGCCCCGGGAAGGTACGGGAATGTTCCACTTCAGCGTGACGGTGGAACGGGAGGAGGAGTTGAGCGTACTTCACAAGAAGATCGGGGATGCCGGGTACAAGGTGATCAGCGTCTGGGACCACGTGGTCAGCCGCTCCTTCTACTGCCTCGATCCGGATAACAACGCGGTGGAAATCACCTGGGACGTGCCGGAATCCGAATGGCGGCATCTGGAAAACCCCCTGGCCGCGGACCACCCCTATCAACTGCCCCCCCTGTCCGGCGATGAGTGAGCCGCGCAGAGATTCTCCGGTGGCTCTACCGACCCCTAGATCACCCGCGCTTCCCGCAGTTGCGAGATTTCGGCCGCTGCAAATCCCAATTCGGCGAGTATTTCATCCGTGTGTTCCCCCAGGGTGGGGGGCCGGGTGCGGATTGTGCCCGGCGTACCGGACAGGCGCACGGGCGTTTCGGCGAGGGGGGCCGGGGTGGGCAGGCCGGGATAATCGGTGTACTTGAACAACTCCCGCGCCTTGACATGGGGGTCCGCCAGGGCCTCGGCGGGTGTGTATACCGGCCCTGCCGGAATGCGGGCCGCTTCCAGTTCCCGCACGGCCTGATCGGTGGTTCGTTCCGCGCACCATTGGGCCATGCGATCGCTGATCAACTGGCCGTTGTTTCCCCGCTCGATATCGCTGGAAAACCGTTCGTCGCCCAGCCACCGTTCCTCCTCGCCCATCAGCACCGCCCAGCGCTTGAAGAGAGGATTGCCCACCACCATGGTTACGATGGCGCCGTCCCTGGTGGTGAACACGTCGTTGGGGGCGTGGTGAAAGCCCCGGTTGCCATGGGGCTTGCGGTCCAACCCCAGCACCGCCTCCTCGGCCAGGAAATTGTTGTTGAGAGCCAGGGAGGAGGAGAGCAGGGAGGCTTCCACGATCTGGCCCCGGCCCGTCTGCTGGCGGGCCATCAGGGCGGTCAGCGTGCCGAAGGCGGCGAAGAGCGCCGTCGAGTAGTCCACGTAGGGCACCTGGGAACGCACCGGCGCGTTTTCCTGCCCGGTCAGGTACATCATCCCGGACATGGCTTGTCCCAGCAGGTCGAAGCCCACCCGCTCCGCATACGGCCCGGAATTGCCGAAGGCGGAAACGTGGGTGAGGATGATGTCTTCCTTGATGCCCCGCAGCGCATCGTAGTCGATGCCCATCGCCGCCAGGGTGGGCAGGGGCAGGTTGGCCACCACCACGTCCGCGGTGGTCACCAGGCGCTTGATCACCTCCCGGGATTCCGGCTTCATGGGGTTGAGGGTCATGCCCCGCTTGTTGCGCGCGATCTGGAGGAAGGTGCCTCCTTCGCCGCCCTCCGCCAGGGGGGCCAGGAAGCGGTCCTCGCTGCCGTCCACCCGCTCGATGCGGATCACGTCGGCGCCCATGTCCCCCAACATGGTCGCGCAGAACGGGCCCGCGATATAACGCCCGAAGTCCAGCACCCGGATTCCCGCCAGTACACCGTTCATGGCCGCCTTTTCGTTTTCGTGGATGGTCTTGGTGTGGAAATGCTCCGTGTGGTAACGCTCCCGCCGGACGGCTGGGCAACCTGAAGCCCTGACCGGGGGATACCCTTTTTACCCGGCCCCCGCTGGCCCGTCAATGCGGG
>CAZOXD010000361.1:0-1802 GCA_964583525.1 uncultured Pseudomonadota bacterium
CCACCAGGGCGAAGGCTGCGATGATCGTATAAAGTTCCATGCCGGGTGTCCGATTTGGGGGGGTGATTTTCGCCTCGCGGCGGATCGCAAAAAGCCGAAAATACCGGCGCGATTACAATGCGTTACGCACCTTATGGGCACGGTCTACATGGATGGCGGAGCAGGAGAACGATTGCCGCCGTGGATCAGTAGATCAACCGGCCAGTTTTTTGTCCTGGTTTTCCAATTCGAAGACCCGGCAGGCCAATTCCACCGACAAATCGTAAAAATCCTTGGGAAGTTCCACATAACGGCGCTTGCCCGCCTTGATCCAACGGGTTTCTTCATAGGCCAAGCCATGCCCCGCCACGCCCTGGTAATCGTACCATTCAAAGGCGTTGAGGTATTGCAGGTTGGTCACGGCGACATCCCCATGTTTCTCCGAACGCAGCAAAGGTCCGTGAGTGTTGGATTTCTTGCCGCCCTTTTGCCGGCTCAGGTAGATGCGAAAGTCCTTTTTCCCCCAAAAGAACTGAAGCATCCATACACCGCCTTTTTCCTCTTTGGCGAATACGGCAAATGTATTGTTGCCGATCGTATGAACATCCATGCGTTCCGTGGTCACGTTGCCTAGCTCCTGGATAGCCGCCCGTCAATTTCCGCGTTGATTATCGATCCTAAGAGTAACGACCCTGGGGCATTGATTTCAAGAGGTATTTGCCGAATTTTCCAGGAAATTTTCCGTCAGCCGGAACAATCCCGGCAGGTCCCCGGGATCGAGCCAATGCACGCCGGGGTGTTTGCGGAACCAGGTCAACTGCCGCTTGGCATAATGCCGGGTGCGGGTGGCGATGGCCTCCGTCACGGCCTCCAGGTCTCCACCTTCCTTCAGAAACCGGGCCAGTTCGCGATATCCGATGCCCCGCATGGGTTTCAGGCTGGGGAAGCATCCCATTTCCAACAGGTCCCGCACTTCTTCCAGCCAACCGGCCTTCAGCATGGCGCGCACCCGGTCGTTGATTCGGCGGTAGAGTGTCTCCCGCTCCATTTGGATTCCCACGGAAAGATGGTCCGGCGCCGTGGCACGGAAGGGTGTGACGCGATGAAAGGTGCTCAGAGGCCTCCCCGTGGCCTTGTAGACGGCCAGCGCCCTGGCCACCCGCGCAGGATCGTTGGGATGAATGACCGCAGCCGAGTTTGGGTCAACCTTCGCCAGTTCCTTGTGGCATTCCGCGGCGCCTTTCCGGGCGATGAACTCCTCCACATCGGATTGAATGGATTTGGGCACAGCGGGAATTTCGGCCAAGCCGAAAAGCAGCGATCGAAAATACAAGCCCGTGCCCCCGCACAAAATGGGCAGGCGCCCCCGCGCCACGATTCCGGTCAGGGCGTTCCTGGCATCGGAGACATATCGCCCCGCGAAATAGTCTTCATCCGGGTCGGCCACGTCGATCAGGTGATGGGGAATGCGCTCCCGTTCTCCGGGGGAGGGTTTGGAGGTGCCGATATCGAAGTGACGATACACTTGCATGGAGTCGGTATTGACGATCTCCCCCCCGAAGCGCTCGCCCAATTCCATGGCCCAACCGGATTTCCCGCTGGCTGTGGGTCCCACCACGGCGATCAGGGGTGGAAGCCCTTCATTGAGAAATGAACGGCGATTCGTGCGGTGTGCCTGTCGTGCGGGATGGGCCATGCTGGATTTTCCGGGAATTGCAGACCTTGAATTCTATGCAAGAGGATCGGGGTCATCGGCTGAGGCAACGGGCTTCATGGACTCGGGCTTGACTTTGCCATGTTGTGATTTGTTACCGTGTGATTCG
>CAZOXD010000362.1:0-1771 GCA_964583525.1 uncultured Pseudomonadota bacterium
CCTGTCCGGCCCTGGATTTCAATGACGGGCCGGACAAGCCTGTCCGGCCCTGGATCACAGGGAATCGGGCTCTATAAGCCGCGTTGCTGAGGAGCGCGCCACGCGCGCGTCTCGAAGCACGCGGCGATCACGAATTTATTAAGACCGCTTCCAGCCAGGATCGCCATGTTTTCTCGGCATTTGATTTTCAAATTCTACCTGTGGATTTTGCTGGCGATCACCGTCAGCGAGGCCGGGGCATTCGGCGTGGTGTTCTTCCACTCCTTCCTGCGCCAGGACGGGCGGGTGCGCTCCTGGGCCTTGAGTGAGGTGGCCGTGGCCAGGGATATCGCCGTCAAGCTCCTGGAAGCGGGCATCGATGGGCGCAGGATGACGGATATCCTTTCCCCCCTGGCCCGCCACACGTCGGTCAGCGCGGTCATCCTGGGGCCGGGTGGGGAGGAATTGGCGGTGCTCATCGACGAAAGGGTGGACGACCCGCGGGTGGTGCTTCCCACCGCGGCCGAAATTCTCACCATCCGGGATGAGGGGGATTTGCTGAACTTCCACCGCGAAGGCCGGTTTGCGGCGGGGCTGCCCATCATGCTTCCTTCCGGGGAGGAGGGCGTGTTCTTCGTGACCCTGCTCAAGGGAGGACGATGGAGGCGGGATGGGCGGCATTGGGAAATCCTGACCGGGTTGGGTGTGTTCCTGATCGTTCTGCTTCTGCTCAGCTGGCCCCTCGCCAACCATATGGCGCGCCCCTTGAGGAAGATGGCCTCGGCCGCCACGGCCCTGGGCAAAGGCGACCTGTCGGTGCGAATTCCCATCCAGCGGCGTGACGAGATCGGGCAGTTGGCGGATAGCTTCAATTCCATGGCGGAGAACCTGCAAATGCTGGTGGATGGGCACAAGCAGTTGCTGGCGGATATCTCCCACGAGATGCGTTCGCCCCTGGCCCGGCTGCGGATCGCCATGGAACTGGCCCGGCAGGAAGGCGGGCCGGCCTCGGAAGAACCGCTGGCCCGGGTGGAACGCCAAGCCGACGCCATGGAAGCCCTCATCGACGAGTTGTTGACCTATTCCAGGCTGGACTCCGCTCCCTATACCCTCCGTGGCGAGAAGCTCTCCCTGGCCGAGGTGCTCGCCGGTGTGACCGCGGCCCATGGCGGCGAAGCCGACGCCCGGGAAGTGGAACTCCAGGTGGAGGTCTCCCCCGGCGCGGAAGAAGTGATCGCAGACCGCACCCTGTTGAACCGGGCGTTGGGAAACGTGATCGGCAACGGCATCGCCCACGCACCCGCCGGAACGGCCCTGCGCATTGTGGTGGAGACCCGGGAAGGGAACGCGCGCATCTCTGTCAGCGACGAAGGGCCGGGGGTGGAGGGGGAGATGATGGAGAATATCTTCCAACCCTTCGTGCGGGCCGATTCCGCCCGCAGCCGCGCCACCGGCGGGGTAGGGCTGGGTCTGGCCATCGCCCGCCGCTGCATGGAAGCCCACGGTGGGGGCACGTCCGCGGAGCCGGGCCCGGGAGGAAAGGGGCTTTCCATTGTGCTATGGCTACCCTTAAAGCCGGCCCCGGACGGCTAGCGGGTGGCGGAAAAACGCATGGAAATGGTTTTGGCCTCCGGCGGGACGAAATAGCATCGCCGCGCTACAGCCATTGGAGCATGAGGACTCATTCAACTGGTCCTCCCATTCCATGGCAAATCGCGGCCTGTACCTACAAAGTGGTATTATACATAGCGTCATAAAAACATGCGTATCGCCCTTCGAGACGCCTTGCTCC
>CAZOXD010000363.1:0-1770 GCA_964583525.1 uncultured Pseudomonadota bacterium
TCGCCGTGCCTTTCCCTGGTGGTGCAGCCAGGGAGGTGCGGGCCAGTTCTCCCATCAGGGTGACCTCCCGCCGGTCGTGGTAAAGCTGGCGCATCCGCCAGTTTAGCCCGGGAATTTCCGCCAGGAATTCCCGCAGGGGCGCCAGAGCCCGCAAGGGGTGTTTTTGCGGCAGCTTGATATTGACGATGAAGCGCCGCGCCCAGCCCCCGGCCACCCATTTCCGCAGCAGTCCCAGGCAGGCGCCGGGGGCGATCAGCATGTCACCCAGCAGCCAGTCCGCCGGAAGCCAATCGCCGGGAGGCCGGAAGCGCATTCCGTCTTCCCGCAGATGATGGAGTTGCCCGGGAAGCGTGTCCAAATCCGCGATTTTCAGGGGGCCGTTGTCCACCGCCAACACCCGGCAGCCCCGTTTGAGCATGGCATAACTCCAGCCTCCCGGCGCGGCTCCCAGATCGATCACCCGCTCCCGAGCGCCGGGCCGCCATCCGGTCACTGCCAGCGCCTCCTCGATCTTCAGGTAGGAGCGCGACGGAGCGCCGGGATCCATCCGCATCCGGTGCGCCCCGCCAGGTTCGGAGTCGATCAACTCCCGCGCCGGGCCGATGGCGCTCCAGGCGCCTCCCGGCACACAGCACACCTGCCATACCGTGTCCGCCGGAGATGAGTCCGATGCGCCGATTCCGGGCCGATCCGGAGGGGTGGAAACCCGTTCGAAGCGCCACCGTTCGCCATCGGGATGGGTGCGTCCCCGTTCCTCCAAGCGGTCCGCCACCCGTGCCGCCCGGCCGGCCAGGGAAGGCGCCTGGGCGGCTTCGGGGGCGAAGGCGTGTAACAGTAGCGGCTCCGGCGTACCAGTGCGGGGGGATGGGTGGGGGGAGGGCCGAGTTTGCGCGAGATCCGCCAGCAAGGCCCCCACCAAGGAGGGGATGGAATCCGCCGGGAGAAAGCGTGCGCCGGAAAGCCGCTGCCGCTCGAAGATCAGCGGGGGCACCGCCAGGGAAGCCCCTCCCCTGGAAGCGCGGGCCGGCTCCCAGGCCAGCCAACTCTCTTCCTCCTGCCCGATGCGGGGGAGGGATTCCGTGTGTGGGGATAGGGATTCAAGCCATTGGGTATGGAAAGCCAACAATTCCTCGCGCAAAATTGGCCCGTATCCGGCCCGGCAAAGGGAGATATGCATGCTCGATGCTCTCACGGATGGCGGCTCCGCCGGAACACCCCCTCCCTGGTCCTCCATGATTTCTCCATATTCCCCCTATTCTGAGTCCAACTTCTTCTGCTGTAATGGAACTATTGCAAAATGTCATGAGGGATAACCGAGGGGATTAGGTTGGAAACCATGACAACGACAATCAACGCCCCAAAAAATGCCGGTAGTCATTTGAGCCGGTTCTGGTCTCATTATTTCGCCGAGATCCCGACCTGTACCAGCGGCGGCTGCGAAAATATCGCGACTGAGGTGGACCCGTATTTTCCGTATCTCGATGATTTTAACCGTTGCCTCCGGCATAAATCTGGTGTAGAGGACAGTACAGGTTCAGTTTCGTAAAAAAGCCGGGTTGGAATCACCCTGTTGGATGAATCCCAACGTGTGGCTATCGTAATCAATCGGGCGGAATCGATCAGGAGCCGGAAAGAGAAAAAAGAATAAAATATTCACACACCGGATTCCAAAGACGATTATAAAAGGTCGTCCCCTAAGGTGTGTCGTTTGCGTGGTAAGCGTCCCCCCTAACCCATTCCAGTACCACGTAGGCGGCACACCTTTTTTTT
>CAZOXD010000364.1:0-1766 GCA_964583525.1 uncultured Pseudomonadota bacterium
GCTTTCCCGCGTGCTATCTTCCGCGCAGGCGGGCCAGATTGATCCGCGCTTCCCTGTTGTTGGGGTCCAGGCGCAGGGCTTCGGAATAGGATTTCAGGGCGGATTTGCTGTCCCCCAGCTTTTCCTGGGAGACACCCAGGCCGACCCGGAATTCGGCCCGGTTGGGCTGGAGGCGCACCAGGGAGCGCATGGACGCGAGCACGTCCTTCCACCGTCCCGCGCCCGCGTCGATGGCGGAGAGGTGGTAGAGAGCGTCGGGGTCGTCCGGCTGTTCCTGCAGGTAACGATGGAGCACATTCCGCGCGGATTCGTGCTCCCCGCTGACCTTGAGGGCGATGCCCATGTGGAGCAGGATTTCAGTCTGGTAGGGATTTTCCTGCGCCAGTTGCCGGAGCAGGGGAACGGCATCCTCCGCGGCTCCGGTTTCCACCATGATGCGATACAGATAGAGCCAGGGGGTATAGTCGCCTTCCTCCAGCTTCACTGCATTTCGCAGGGCCTCGTTCGCGGCCTCCCAATTGCCCAATTCGAATAGTTCGATGCCTTGGGCCAACAATTCCTGATATTCCGGCCGGCCCAGGTGCTGGTTCCGGGCCCGCAATTCCTCCCATTTGACGAAGTACGGCTCCAGCAGTCCCCCCTGGAACGGCGGGGACCCGGGTGGGCGTTCCGATTGGCGCAGAAAGGGGTCCATTGCCAGGGCCCGCTTGAAATTCTCCGTGGCCTCCCCGGTGGAAATTCCGGACACCAACCCCAGCACGACGAAGGCCAGGGCGTTGAGGGGATTCTTGATGCGGGCGATGGAGGCCTCCGTTTTGGCCTCGAAAAAATCGCCGAGAAAATAATGGATCTCCCCCTTGAGGGTCTGGCGGGAGAGGTCGAGGGGGTCCGCCGTCAGGGCTGCGTTGATGTGGGCGAGCGCTTTCCGCAGCATTGCCCGGCGCCTGCGTCCCTTGGCCGCATGGAGCATGGCTTGCTCCAGGTGCATCAATGCCAGGGCTTGGCGCACCCGTCCGCCCAGGGTGGGATGGTCCATCAGAGGCTCGAGCCGGGCGATCAGCCGGGGCCGCGCGCCTTCGGCGTTGGCAACGGGAATCCTCTCCAGCAGGGTGTACACCTTTTCCACTTCCGGCCAGGTTTCCGGCAGGGGCGGCATGCCCCGTCCCTCCGCGATCTCCAACCCCGCGCGCAGGGCTGTCATGATCCGGCGCAGCACGGAGGCGGGCGGGTCCCGCTCCAGGCGAATGTGGAATTCCAGGGCCGCGGGGGGCACCAGGTCGCCCTCGAGCCCCACCAGCCGCAGGTTCACGTTCCCCAGGGAAAGCACGACCTGCGTGCTCCCTGCCAGGGCCACGTCCACGCCCATCTTTTTCAGGAAGGCGGGGCTGGGCACGGCCTGCCCCGTCCCGGCGAGTTTCCGCGCCCACATATAAGAGGTTTCCAGGGGGAGCACGGCGGAGCGGGGAGCGCGGAGCAGCCTGGCGTGGACCGCCTCCCACAGGTAGCGGCCCAGCCAATCGGGGCGGCCCGGATTGCGGTTGTCCTCGAAAGGCAATACGGCGGCGGCATAGGGCGCCTTGCGGGGCTTGGCTGTGGCCTGATCCGGCAGGGAGGGAAGGAGCAGCCCCCACATCAGCAGGGGCAGCAGCGCCCTCATCATCCCCGGGGGGAAGCCGGGGCAGACGGTGGGATTCGTGGTGGAGATAGTGGCGGAAGGAGAGCCCCGCAGGCGGCATGGACGGAGTCCAGCCTCATCGTGGATTCCA
>CAZOXD010000365.1:0-1763 GCA_964583525.1 uncultured Pseudomonadota bacterium
GGCTGCATGAGGCCGGCATCCGCGTGGCGCCCATCACCGGCCGGCCGGCCGGCTGGTGCGATCACATCGCCCGCATGTGGCCGGCGGACGCGGTGGTGGGGGAGAACGGCGCCTTCTACTTTCATTACGACCGGGAAAACCGGCGCATGCTACGCGGCTATTGGAAAAACAGCGCCGAACGCGCGGAGGACCGCGAGCGGTTGAATGCGGTGCGGGACAGAATCCTGGCCGAAGTCCCCGGCTGCGCCGTGGCCAGCGATCAACCCTACCGGGAAGCGGACCTGGCCATCGACTTTTGCGAGGATGTCCCACCCCTTCCCAGGGAAGCGGTGTCCCGAATCGTGGCGCTCTTCGAGGAAGCGGGGGCGAGGGCGAAGGTCAGTTCCATCCACGTCAACGGATGGTTCGGCGAGTACGACAAATTGGGAATGACCGGCCGCCTGTTCCAGGAGGTATTCGGGGAAGACCTGTCGGCGGTGCGGGAATCGGTGGTGTTCGCCGGGGATTCCCCCAACGACGAGCCCATGTTCGGCTACTTCCCCAATGCCGTGGGGGTGGCCAACGTGCGTGACTTTTCCGATTTGATTGCGACGCCGCCCCGTTGGATCACCACGGCCCGGGGAGGGGAGGGATTCTCCGAATTGGCCGATTTGCTGCTGGAAACCCGGTGACTGAACCCAATGAGACACCCAAGGAATTATTCTCTTGCATATTTTTATCTAATGAATTTGCTAGGCACAATGGTGGTCCTTTTTGACCAAATCTTTTTCGCTTTTCTCGCTCACATAAAAACGCTACTCCATAACAGCAACAACAACATCCCCGTAGCAAGCTATGGGGAATTCCTGGTTCAACACACGGAGAACAGCATGCCCAAGGCGGCCGTCGCTGGAATCGAGTTGTACTACGAGGATACCGGGGAAGGCGCCCCGGTACTATTCATCCATGAGTTCGCGGACGACCTGCGCGGATGGGAACCCCAGGTGCGCCATTTCTCGCGCCGCTACCGCTGCATCGCCTACAATGCCCGGGGCTTTCCCCCGTCGGACGTGCCGGAAACTCCGGAAAGCTACTCCCAGGACATCGCCGTGGCGGACATCCTGGGGATGCTGGACTTCCTCGGGATCGATAAGGCGCACATCGTGGGCGCTTCCATGGGCGGATACGCCGCCCTCATCTTCGGGTTGCGGCACCCGGAGCGCGCGCACTCCCTGACGGTGATCGGGTGCGGCTACGGCAGCGACGCGGACCGCTCCAAGTTCGAACAGGAAGTGGACATGATCGCGGATCGGTTCGAGAACGAAGGGATGGAAAAAAGCGCCGAGTTCTACGGGCGCGGGCCGACCCGCGTACAATTCCAGGACAAGGACCCGCGCGGCTTCCAGGAGTTCTACGACCGTCTGGCGGCATCTTCCGCCATCGGCCATGCCAACACCATGCGCGGGGTGCAGAGGAAGCGGCCCTCGGTTGGCCAACTGGAGCCGGAGATGCGCGACCTGCGCATCCCCACCCTGATCATGACCGGGGATGAGGACGAACCCTGCCTGGAACCGGCGCTGCTCATGAAGCGCGCCATACCCTCCGCCGCGCTGATCGTGATGCCCAGGTGCGGCCATGCCATCAACCTGGAGGATCCCCAGGCTTTCAACGGGCATCTGGAAAGCTTTCTGGCCCAGGTGGACGCCGGGCGATGGACCCTGCGCAACCCGGCTTCCTTGAGCAAGTCGGCCATGCTGCCCCCGGATGAGGATGTCGGATAGGGG
>CAZOXD010000366.1:0-1722 GCA_964583525.1 uncultured Pseudomonadota bacterium
TAGCGTCACCATCAACGCCGGCAGTATTACGGCGCAAGAAGGGACGCCGGATGACACTGCCGGTCTCATCGAGGCAACCTGGGACGCCGCACAACAGCGGATTCGGGTGAAATTCACCCGAACCGGCATATCCGTTGTAGGAACCCACGAGCTGAAGCTGTCCATCACCAACGATGGAGAGGCACTGCTGGCCGCGGTGGGGAGCGCTGGATTCGAGGAAGGTTCTATCTTCGATGGAAACTATTACTTCGAGTGCATTATCTTCGACGACCCATTAGGTCATAGTCAAATAAATGAATTCACATTCAGTGGGACAAATCATTCCCAAACAGAAAGCAATTATTTGTCATTTGATTGCTCTGGTCCCCTGGCCAATGTAATAGAGTACACATATAGTTTAGGCTTCGATGGCAGCAAAGACGCGGACTTGGCGGGCACCACGGTCACGGCGGAGAAAGTGGCATTTCTAAAAACCTCCGAAGTGGTAACTCTTCACGATACCTACGCAGTTGAGCAATATAACGACAACGGGTCCTACGGGTTCAGCGATTGGACGGTGGGGGTGGCGAAGGATGTTTTCGAGATAGACTCTTACGGCAACCCCTTCACCGAATCCCCCTTAAAGGTATTATTATATCCCGATACCGTAGTCACTCCAAACAGAATCTATTATGGATTGGAACCACCGCTGGACCCCGATGGGTATCCAGAGCAATTGGATATCAATGCTTACTTGATCAAACAGGTCAACGGAATTGGAGCGCCCAGTCTGGTGGGCACCTGGGCGGTTTGCTATAACGAAGGACCCGGTTTCGACTATGAGGAAATCTTCACCTTCACGGCCAGCGCTTTTACGGTGGTCGAAAACACCTGGTCATCGACAGACACCACGTGCACCGGCGCCATAACACCCGGTACGGTGCAACCGGGCACCTACACCACGGGCGGGCCGGTGAGCGCCACCCTTGGCGCGGCCCAGGTTACCGCGTACGAACTCGATGTAGTGTTGGGAGTCGAGAATCTGTACACCATCTATTACATCGACGAGGTGGCGACTCCGAACGTACTCTACCTTGGAGACGAGACGGCCGACCCCGACAGGGACCAAACCGCCCCGGACAAGAGGCCCATTGTGCTGCAGGATTGGAAACCTCGCCCGAAGCAACCATAGCGGCTTTGACGCCTTGAGTACGGCCGGCTTAACGCCGGCCGCTTTTCATCGTGAGCGAGGGCGACGGGTTGAGCCGGGCCTTGCCGTCTTGCGCATGTTTTGCCCGCTCCGTCCGGCGGGACCATTCCGGATGCATGGGGTGGAGTAGGCAGTCCGCTTTTCCATCCGCGTTTATCTGCGTCTATCGGCGGTTCCAAGGTAGTTCGTTTTTCCACTGATGGAGCCTCTCCCTCCAGCCATACCCAAACGGCCCTTCCCCTCCCTGGGGTATTCGCTTTTTCATTCCAAAACCGATGCCCATCCCCTTGCGGCGATGATACGATGGGATACGCCCCGGATGCGTGATTCGCAATTCAACCCGGGGCCAGGGGGGGCAGGCCCGGCAGTTGTGATCCTGGGATTTCCCTGGATGCAGGGGAAAATTTCGCGGCTGTGCCGCACCTCCGCGCTGGCTGCCGGGAAACCGTCGCCCGTTCTTCCACCCGCCGGTTGTCCACCGCCGGTTGTTCAAAAGCCAAGGAAGGAGGGGCGGCCCGAAGCCGGAAGGAAAT
>CAZOXD010000367.1:0-1714 GCA_964583525.1 uncultured Pseudomonadota bacterium
TAGCGTCACCATCAACGCCGGCAGTATTACGGCGCAAGAAGGGACGCCGGATGACCCTGCCGGTCTCATCGAGGCAACCTGGGACGCCGGACGAGAGCGGATTCGGGTGAAATTCACCCGAACCGGCATATCCGTTGTGGAACTCCACGAGCTGAAGCTGTCCATCACCAACGATGGAGAGGCATTGTTGGCCGCGCTCGGGAGCGCTGGGTTCCAGGAAGGTTCTAACATCGATGGGACCTATCACAACGAGTGCAGTATCGGGGACGACCCATTAAGTCATAGTGAAATAAGTGAATTCACATTCAGTGGCACAAATGGTTCGAACAAAGAAACCTCGTATTATTCATATGATTGCTCTGGTCTCCCGTTACAAGATCATAAGGTGACATTTAGCTTGAGTTTCGCTGGCAGCAAAGACGCGGACTTGGCGGGCACCACGGTCACGGCGGAGAAAGTGGCATTTCTAAAAACCTCCGAAGTGGTAACTCTTCACGATACCTACGCAGTTGAGCAATATAACGACAACGGGTCCTACGGGTTCAGCGATTGGACGGTGGGGGTGGCGAAGGATGTTTTCGAGATAGACTATTATGGCACGCCCTTCATCGAAACTCCCTTCCAGTCATTATTCTACCTCGATACCGGAGTCACTCCGAACAGAATATATTTAGGATTCGAACCGCCGCTGGACGATGATGGGTATCCCGAGCAATTGGATATCAATAATTACTTGATCAAACAGGTCAACGGAAACGGAGCGCCCAGTCTGGTGGGCACCTGGGCGGTTTGCTATACCGACGGACCAATTCCCTCTCCCGACTCTGAAGAAATCTTCACTTTCACGGCCAGTGCTTTTACGATGGTCGAAAACACCTGGTCATCGACAGACAACACGTGCACCGGCGCCCAGACACCCGGTACGCCGCAATCGGGAACCTACACCACGGGCGGGCCGGTGAGCGCCACCCTTGGCGAGGCCCTGGTTACCGCGTACGAATTGGATGCAGTCGTGGGAGTCGAGAGTATATACACCATTTATTACATCGACGAGGTGGCGACTCCGAACGTACTCTACCTTGGAGACGAGACGGCCGACCCCGACAGGGACCAAACCGCCCCGGACAAGAGGCCCATTGTGCTGCAGGATTGGAAACCTCGCCCGAAGCAACCATAGCGGCTTTGACGCCTTGAGTACGGCCGGCTTAACGCCGGCCGCTTTTCATCGTGAGCGAGGGCGACGGGTTGAGCCGGGCCTTGCCGTCTTGCGCATGTTTTGCCCGCTCCGTCCGGCGGGACCATTCCGGATGCATGGGGTGGAGTAGGCAGTCCGCTTTTCCATCCGCGTTTATCTGCGTCTATCGGCGGTTCCAAGGTAGTTCGTTTTTCCACTGATGGAGCCTCTCCCTCCAGCCATACCCAAACGGCCCTTCCCCTCCCTGGGGTATTCGCTTTTTCATTCCAAAACCGATGCCCATCCCCTTGCGGCGATGATACGATGGGATACGCCCCGGATGCGTGATTCGCAATTCAACCCGGGGCCAGGGGGGGCAGGCCCGGCAGTTGTGATCCTGGGATTTCCCTGGATGCAGGGGAAAATTTCGCGGCTGTGCCGCACCTCCGCGCTGGCTGCCGGGAAACCGCCGCCCGTTCTTCCACCCGCCGGTTGTTCAAAAGCCAAGGAAGGAGGGGCGGCCCGAAGCCGGAAGGAAAT
>CAZOXD010000368.1:0-1684 GCA_964583525.1 uncultured Pseudomonadota bacterium
TTGGTCGTCCGGATTTCCGCTCAGGTTGTCGAAGGCCAGCACGGCGATGGAAGGCCGGTCCGGAAGGGGAAACGCGGCTTCCTTTTCAAAGGCGGCAAGGGCGGATTCGATCACGGATTGCCGGTAAAGATTCCAGGTCAGCGCCGCCACCAGCGCCACCAACCCGGCCACCGTTGCCGCCAGTGCGGCCTTGCGCCAACTCCTTGCGAATTTCCTGATTGCGCGCTCCGTTCGCGTGGGTGCCTGTCCCGGTTCCAGCAGCACTTTGTAGACGCGCACGGGGGTGGAAATATTCTTGACCTTGCGTTCGCCCAGGTAATCGTAACCCAAGTCCAGACGGGTATGAACCTGATCGTAAACGGTGCGGGATATACAGACGCCTCCGGGATCGGCAAGGGATTCCAGCCGGGCGGCAATGTTCACCCCGTCCCCGAACAACTCTCCATCCTTGATCAGCACGTCGCCCAGGTTCACCCCGATGCGGAAGTGCATCCGCCGCTGCTCGGGTAACCGATTGTTGCGCCCGGCCAGTGCCCGCTGGATTTCCACGGCACAGTTCACCGCATCGACCACGCTCTCGAATTCAGCCAGGATGGAATCCCCGGGAGCGTTCACGACTCGGCCTTGCGCCCGGTCAATATGGGAAGAGAAGACTTGGCGGTATTCCGCGAGGGTCTTGACGGTGGCATGGTGGTCGTCGCCCATCAGGCGGCTGTACCCCACCACGTCGGTGACGAACACCGCAGTGAGTTTTTGCTTGGCTTCCGGTGATGCCATGGTCGTCCCCTTTCAGGACAACGCTGTGGGGTGAAGGACTTCCATATTCGGATAGGTTGGGAGTGAATTGCAAATGGGGGGGGGGAACTAAATTAAATGGTATAAATTTGTATACATAAATATGAGCTATGAATGCTTTCCCCCCGGGCCTGAAACCAAGGGCAACGGGCAAGTGGAATTCTGCAAATTCGTGCGAATTTTCAGCGAATGTGATCCGGCCTCTTCTCCAATGCTACCGCCAATGCCCGGATATGATCCGGGGTGACACCGCAGCATCCACCCAGGATGGAGATGCCATTCCCGGCGCGGGACGTCAGATGCGCCAGATACGCCGCGAATTCTTCCGGTGTCCGGTTCCCGGATTCCGGAGAATCTCCCACGCGGGCGAACAGGGCGGTGGGCAATCCCGCTTGCGACAAGTCTTCCATCCATTCCGGCAGCGCCTCTCCGATCATTGCGCATCCGGCGCCCAGGGAATCGGCTCCGGCGTCCTCCAGACGCAGGGCGGCCTCGAGCGGAGGTACCCCGTCCCCGGTAGTGCCGCTGCTGTCGAACACCGGCAGCGCCAGCACCGGCGCATCGCTGAGATTCTTCACCAGCGCGGTGACCCGGGCCAGTTCTTCCAGGCGGGTGAAGTGCTCCAGCAGGAAAAGGTCCACCCCGGTGTCGGAGAGGTAGACGATCTGCTCGCTCCAGGCCCGCTCCAGCGCCCGCAGGGAAGCGGCGCTCCCCGGCGGCGGGAGTTGGAGCGGGGGGGAAAGGGTTCCCATCACGGCGCCGGGGGCGGTAGAGGTGGTGCAGGCGGTGCGGGCCAGAGCCGATCCCGCATTGTTGATGGCCTCCGCCCGCTCTGCCAGGGAGTACGCCTCCAGCGTCAGAGCGTTGGCGCGGGCCGTGTTGGTGCGCA
>CAZOXD010000369.1:0-1639 GCA_964583525.1 uncultured Pseudomonadota bacterium
GGCGAAACCACCCCGATCCTGATGGGCCGCTCGAATTCCTTGGCCAGCGCCGGAGTGGAGAGGATGTGCAACCACAGCAGCCCGGCGCAGGCTGCGGCCAGCAACGGCAAACAGCGGTGCGAACCTCCCTTCCTGGCGATTATTTTTAAGCAATTCCTCATCGTTTCCGTTCCCGGTCCAGGCGCTGGTTTCCTCACGTTTCCCTCACCGGATGATCCGGTCGGCGCGGTAGAGCACTTCCCGGGGAATTTCGATCCCCAATTCCTTGGCTACTTTCAGATTGATGATGAATAGAATCTGGTCATTCACCTCCACGGGGATATTGCCCGGTTTTACCCCCCGGATGACCTTGTCCATCAGCCGGGCCGACTGGCGCCCCAATTCACCGTAATTGGGACCGTAACTGGCCAGGGCGCCCCCCTCCGTGCCGAGGGCGGTGTCCGTGATCAGTGGAATCTTTTCCCGCCGGGAGGCCTGAAGGGATTTGCCGAAGAGATTGTAGCTGAAATCCGCAATCAGAATTCCGTCCACGTCCTTGCGGCGGACGGAAGCAAAAATTCGGCGCCCTTCTTCCTCGCTCCCGGCGATTTTGATGTCCAGATCGATCTGCAATTGCCGTTCGGCATGACGCAAATTCTCCAACACCCTGGCTCCCAATGTCCCCAATCTTTTCCCCAGGAAATTCTCGGAGAAAACCGTGAGGAAGCGTTTTTTGCCGGGCAGGATGCGGGTGTAGATTTCCAGGATTTTTGGAAGAAGCGCTGAAAACAAGGAAACCAAGCCCGTACTATTCCCACCGGGTTTGGCGAAGGACTCCACCAAGCCGGTCTGCACCGGGTCGAATCCCGAAAGAAACACCAGGGGGGCGTTGGGATCTGCTTTTTTTACCGCCAGGGCGCTCCAGTGGCTATCTGCGAAAAGAATATCGGGCCCCGTCCCCATCAATTCCCTGAAGGCTCCAGGGAGCGCGGCGGTATCTCCTGACGTGAAGCGAAGACCGATCACGAAATCGATATTCTCCCGATACCCAAGCAATTCCAGCCCTTCGCGCAGACCTTCCAACTGTGGTGTGTTTTCCCAATAAGGCGAGAGCACCCCGATCTTGATGGGGCGCTGGAATTCCCTGGCGTCCGCGCTGGTGGAGAGGAAAAACCCGGACAGGCCCGCGAGGATGAAGCCCATGGAGAGGAGAAGTTGAGTAACAACCTCACCAAAACTCGGACCTGTCCGGGAATCCCTCCTTTTTCCCATGGCGATTCGCCGCATTATATGGATGTTCATCTCCCCTTCCTGCCCGCCCTGCCGAAATTGGATCGCACCCTTCCCCGACCCCTTTGCCTTGATTCCCTACTCATCCTTATCGCAATCTCCGTACCATTTGGGAGGTAATTCGTTATTGCTTATGATATTAATAGCTTAGGGAAATTTCCCGGGATTTCCCGGGCAGCGGATTCCTTGCATTCCACGATATTCCGTGGGCAGGCCACGATATAAGGTGGCTTGCGGTGGGAGGCGACCTCTCGGCCGGGTTTCGCTGGTGAAGCGGAGGGAGGGGCAGATTCAATACGGTTCAGTTAAGAAGGAATCATTGTGGAAAAGCCACGTCCTGCGAGACACTCGCTTCGCTCGTTCCTCAGGA
>CAZOXD010000370.1:0-1614 GCA_964583525.1 uncultured Pseudomonadota bacterium
CCTTTCCCGCACCTACTGCGATGTGATCGGGTATACCCCGGGCCGGACGTTGCGGTAGGGGAGGGTGGTCAGCTCCGCGGGTCCCCAATCGGGTGTGTCGACGATGATGATCTCGCTGGCCAGGGGCTCGTACTCGGCCCGGAAGTGGGTCTTGGAGCGCAGCAGGATCAGGTCGAAACCCCGGGGATTCAACCCGAACTGCCCGAACGGGTCCAGATCGAGGGCGGTGTGGGATGCCGAGGTGAGAATGAGGACGATGCCGTCCGCGTCGATCACCGCCGCGGCTCCCAGATCGACGGGCACCCCCTTGCGCAGGGGTCCGGCGCCCACGTAGGATTTCGCGCCCGCCCAGCGTACCGTCCCCGTCACCTTCACCGGCCCCCCGGCCTTGGGGGAGGAGCGGCCGCCCACCTCGAGGTCCACCCGTGCTCCCGGCCCGGCGCGAACGGCTTTTTCCACCGAGACGGGATCCCATAGGTAGGGCACGGCGGCGTTCAGCCCCTTTTCCCGCAGCAGCCTGCGCAGGGTATAGGTGGAATCGTTGCCGCGGTCCGCATGTTCCAGCAGCACCACCGGCGTTTCTCCCCTGGCGATCCGGGCCAGGGCCCTGGAAAAACCTTCCTCCACGCCTGGCACCGGTTCGCGGGCATAAAGGCGCTCGCGCTGCTCCCCGATGCGGCCGGCGAGATCGTCCACGGCCCGTTCGGCCCATTCCGTTTCCCCATCACTCACGGCCACCACCGTGAACCCTATTTGGGGCACGTCGGCATAGGCGAATCCGGTGAAGATCGACAGGTCCAGGAACCCCGGGGCCTTGCGCTCCCAGTCCCGCGCCGCTTCCATGATCGAACGCAGGGGTTCCTTCTCCGTGGCCGTAAAGATGCTGGGCAGCACCAGGGGCGCCTTGCGTAGCGTCACCCGGGGCTGGATTTCCCCCCGCAGCGTGCGGATGAGGGCGGTGGCGGCCCGCCGGCCGGTGTGCGCCATGTCGATATGGGGGCTGTGATGGTAGGAGAACAGCGCCGTCACGTACCCGGGCAAGTCCGGATCGATGTTCCCGTGCAGGTCCATGGCCAGCGAGATGGGCAACTCAGGCCCGATGCGTTCCCGCAACAGCCGCAGGAAGTCCAATTCCGCGTGGGGGCGCTCCGGTGTGGCCATGGCCCCGTGGAGGAACAGCACCAGGCCGTCCAGGCCGCTGCGGGAATCGGTGTGAGCGGCCTCCATCCGTGTTGAGATTCCCCCGTTGATTCCTGTAGCGATTTCATCCAGATAGTGCTGAAAGGCCTCCTCCGTGGCGGGAGGCCCCGCGCCGGCATCCGTATACACCAGGGGCAGTAATTCCACCCCCGCCTCCTCGCAGGCAGCGATCATGCCCCCCGCCGGGGAACTGGAGCCCCGTAATTCCCGCAGCAGGCGCTCCCCCCGCAGCGCCACGGCCTCGAACTCGGTCAATCCGTTCTCCCCTGGCATGAAGGTCACGGTTTCGAGGGCGAACCCTCCCAAGGCCAAGCGCATGGAGTCTCCCGGTTGACGGTTGCCAAGGGTTGCGGACAGGCTTGTCCGCCTACCCCATCCCCCCGGGTTGCGGACAGGCTTGTCCGCCTACCCCAT
>CAZOXD010000371.1:0-1607 GCA_964583525.1 uncultured Pseudomonadota bacterium
CAGGTAACCGTCCTGTTTAGCGATCTGGCGGGCTACACGGCCATGACGGAGAAGCTTGACCCTGAGGAAGTGCGCGAGGTGATGGGACGGTTCTTTGGGGAGGCGTCGCAGGTCATCATCCGTTATGGGGGGGTCGTCGAAAAGTATATCGGCGACGCCGTGATGGCCGTGTTTGGGCTGAACCAAGCCCATGAGGATGACGCCGTGCGCGCCGTGCGCGCCGCACTGGAAATACAGCAGTTCGTGGAGGAACTGAATCCAAGGTACCGGGACAAGGTGGGACGCGACCTGAGCATGCACACCGGCATCAACACCGGCATTGTCATCACCGGCAAAACAGGGGGGGACGAGGGTGCGATAGGCGTCGTGGGAGACGCGGTGAACGTCGCATCGCGGCTCTCCGACCTGGCTGAAGCGGGACAGTTGCTGGTAGGTGTGAATACCGCACCGCTCATTGAGCGGGTCTTCGAACTGGAGGAACTTCCCGCCACCCAGGTCAAGGGCAAGTCTGAAGCGGTCAAGGTGTACCGGGTGCTGGACACCCGCCAGCGTCCGGTGGCCACCCGCCGCTTTGCGGGGCTGCGTGCAGGGCTGGTTGGACGTGATGTGGAGATGGCTCTACTGAACCAAGCCATCCAACGGTTGCGGGATGGCAGAGGCTCCATCATTTCCCTACGGGGCGAGGCGGGCACTGGCAAGAGCCGCCTGATTGATGAATTCCGGGAGAATGTACAGGGCAGTCACCAGTGGATGGCGGGCAATGCCTACGACCATACTCAGGGCATCCCATACTTTCCTGTGGTGGATATGATCAGCCACGCTTGGGGGATTGAAGAAGGTGACAAACCCAAGCAGGTTCGAGAAAAACTGGATGCCCATTGCCGCGCCGTAATGGACGACGCCGAGCCGCATATCCCTTATTTGGGTGCGTTGTTCTCATTGGAATATCCGGAAACGGCCACGGTCAGCCCAGAATTCCGCAAACAGAAAATTCACGACGCGCTGCTGGAATTGTTCCAGGCCCAGGCCAGGCAATCCCCAACGGTGTTCTTCGTGGAGGACATGCACTGGGCCGATCCTTCCTCCGTGGAATTGCTGCGCTATGTGCTGACCCATTTCCAGGTGCCTGCCATCACCCTGACCACCTACCGCCCGCCCTTTACCCTCTTTCCGGGGAATGGGGAGGTGCCCGGCTTTCGGGAAATGGAACTGGAAACCCTCTCCGCCAGCCTGGTGGGCGATTTAACCGCCGCCCTGCTGGAAGGCGGGGAGGCGCCAACCGAATTGACGGCATTCATTCAGGAAAAGTCCGGGGGGAATCCCTTTTACGTGGAGGAGGTGCTGACCTCCCTGATGGAGTCCGGTGTGCTGCGCCGGGAGAACGGCAGTTGGAATCTGGCTGGTGCACTGGATTCCTTCGATGTGCCCGGCACCTTGCAGGGCGTTATCGCGGCCCGGCTGGATCGGCTGGAGCCGGCCAACAAAAAACTGCTCCAGGAGGCTTCGGTGATCGGCCGCAATTTCTTCTATGCGGTTCTGGATCGCATCACATCGGTATCAGCCGATCTTCAACCCCGCCTGGAGGGGCTGGAAGGGCAGGACATGAT
>CAZOXD010000372.1:0-1559 GCA_964583525.1 uncultured Pseudomonadota bacterium
CCCCGTGGGCTGTCCATTGGGGGCGGTTGCCAGCGCTCCCTGCGGGCCGCCAGTTCGCTTTGCGCCACCTTCATTTCCAGCCGCCGGCCGGCCGCGTCCAGCTCGACCGAATCGCCGTTTTCCAGCAACGCCAGCCCGCCCCGCTCGTCCCCTCCCAGTGCTGCTTCGGGGGACATGTGCAGCACGATGGTGCCGTAGGCGGTGCCGCTCATGCGGGCGTCGGAAATGCGCACCATGTCCTTCACTCCCTGTCCGGCCAGCTTTTTGGGAATGGGAATGTATCCCGATTCCGGCATGCCCGGCGCCCCCACCGGACCGGCGTTGCGCAGCACCAATACATCCTGCGCCGTGACGTCCAATGCCGGATCGTCGATGCGGGCGGAGAGGTCTTCCAGGGAATCGAATATCACGGCCCGCCCCGTGTGCTGCATCAAATGGGGCGTGGCGGCGGAGCGCTTCAGAACCGCGCCGTCCGGACAGAGATTCCCCTTCAGGATCACCATCCCGCCCTTTTCCTGCAATGGCGCCGAGGCGGGAAAGATCACGTCCTGCCAATCGGGGTGGGCATAGGGGCCTTCCAGCAGGTCCCCCAGGGTGTTTCCGGTCACCGTGAGGCAGTCCAGGTGCAGCTTGTTCTTCAGTTCCTGCAGCACCACCCGCATGCCCCCGGCCTTGTGGAAGTCCTCCATGTAATACGCTCCGGAAGGCTTGAGATTGACGATCATCGGGGTTTCCTCGCTCAGGCGGTCGAAGATGCCCTGCTCGATCTCGATGCCCAGCCGCCCGGCCATGGCCGTCAGATGCACCACGGCATTGCTGGAACCCCCGATGGCCAGCAGCACCCGGATGGCGTTCTCGAAGGCCCGGGCCGTCATGATCTTTTCCGGGGTGAGCGCCTGGTCCACCATGGCGGTGGCGATGCGCCCGGACTCCACCCCCAACCGCAGCCGGTCAGCGAAGGCCGCCGGGGCGGAGGCTCCCCCGGGCGCCATCATTCCCAATGCCTCGACGATGCAGGCCATGGTGGAGGCGGTGCCCATCACCATGCAGGTGCCCGCCGTGGGCATGAGCCGCCCCTGCGCCTCGGCGAGTTCCTCTTCGCTCAACCGGCCGCCCCGGTATTCCCCCCACAGCCGGCGGCAGTCGGTGCAGGCGCCCAGGCGCTGCCCCTCCCAATCCCCGGTGAGCATGGGCCCGGCGGCCAGGAACACCGCCGGCATATTGGCGCTGGCGGCCCCCATCAATTGCGCGGGCGTAGTCTTGTCGCAGCCGCCCATCAGCACCACCGCGTCGAGGGGACTGGCCCGCATCATCTCCTCGGTGTCCATCGCCATCAGGTTGCGGAAGAGCATGGAGGTCGGGTGCAGGAAGGTCTCTCCCAGGGAGATGGTGGGCAATTCCACTGGGAGCCCTCCGGCTTCCAGCACCCCCCGCCGCACAGCCGGCGCCAGTTCGGCGAAGCCGCGGTGACAGGGATTGAGCTCGGACCAGGTATTGAAGATTCCCACGATGGGCTTGTCCATGTCCTCCCGGTCGAAGCCCATCTGCCGCATGAAGGC
>CAZOXD010000373.1:0-1505 GCA_964583525.1 uncultured Pseudomonadota bacterium
TGCGGCTTTGCGCGAAATGTTGCTGTTGCAGTTCTTTGCAACTTGGTGAGACTCCCCCCTACCCCGCGCAGTGCCGGTAGTGTTCCGCGACGATGCGCACCAGGCAGCAGGTGAGTTGCTTGGCGAAGGGGATGTGGAGGAACTCGTTGGGGCCGTGGGCGTTGGCGTTGGGGCCGAGCACACCGGTGATGAGGAACTGGGCCTTGGGAAACTGCTTGCCGATCATGCTCATGAAGGGGATCGTGCCCCCGATGCCATAGTAGCAGGCTTCCCTGCCGAAGAACTCGCGGGAGGCGGTGTCCGTGGCCGCTTTCAGCCAGGGGGCCAGTTCGGGCGCGTTCCAACCGGATTCCCCCCCCGCGCTGACGGTGACCCGGGCCCCGAAGGGTGGGTCGGCCTCCAGCACCTTCTTCAGGGTGGCGGTGGCTTCACGGGGCGGCAGGGTGGGCGGAATGCGCAGTGAGAGCCGGAAGGTCAGCTCCGGAATCAGCACGTTGCCGCCGTCCCCCGGCTGTGGCAGGCCCGCTTGTGCGATCACGGCCAGGGCCGGCTCCCAGGTGCCCGCCAGCAACAGTCCCACGATGTCGTCCCCCAGGGGCCGCGCGCCTTTCAGGAAGGGGAAGTCTCCCGTCACCGCGCCTCCCAGCACCCGGGCGGCCTTGCGGGCCTGCTCGATGCGGCCCTCGGGAATCTCCACGTGCAGCGCCTCAGGCTTGAGGCGGCCGGTTTCCGCGTCCTCCAGGCGGTCCAGCAGCATCCGCATAGCCTGCATGGGATTGGGAACGATGCCCCCGGCCAGCCCGGAATGCACCCCCTCGGAGAGCATCTCCACCTTCACCGTGGCCGAGACCAGGCCCCGCAGGGAGATAGTGCTCCACAACTGCTCGTAGTTACCGCAGCCGGAATCGAGACAGATCACCAGATCCGGCGCGCCGATCTCCTTCTTGTAGGCCTTGAGATAGTGCGGCAGGTGCGAGGAGCCGCTTTCCTCGGAACATTCGATGAGCAGGCGCAGGTGGCCGTGAGGCTGGCCTAGCTCCTTGAGGGCCTGGATGGCGGCGATGGCGGCGAAAACAGAGTACCCGTCGTCGGCCCCACCCCGGCCGTAGAGGCGGCCCTTTTTCAGCACCGGCTTCCAGGGGCCCAGATCCTTGCGCCATCCGGTCATGGGCGGCTGCTTGTCCAGGTGCCCGTAGAAGAGCACGCTTTCCGGGCGGTCTCCCGGAATGTCGCAGAAGATCACAGGGGTCAGGGAGCCGTCCTGGAAAACCTTCAGGGTCAGGCCCGGCACCTGCTGTTTTTCGATCCAGGCCGTGACCAGATCCACGGCGCGCTGCATGTGCCCGTGCTTCTCCCAGTCCTTGTCGAAGGCGGGGGACTCGTTGGGAATGCGGATGAACTCGGTCAAGGCCGGGAGAATCTCCGCGTCCCAACTGGCGTGGATCAGTTTTTCGATCTGTTTGCGTTCCATGAATGGCTGTTTGTGGAATCCGGTCAGGGTTGAT